>NZ_JBPJUQ010000200.1:0-4271 GCF_051192615.1 Streptosporangium sp. G11
TCTACTACGCTCAACACCAGCCCGAACCGACGGCTGGAGTCAGCCCGTAGAGCCTCCACCGAACCCGGATCGCTTCAGTGTCGTGGGTGTCGGCTGGATGGAGTGGCCTTCCCGCTCTCCGGTCTGTGATGTTGGTGATGGTCTTGTCCGCTTGGCCCTCTTGCCGGGTGCAGGGCGAGGTTCGTCTTCCTGTGACCGATCGGTCAGGGGAGGGGTGTGCAGTTGCCGCAGATGCCGTACACCTCCTCGACCTGGAAGCCGTCCACTCGCTCCTCTGTTCCTTGTTCTGTGACGAGTCCGCAGATGCGGCAGATCAGGTGGTGGTGCCGAGTGGGGCCGCAGAGTCGGTAGGTGGTTTCGCCTGCCTGGGTGAAGGCGTGTGCGAGGCCTGCGTCCACGAGTGAGGACAGGGCGCGGTAGACGGTTGTCAGGCCGATTGCCTTGTCTCGCGCCAGGAGTCCGGTGTGCAGCTTTCGGGCTGTGGTCGGGCCGTTTTCGGCGGTCAGCACTTCCAGTACCAGTACGCGTTTTCGCGTTGCCCGGATGCCGGCTGCGCGGAGTCGGGTGTGCCACCGGGGTGGCTCTGACATGTTGATCATCACTCCGGCTTGACAATGGTTTTCACTTTCTACAGGGTTGTCCACCAAAGCACCAGATTGAAACGAAAATCGTTATTGATCTAGGAAGGTCCGGCATGCATCTCATGCGTTCCGCCGCTCTCTGTGCCCTGGCGCTGCTGATGGCCGGATGCGGCGCGTCATCCTCACCCGCGTCGCAGCCCACCTCCTCGGCGACCGGAAGCACGCCGCCTTCGACGCCCATCACCGTGGTGGCCTCGACCAACGTCTACGGAGACATCGTCAAGCAGGTGGGCGGCGACAGGGTCGCGGTGACCTCGATCATCTCCGATCCCGCGCAGGACCCGCATTCCTACGAGGCCAACACTCAGAACCAGCTCGCACTGTCCAAGGCCAAGGTCGTCGTCGAGAACGGCGGCGGGTACGACGACTTCGTCGACACCATGATCAAATCCAGTGGCAACTCCTCTGCGGAGATCATCAACGCTGTTGCCGTCTCCGGCAGGACGGCACCCGCCGGCGGCGAACTCAACGAACACATCTGGTACGACTTCCCCTCGGTCGCCAAGATCGCCGACCGGATCTCCGCGGCTCTGACCAAGGCCGACCCCGCCTCGGCGGCCACCTTCACCGCCAATGCGGACGCCTTCAAGAACAAGCTCCAGCCGCTGGTCGACCACGAGGCGAAGATCGCCGCTGATGCGGGCGGCGCCGCGGTGGCCATCACCGAGCCCGTCCCGCTGTACGTCCTGGACGCCGCGGGATTGAAGAACCTCACTCCTGAGGAGTTCAGCGAGGCCATCGAGGAGGGCAACGACGTCTCTGCCGAGGTCCTGCGCGAGACGCTCGCCCTGCTCAGCGACAAGAAGGTCGAGGCCCTGGTCTACAACGAGCAGACGAGCGGGCCGCAGACCGAGCAGCTCAAGAAGGCGGCCGAGGACAACGGCATCCCGGTGGTGACGCTCACCGAGACCCTGCCCGAGGGCGAGGACTACATCGGCTGGATGACCGCCAACCTCGATGCTCTGCAAGCCGCTCTCGCGACATGACCGGCCCCGTTGACGTCGCGGCTTCGCGTCGCGGGGAGGTGACGGGCGACGGCGACGTCACGCTGAGCCTGGTCGGCGCGGGGCTCGCCTACGGCGATCGGATCCTGTGGCGGGGCCTGGACCTGGACCTGCGACGCGGCGAGTTCGTCGCGGTCCTGGGACCGAACGGGTCGGGTAAGACCAGTTTCCTGCGCGTCCTTCTCGGTCAGCAGGCGCTGTCGGCGGGCACTTTGACGGTGGGCGGGCGGCCGGTTCGCCGGGGGAGCGATCTGATCGGGTACATCCCGCAGCAGCGGGCCGTCGCCGCGCAGACCCCGCTGCGGGGCCGTGACCTGGTCCGGCTCGGCGTGGACGGGCACCGCTGGGGTTTTTCCGTCGACGGGCGGCGCTCGCGACGGCGAGTGGAGGAGCTCCTGGAGGCCGTGGGCGCTACGGCGTTCGCCGACGTTCCCCTCGCTTCGCTGTCGGGCGGTGAGCAGCAACGGCTGCGCGTTGCTCAGGCCCTCGCCACCGACCCGGCCATTTTGCTCTGTGACGAGCCTTTGCTGTCGCTGGATCTGCACCACCAGCAGGTGGTGGCCGGTCTGGTGGACGCGCGACGGCGTTCCTGCGCCACCTCGGTGGTGTTCGTCACGCATGAGATCAACCCGATCCTGGAGATGGTCGATCGGGTGCTCTACCTCGCCGGGGGACGGTTCCTCATCGGCGCCCCTGAGGAGGTCATGACCTCCCAGACCTTGTCCGACCTGTACGAAAGCCCGGTGGAGGTGCTTCGGGTCCGCGGCAGGTTCGTGGTCGTGGGTGCCCCGGGTTCCTACGACCACGGCGGAGAGCCTCCAGCATGACCGGCGATATCTGGCAGCAGATCTTCAACTACGACAACTACGGCGAGTTGTTGTTCCTGGTCCGTAACTCTCTTGTCGCAGGAGCGATGCTGGGCCTGGTGGGTGGCATCATCGGCACCTTCGTCATGATGCGTGATCTCGCCTTCGCCGTGCACGGTGTCGCGGAGCTCTCCTTCGCCGGCGCCTCCGCGGCGTTGCTGGTCGGTGTGAACGTCGCCGCGGGCTCCCTGGCCGGCTCGATCGTCGCGGCGCTGATCATTGGCGCTCTGGGGGTACGTGCTCGGGACCGCAATTCGATCATCGGGGTGTTGATGCCGTTTGGTCTCGGTCTGGGGGTGCTGTTCCTGGCCCTGTACAAGGGGCGGGCGGCGAACAAGTTCGGGTTGTTGACCGGTCAGATCGTCGCGGTCGACACGGTGCAGATGACCTGGTTGATCAGTACCTGCGTGGTGGTCTTGATGGGTCTTTGCGTGCTCTGGCGGCCTCTCACGTTCGCCAGCCTGGATCCCGATGTCGCCGCCGCCAGGGGCGTTCCGGTCCGGGCGCTGTCCTCCGTCTTCATGGTTCTTCTTGGTCTGTCGGTGGCCGTTTCCATCCAGGTCGTGGGCGCGCTGCTGGTGCTCGCCCTGCTCGTCACCCCCGCCGCGGCGGCCATGCGGATCAGCGCCTCACCGGGCTTGGTCACGCTGCTCAGCGTCGTGTTCGCTCTCACCTCGATACTGGGTGGCATCCTGCTGGCGCTGGGCAGCAGCATCCCGATCAGCCCGTACGTCACCACCATCTCCTTCACCATCTACCTGGTCTGCCGAGGGGTGGGGGTACTGCGCACCCGCGCGGGAAGCAGGTTTTCCGGGCCGCCTTCGGCTCGAGGGAAAGATACGCGCCATCTGTCGATGCGCCTGAGGTAATCACCGTTCTTCGGGTGAGTGGTTAACGTCGAGGTGTGCTCGCGGTTCAGGCTTCACTCGATGTTCTCAAGGGCCTCGACCCCGAAAGCGGTCGCCGAATACCAAGCAGACTGTCGATCGCCTAGCCGAAAGTCGACTCGGTCAACGCCACGCTACTGTCGCAACGGGGCTAGCGCCTCCCAACATGCTCGGGTCTTGCCGGTGGAGGATCCGCCCACCAGTACCGCGATCTGACTGCTCCCGGCCCTGGCCCGCTTCACCACCGCGCCCAGTGCTCGGTCATGGTCGCGTTGTACGTATATCGGCAGCTCAGGCAGATCCGCGCCTCCGCCATCGACGTCACTGCCGGCATCGATGGCGTGGTGTACCTCCAGCTGGAACGGATTGCTCACCTGCTTCAGCGGCCACCCTGGGGACAACCGCTCCAGCGCGGCGCGGCGCGGCTCTGCTTGGCCGGCACCGCGGCGCGGGTCCCTCTCGCGCGCTGGCGGGCCTCGGCGGTGTAGGTGACGGGTGGTTTTCGACGTGGAACGGCCACCGCGCGATGCTCCGAGTACGACCAAGTGCCCGGAGGTGTGTGGTGGCCGTCGTTTCGAGTGTGCTCTTACCGAACCCATCTCGCCAAGGGGTGGCCTGCCTGGCGGTGTTCCGGCAGGAGCTGATGGGCTGCTTCACCCGTCGCTCGGATGCATTGTTCGAGCTCGCCGATGCCGTGCTGGCCGCCGGGCTGGTGCTCTCGTTGCCGCACCTGTCGCTGGATCCGCTGCACCGGCGCGGACACGGCAGCGTGTATGCCGCACTGGCCAAGGACCGTGACCGTGCACGCCTGGAGCGGGCTGCACGCTAAAACCCAGCAGCATGACGGGCACGGCAGTCGCGGTCCGCGCCCGA
>NZ_JBPJUQ010000201.1:0-4192 GCF_051192615.1 Streptosporangium sp. G11
CTCAAGCCCACGCACGAAGACAACTATGCTGCCGCGTAGTCGAAAGCCCTGATGTGTCTACCAAACCGGGGCAACTCCACTTGATCCCCAGGCCTTGACGATTTTGCTGTTCTGTCCGGTTTATGACGAGGTCATGGCGGGTTGGTGATCGTGTCTCTGGTTGGCGCATGCGCTGACAAGCAGAGTTGTGGCCAGTCGATGTGAAGGAGCCATCATGATCGCTCTGCTTCAGCGTCAGGAACAACAGACGTCCACCTCTACCTGGCATGGTCCGCTCAGCTATTGCGCAGCGGCCATGGTGGTGCTCGCGGTATTCAGCGGGATCGGCCTTGTGGTCGACGGGCGGATCGTGATGGGGGAGGGGGTGTGGCTCAAGCCGTTCAAGTTCGCGGCCTCCTTCGGGCTGTACACGATCACAATGGCCTGGATGATCAGCCAGGTCCGGCGGTGGCGGCGGACGCTGTGGTGGCTGGGCACCGTGACCGTGGCGGCCTTCATCGTTCCCGAGATCTCGGCCATCGTGTTCCAGGCGGCACGGGGGGTTCGCAGCCACTTCAACGTCTCCACCGCGCTGGACGAGGCGATGTTCATGGCCATGGGAGGCGCCGCATACCTGGGCTGGCTGATGACGTTCGCGCTGGGAGTCTTCCTCGTACTGCAGCGCCGGGTGGATCGGGCGATGGGGTGGGCGATACCGTTGGGGCTGGTCATCTCATTGGCTGGCATGTCCGTGGGCTACCTGATGACCGCTCCGACCCCCGAGCAGGCGGCGGGCTCGAGTTGGCCACGATCGGCGCGCACAGCGTCGGTGCGCCCGACGGAGGCGCCGGCATGCCGGTCACCGGCTGGGAGACCGGCGCGGGCGACCTGCGAGTCGCGCACTTCGTAGGCTTGCACGCCCTGCAGGTGCTTCCGCTGGTCGCTATCGGCCTGGGCATGCTCTCCCGCCGCTTCTCCGTCCTGGCCGGCGCCGCCACGCGCGGTGCCCTGGTGATCGTCGCCGCGTTCGGCTACGCAGGACTTACCGGCTTGCTGCTGTGGCAGGCTCAGCGTGGCCATGCCCTCATCCACCCTGACGGCTTGACCCTGCTCGCCGCCGTCGGCCTTGCTGCACTGGTGGTGGCGGGCGCTGGCCTGATCCTGGCAGTCTCCACGCGGCGCGTTCGTGCGGTGCCTGCCCAGGCTGAGTGAGGCTGAGCGGGCATTCCCCGATCGATGAGCGAGGCATCCCCTGCTGATCGTCGGCTGACGGGGCGTAAGTTTCCAGACGAAACCAGCAGCCTACTACCGGGCCCCCTTCCTGCTGGCTACCCGTACCGGACTTCTACCGGCAAGCGACGACGAGCTTGCGAACAACAACATCCACCGCTACGTCACGACTTCACGAAAGCCTGTGGTTAGCCGTAATGCAGGAACCTGCCAGCCCCCACAGCTTGCTGCCAATCCTTCACGACCTCGCGGCCATGCCGCTGACCTGAGGCAACCACCGTGAAAGAAACCGCAGAAGGCTCCCAAACGGGAGCACGTCTCACGGCAAGTCAGCAGGTCACACGGCGTCCCACGCGATGCTCGACACCACCCGAACATGGCGATTGACATAGGTCAAGGACGTAATTACGGTCTGATCCGTATCTGCGCAGATCCCTATGGCGACGTCAGAACCTCACGGACCGGGCAGCCGCCGCGCCCCTCAGCAGCCCGAGCCCGCCACCCTGCCCCAAACCCGACCAAAGGGTCGTTGGTCCCTGCCCTGAAGCCGGGAATCCCACCAGAGGAGCACATGTTGATCATGCATCGCGCCAACAAACAGCGCGCGCTCGCACTGCTTGCAACGACTATCGCCGTGGCGGCGATGTCCCTGAGTCCCGCCAGTGCCGCGACCGCAGTTGATCGCCCGCTCGCCGCGCTGGCCGACACGGCCATTCCGGCGAGGCCACCGGAATCGGCCGTTAAGGAAATCGAGGCCATCAACCGGTTGATGTTCGACAACCCGGCCCAGTGGGCCGGCGTCTGGTACGACAAGACCAGCGACCGGGTAGTCGCCGCCGTCCCACCTGGCGCGTCACAACAGACGCGAGCAAGCGCCAAGGCCGGGTAGTTAAGGCGCTCGTGGCGCTGTCAAGCATGTGGAGTTCCTGGGACATGGGGGCGGAGATCCGTGGAACGGGTGATCTTCCACAACCAGCCGTCGAAGAACTAGATCTCCGTTGGTTCCTTCCTGGCGTTCCTGGATGTGACGATCACAACCTCGCCTGCCTGCCTTGGCCGTCGACTTTGGTGGGGTCGGCCTGACGTCGTTGTCATGGATGGTGACCCTCTACACGATTCTTTTCGCCGCGTTGCTGGCCCCGGCCGGGCGGATGGCCGATGTGCTCGGGCGCCGCCGCCTGTTCGCCGTGGAGGTCGCGGTGTTGACGCTCGGCTTACTGCCGGCGGCGCTCGCGCCGACGTTCGGACTGCTGCTGGTGGTCCGCGCAGCACCAGGCTGTGGGTGCGGTGCTGGCTTCCTGATCGCCTGATCGAGGTCAAGAAGATGGGTCACCCGGGTGCGGGAACACGGCCTCGAGCACGACACCGAGCCGACGATCGCTTTGGTCACATTGTGATCGTGGTGCGTGTCATCTGGTACGTCGGAGCGATTGCTGATGTCTTTGGAGGATTGTTGTGAGCTTGGCCGGTGTAGGTGTGACCGAGTTTGAGGAGGAGGTGTATCGAGCGCTGCTGCGTGGGGAGGTGGTGGCTGCTGATGGCGGGGCGGATGTGGTGGGGGCGGCGATCGCGCGGCTAGTGGAGTTGGGGCTGGTGCGGCTGGACGGGGATGGGCATGCGGTCGTGGTTGAGCCGGAGGTCGGGATTACGCGTTTGATCAGGCGCCGGATGCGGGAGGCGAACGCGGAGTTGCGTCGGATCTGTGGTGCGTGGGAGGCGCTGCCCGTGCTGACCGCGGAAGGCCGTGGATCGGGCTCTCACGACGATATTGTGCGGATCGAGGATGCCGACGAGGTCGACGAGCGGATCTGGTCCCTTTCGCTGGATGCGGGTGAGGTCCTGGCGATGCATCAGCCGCGGCGGGTTCGCGTGGAGGTGCTACCTGGTCTGCTGCGGCGTCTTGGTGAGGGAGTGCGGTGGCGCACCATCATTGCGCGGGAGCATCTGAAGGACGCGGAGATGGCGGAGTACTGTATGCGTCTGCATCGGGGAGGGGATTGGCACCGGGTCACCGATGGTGTCGTTCAGGAGCTGGTCATTGTTGATCGTTTGGTGGCTTTTGTGGCTGCCGTGCCGGACGGTCATCGGTCCGGTGCGCTGATGATCCGACAGCCGGGCGTTGTGGCCACGTTGGTGGCTCTGTTCGAGCGGGTGTGGGAGCACGCGACTGATCTTGAGTCGGAGGCGTCATCTGAGCTCACCGCGCGGGAGCGACAGATCCTGTGTCTATTGACCACGGTGGCTAAGGATGAGATCGCGGCGCGAGAGATGGATATGAGCCTGCGGAGCTATCGCCGACACGTGGCGGACCTGCTCACCCGGCTTGGCGCTGCCAATCGCGTCCAGGCCGCCGTCCTTGCCCAACAACGAGGCTGGATCTGAGCTGAGGGGATGGCGGGCGTCGTTGAGGCGGAGTACGCCGAACGCACCGCTGGAGGCGACGCGGAGGCGGCGATCGTGAGTTCGTGGTCGGCGTCCTCGACGGCAAAGCGCTGGCGGTTGGGGAGATCGTTCTCCATGACAAGGAGATCTTCGACTACGAGGCCAAATACCAGGTCGGCGGGGCGCTCGAGGTCTTTCCCGCCGAAATCTCCAGCTCCCTGGAAGCTGACCTGAAGACGCTGGCGGCCAGGGCGCACGAGAGTCTCAAACTAGGCTCCTACAGCAGGGTGGACTTCCGCGTGGACGACCATGGCCAGATCTGGTGCCTCGAGGTGAACACCTTGCCCGGGGCTGATCGCCACTACTGTAGCCTTTTGCAAGCCATTATTGGGAATGGAGTCGCCGTGGGCCGCCAACGAGCAAGCCGACGATCAAAAGGTAGGTGCCCTCACGACGGCACCGCTACGACGCAGTCGCCTCGTTACCCAAAGGCGTTGTGTGAGGAATGTATGAATCGGGCCACCTGGAGTTGCCCCGGTTCGGTAGACACGTCAGGGCTTTCGGCTACGCGGCAGCATAGTTGTCTTCGTGAGTGGGCTTG
>NZ_JBPJUQ010000202.1:0-3999 GCF_051192615.1 Streptosporangium sp. G11
CCTCATACCCCCAGGCTGTCACCTGGGCAAAAAGCACTGACAAACACCCCGAAAAACCGTGACGCCCATATTTCTCCATTGGTACGCCGACCTGTTGAGCGCCCTGCGTGATCTATTAAGGCAGAAGAAAGTTTCACAAAGGGCACTGGTCCGGCGTGATCGGACCAAACGACTGAGGCGATCGACGGTCGGTGCCGTCTTGCGAGGGGAGCGCAGCGCTAGCCGTGGAATGGTCGTCGCGATCGTGCTCGCCTGTGGTGTGAGCGATGAGGCTGCAGTGGCCTGGGATGGCGCTTGGGGTAATTTCGGCCAGCCATATCAGAAGCAGCAGCATCGGCGCAGGCGAGAGGGGTATGAGCGCAGGTCGGCCGCGGAGGGGGTGGACTCCTACACCTGAGTGAAGCGCGCCTTGTTGGCCGATCCGCCAAGGTTCCGGTCGCCAGATGCCCCGTTGAATTCTCGGGCGTCAGCGGAGAGCACATAAGGTTCCCCGGATCCTCTCAAGGCTGGTCAATGAGGGTTCTGCATGGCGCTCGAAAGGTGCTCTTGGTAGCCTATTGATCACTCATGGTGAGAAAGGTCGGAGTGTGCCGATTCGGTTGCGCGGATGACCTTGGGGCGGTTGAGTGTGAACGAACACCTCTGGACCCCCTCCACCCAGCGGCTAAGCCTGTATTTGGGCTTCCCGGGAGGAACCCGGAGAAGTTGATCAGGGCTCGCTGCAGGTCTTCCCCGTGCCAATGGCGTGGTGATACTGCACGGGCCCTTCGTAATTTAGAAAACATGTTCGATCGAAGATGTCGAAAGGAAGGGTGAATGACGGCCATCCGGCCTGCTGGCGACGCCGAGCCTCCCGCCCAGGAGCCGCCCGGTGTTTCGGAGCCCTCCTCCTGGGTGGGGGAGGTGGCGCGGATGATCCGGGACGTAGTTGACAGCACCCCCCGGACCATCCGCATGTGCATCTTGATCGCGGTTGCAGCCGCGTCGTGGGCCTACTTCAAGTAGGCCGTTGCACTGGTAACACGAGGCCCCAGGCTAAGCCCCTACTGAAACCTCAATGCCCGATTTAACAAGATCGCGGATATTCGGGAGTGGAAGTGGGGGTTGCCCTGGGGCCTTTGCCGTCAAGGCCCTTACCGGTTGCCGCGCCTGCCTGGCCGACACGAGGGTCCGGCAGGAACGGGCCGATGGGCCACATCTTTCGACGGGGAAATATCGCGGCTGGTGTGTTGCCAGGCACGATGGGGTGTTCTCGGTAGCGGAGAACCGGGGAGGCGTCCTTCGTTATACGCCCGCCCGGGAGCGGTGGGTGTTGAGGTGGGCAGTGAGTTTGCGGGTGAGGTGGCGGGCGTCGCGGCCCACTCCGCGCAGGGTGTTGGAGGCGGGGGTGCGCTGCCATTCCAGGCCGAGGAAGCCCAGCCCGGGGTGGGTGGTGGACAGGCCCCGGTCATGGCGGGGATGGCCGGTCTCGTCCAAGGCTCCGAGCTCGTTCAGGTAGTCGAGGTTGGGCTGGTATCCGGTGGCCAGCAGTACGACGTCGACGGGTTCGCGGCTGCCGTCGGCCCACACCACGTCGCCTTCGTCGAGGCGGGTGAACATCTGGCGCCGGTCCAGGCGGCCGTCGCGTAGTGCCTGGCGGTAGGTGCCCTCGTCCAGGACGGGGACGGTGGGCGGGGTGGTGACCAGGCGGGCGGGTAGCCGGTCGAAGCCGGTGATGGTGAACCAGAAGTGCAGGTCCTTGCCCAGGGGGCGCTGGTCGACGAAGCGGATCGGTGTGCGGGTGGCCAGGGTTACCGTGGTGGTCTCGGCGAGTTCGCAGGCGATCTGCACGGCCGAGTTGCCGGCGCCGACCACGACGATGCGCCGGCCCGCATATGGCAGGGGGTTGGTGTAGGCGGCGGCGTGCAGGATCTGGCCGGTGAAGCCGTTGCGGCCCGGCAGGAGGGGCAGGTGAGGGCGGTTGCAGGAGCCGCTGGCGGCGATCACGGTGGGCGCGTTCAGTGTGCTGCCGTCGGCGAGGTGCACGGCGAAGCCACCGCCTCGGGCACCGCGGTGGGTGTCGGCTTCAACGGCGGTGACGCGGGCGCCGGTGCGGATCTCGGCGCCCCCGCGGCCGAGATCGCGGGCGTAGCGGGCCAGGTAGTCCACGACCTCGTCGCGGTGCGGGTAGCGATCACCGTCGCCGCCGAAAGGAAGGCCGGGCAAGGAGCTGTAGCGGGCGGGTGAGAACAGGGTGAGGCTGTCGTAGTAGTGCCTCCAGGAGCCGGTGGTCTGGTCTGTTGCCTCCAAGAGCACCGGGGTCAGGCCGGCGTCCAGAAGAGTTCGGGTGGCGGCCAGTCCGGCTTGGCCGCCACCGATGACGATGGTGTTCATGCGCCGCATCGTATCGTCAAATCAAGAAATGACAATATGACGGGTAGAGTCGGCTCCATGGAGACGGGAAGCACCGACATCGAGCTGACCGAGGCCGCGCGCGGCTTCCTCAAGGCGATGGCCAGCGACACCCGCCAGCAGATCCTCATGCTGTTTTCCGGCGGGATCGAGCTGACAGTGGGCGAGGTCGCCGAACGGATGGCGCTCGCACAGTCGGCCACCTCCACCCATCTGGCGACGTTGCGCGACGGCGGGGTGCTGAGCGCCCGGCGGGAGTGGAAGACGGTCTATTACCGGGCCGACCCCGCCCGGATCGGCGAGGCGCTGAGCGATCTGCAGACCAGCCTGCAGGCCTGCTGCCCGCCCGACATCTGCACCCCAGGCACCACCTGCGGGTGAACCTTCCTCGCCGGTCGACCCGCGCCACCCGATCTGCTGATTTGACAATCCTCTAATCAGCGAGGCACTCTCTTTACTACTTAGATGCTTTTCTAAACAGAGGGTGTGTGGTGCGCGTCCGGTTTCGCCGGTTGCGCTCCCCCGCCCTGCTCCACCGCTGAAATCCAGCGATCACATGTCGCACGAATGGCAGGAGAGGCCCTCATGAGTGACGGATGCTGCGGCACCACCACCACCACTTCCACCACCGCTGCTGTGGAGATCGAGCAGGTCGTGGCGCACGCCGCGCCCGGCGCACCCGGTGCCCTGCCGGTCGTGGTCATCGGAGCCGGACCGGTCGGCTTGGCCGCTGCCGCACACCTGGCGGCGCGCGGTCTGGACTTCCTTGTGCTGGAGGCGGGGCAGCAGGTCGGCGCGTCGGTCGCGCAGTGGGCTCATGTGCGGGTTTTCAGCCCGTGGCGCTACAACATCGACAATGCCGCCCGCCTGCTGCTGGAGGCCGACGGCTGGAGTGCCCCGGACTCCGACTGGCTGCCCACCGGCGCCGAGCTGATCGCCGACTACCTCGCTCCGCTGGCGAAGCTGTTCGGCGACAAGGTCCGGCTGGGCGCGAAGGTGACCGCGATCAGCCGCCTGGGTTTTGACCGGGTCCGCAGCACTGGCCGAGACGACGTCCCCTTCCTGCTGCGGCTGTCCGATGGTGAAGAGCTGCGGGCCAGGGCAGTCATCGACGCTTCCGGCACCTACACCACCCCCAGCGTGCTGGGCGCGAGCGGCCTGCCCGCCTATGGCGAGCACGAGGCGGCCGCGCGCATCGACCACGCGCTGCCCGACGTGCTGGGCGAGGCCCGCGACACCTACCAGGGCAAGCACACCCTGGTCGTCGGGGCGGGCCATTCGGCGGCCACCACGCTGCTGGCCCTGGCCGAGCTGCCGGACGCGCAGATCACCTGGGCGATCCGCGCCACCAACGCCGGCCGCACCTACGGCGGCGGCGAGGCCGACGCCCTTCCGGCGCGTGGGGCGCTGGGCACCCGGCTGCGGGCGCACGTCGACTCCGGCCGCATCACCCTGGTCACCGGCTTCTACACCCACTCGATCACTGAGAACGACGGCCAGGTGACGGTGATCAGCCGCGACCCCTCGGGCGCCGAGCAGTCGGTCACGGCTGAGCGCATCGTGGCCGCCACCGGATATCGCCCCAACCACTCCATCGCCTCGGAGCTG
>NZ_JBPJUQ010000203.1:0-3985 GCF_051192615.1 Streptosporangium sp. G11
TGGAACGAGGATCCCAAGCCGTTCGTGTGGACCAAGAGCGCTGAAGAGATCCTCGAATCCCTGGCTAAATATTGCCGGCGAATTTCAGGCGCATGACACTAGTGCTGTGACCGGAAACGTTTGCCGGGTTGGGCGGTCAGGCCGCAGTTGAAAGTGGCCGGCCGCCCCAGCGGATTGCTTTCTCGCTGCGGATGCGGGCGCGTTCGCGGCGTTGGGCGGCCAGGACGTCCGGGTGGCGGGCGTTGAGATTGCGCCAGCGCAGGTATGCGTGCAGCGTCCGGGTCTGGACGGTGTGGTTGGGGTGGTCGGAGTTGGCGATGGTGAACTGGCGCAGCGGTCCGAAGTGGGCCTCGATGGGGTTGGCCCAGGAGGCGTAGGTCGGGGTGAAGCACAACTCGACCTTGTTCTTCTTCGCCCAGGCCCTGATACGCCAGTTCTTGTGCGCCGACAAGTTGTCCAGAATCACATAGATGGGGGCGCCGTCCGGGCGGGCCGCGCGGATCGACCGCAACGCGGCCCAGGTGTGGTCGATGCCTTTGCGGCGCCGGTTGACGCCCCAGAGCAGGTCGTCGCCGACGGAGTAACAGCCGTGGAAGTAGGTGGTCCCGTGGGTGCGGTGATAGGTGGCCGGCAGCCGGTCCGGTCGTCCTTGCGGTGCCCAGCCCGATCCGTGTGCGGGGCGGATGCCCAGCGGGCCGAACTCGTCGAAGGCGAAGGTCCGCTCCGGCCGGTGGGTCAGGGCGTATTCGATCCGGTCCAGCTTGGCCTCGAAGTCCGGATCCGGTGACTCCTTCCACGTCTTGGTGCGCTGGAAGGAGATCCCGCGCCGCCCCAGCAGGACGCGTAAGGCTTCCCGGCTGATCTCAATGGCGCGGCCGGGAAGAGCTCGCAGGTAGGCGGCGAGTTTGCGGATGGACCAATGGGTGAAGGGCTGCCCGAGCCGGGTCGGGCGGGTGGTGGCCGTCGAGACGACGAAGGCTTCCTCATCGTCACTGAGCAGGCGGGGACGGCCTCCCGCCCACCGAGGGTCCAGGCAGGCCAGCCCCATCTCGTTGAACCGATGAATGACATCGCGGACGGTGTCCTCATCGGCGGCCACTAGCCGGGCGATCACCGGAACGGTATTCCCTCCGGCCGAAGCCAGAAGGATCATCGCCCGCCGGTACCGCACCGAGCTGGTACTGCCCCGGCGGACGATCTGCTGCAGCTTCTGCCCTTCGGCGTCCATCAGTCGTCGTACCCTGACCGGTTCCGCCACGGCGCCCCCTCGCATCGGTTGGATCTGTGAAGACATCCAACCGACGCTGGCGGTTACACGCGAGACCGGTAAAGGATTCCGGTCACAGCACTAGACACCGCCGATCATCAGGGGGCGCGTTTGTCATCTTCACGCTGGGGTGCCTCAGCCGGCCTGCTGCCTCCGTCCCAGGGGTGCAGCCGTCTCACCCGTCGAGAACGCAACGGCCCTGCCCCCTGGCCTTGTACCTGCTTTTCACGCCACTTGGCGCTGGGTGGCACGGCCGACGTCATGTCTTATCGAATATGACGAATCTCAGCGTGTTCGAAACTGTTCCGGATCGACGGCGCGTTGACGCACCGTCGCCCGTTTTCTATCAGCACCAGGAAGCCTTCGTCGCATAAAGCACGACGCGGTACACCGTGTAGTTGTTCAGCGCGAAATCATCGCCGTCACAGAAGAGCGGCGTGCCGATGTTCGTTTCGAGATATCCGGACCATCCTCCGGCGCGGAAGCGCTTCGCCTGACTGAAGGGCCCGTTGTAGGTGCCACTGCAGGTGAACGTCCGTACGGCGGTACCCCAGTACAGCAGGGCGCGGGCGCTGAACGCCTGGCAGCCCAGTGCCTGGGAGCTGGACGCCGACGCGGTCGCCGGGGTGACGAGCAGCCCGGCGACCATGGCTGTCGCCGCCATCACGGTCGCCAGTTTTTTGATGGCCTTCACGTGTGGATTCCCTTCGTCGGAAGGTTTTCTGGAATTCTTACTTTTCCGCCCGGTGACGGGCACCGGTTCACCGATGGAAAGAGCAGACGGTTAGCGCTTTAGGGCCACCTCGCGCATGGTGCCGTCGCCGGAAATCGATTAGCCCTCATCGGCCGGTGGTGACAAGACTGCCCCAGCCGAATTCCGGTGGCAATGCCCTCACATGTTCAACCCTGATTTCCCCTCAATCGCTTGCGTGCGATCTCTTCCATGAGGATCACAGACGTCCGGGCAGGTGTCGTTTCATCTGAGCGCCAACTCGTTGACTATGCGTGCCAATCGAGGATGTGATCGGGTTGGTGTTGGCGCCGGTACTCCTGGGGGGTGACTCCATAGGCGGCGGTGAAGGCGCGGGTGAAGTGCGCGGCGACGGGGAAGCTCCACCGAGTCGCGATGGCGTGGATCGGCCGGTCGCCGAGGGCGGGGTCGGAAAGGTCTCGTCGGCAGCACTCCAGTCGCTGGGCGCGGATCCATTCGGCGACGGTGGCGCCCTGAGTCTGGAAGAGCCGGTGCAGGGTGCGGATGGAGATGCCATGAGCCGCGGCGATCGTGGCCGGGGACAGGTGTGGGTCGGTCAGGTGCTGCTGGACGAAGGTATGAACCTGCAGCAGGAGGACGCGTTGGCGGGTGGTGGCTTGCAGGGCCGTATCGGCGTCGAGGTGATGGGCGATCAGGGCGGTGAGCAGGTCGGTCAGGACAAGCCCGAGGCGTGAACGATCGGATACCCCGTATTGGTCGGCGCCGTTGACCAGACGGGTGAGGAATCCCGAGATCAGCGCGCCGATCCCCTCACGGCCTGACAGCGGCGTGGCGGTGAGCCGCTCCACTTTGCGCGAAGGCAGCGGCAGCAGTTTGGCGGGAAACACCACCATCACTCCATAGGTGGCATCCTTGCTGAACCCGGTCCGTATCTGATGGGGGCGCGAGGTGTGGTAGAGCACCATGTCCGACGGCTGCGACAGAGCGTATCTGCGGTCCTGCGTTATCGAGGTCTCTCCGCGCATGTTGAACGCGAGCTGGAACAGCTCGGGATCGGACTGGCGGATCATCCGAGGTGTCCTGTACGCCCCGCACGGAGAAGCCTCCACCGCGGAAACATGGACGGCACTCAGATCTATCGATTCGATGCTTCCCCGGAAGCCCGCGGGATCGTCACAGGTGATCATCATAGGGGCCACCACCTGCCGGAACAGGTGATCATGCCAGGAAGCGAACCGCTCGTCCACCGGCAGATCCTCTGTGTGAATCACTGTCCTCACCGGTCACTCCCTTGCCATAAATCATTTGATGGCTAATATGACCCAATCCTTGTCAATCGTCCCAAATAATTTGCATTGACCGCAAACGATCTGAAAATGGTAGGTTCGTTGCTTGCGCTGTGAGGCCGACCAGCCAGCGGATCTGCGTCGAACGGCTCACGCGCCCTCTCCCTCTGGCCCCCGGCGCCGTAGCCGCTCCGGACATTTCTCCACGACCGGTGATCTCTATTCGTTCCGGGGAAGCTATGAACCCGCGAGCACGCCCCTCGCGCTCAGGGCTGAAGCGTTCTCATGTGATGAGACCGAGTAGTTGAAGGCCGTCGGCTGGGTGGCTTCGGTTGACCTGGATGGCCTGGGCGGCGTGGGAGAAGGGCAGGTGTGGTCGGACGGTGCAGATCTTCATCCGGCGGATCTCGCGGCGGCCGTGGCTGTGCTCGTCGGTGCGGTCATTCAGGATGGCCTCGCGTCAGGGCAGGGCCATCGGCGGTGACCACTACCCCGGCCAGGTTCACCGTGGACAGCAGGGGCGTGAACGCGGGGATCTCGTTGTTCTTGGCCGCGACCTGCCGCTGGGCGAGCACGGTCTGGGTGTCGTGACGGACGGTGGCCAGCAGGTGTGTGACGCCGTCACCGGTACGGCTGCCGCCGGAGCGTCTTGCCGTTCACGGCCAGGCCGAGCGGGGGTGTTCTGGCGGGTGTGGTCGTCTCCGGAGGGTGGCCGGCGGC
>NZ_JBPJUQ010000204.1:0-3911 GCF_051192615.1 Streptosporangium sp. G11
ACCTGCTCCCCGTCACCCGGCCATCAAAATGACCAGCCGGACGGCCTGACATCCGTCACCGGGTTAAAAGCGAAGCTCAGAAACCGTGACATAAGGAGCCTGCTCGACCTTATCCACAGGTACGGCGGAATCAGTCAGACGCAGATCGGCGCGGCCATCGGATTCAGCCAAGGCCGGGTGAGTGCGACGATCAACGGCACCACCTCCAAGGTCACCGCCTTCGAGGTCTTCGAGCGCATCGCCGACGGCCTGGACATGCCCGACCCCGCCCGGTTGACTCTCGGCCTGGCACCGCGACGACATCCCTCAACCAGTTCACCTACTCGACACACGCCGAATCCGCTCCCATCCGCTCAGCCGACCCCCTCGCCATCGAGTGCGGATCTACCAGCTCAGTACTTGGCCAGCTTGACCGGCGCCTCCAGCCGCCCCGTCATCTCCGGACTCCGGCACGTTCTCACCGGCCACATCCAGGCCGAAGCCATCATGGGACCTCTCCTCTTGATCAGCGCCGTTCAAAGCCAGGTTCCCGTAGTCGGGCAGGTCTGCCAGGTGACCCGAGGAGCCGACCGTACCGAAGCCCTGAGTTTCGCCAGCGAGCTGCTGGAATTCTGTGGATGGCTGCACCAGGACCTAGGCGATTTCACCCGCGCCACGATGTGGACTAACAAGGCCCTGGACTACGCGATGGAGTTGGGCGACCAGCGCGTCATCTCCTACATCCTCATGCGTAAAAGTGTCATCGCCACCGAGTCCGGTGACTATGGCCACGGCCTTGGTCTGGCGAATACGGCTATGGCCAACTCCGGCGCCCTCACTCCCCGGCTCAGAGCGGTCATCTTGAGAACCCGTGCGACAGCGAACGCTCACCTCGGAGAAGCAGCGGACTCAGCGCGTGATTCGGAGATGGCCCTCCTCGAAGCCGCCGCAGGGATGGCGCAGGGCGAAAGCGACCGTGCCCCGTACTGCACTCCCGCCTACATCGCCATGGAGACCGGCGCGACCCGCGTGTTGCTGGGCGAGGCGACCGCGGCCATCCCGATATTCGAGGCCAGCCGATCCCAGTGGCCGGAGACCAGCCAGACACGCGACCATGTCCTGTTCTTGACCCGCATGGCCACTGCCTACGCCATCGCGGGCGAGCGCGACCAGGCATGTGCGGTGACCGAAGATGCCATCACCCGAATGCAGGCCCTTCGATCCAGCCGAGTCGCCGGCCAACTCGCAGCACTACGCCGCCACTTGGCCCGATGGTCGACAGACCCCTACGTGGCAGACTTGCTCACCAGGCTCGACATCCTCTCGGAGTCCTTCGCCCTGCCAGCACTCCAGCCAGAAGGAGACCGGTGACCACGCTGCTGCCCACCGCGACCACCACTGAGGAGCGACAGCGCAACGCCCATGTCGCGATCCTGCCTGTCGGCAGCTTCGAGCAGCATGGTGATCACCTACCTCTCAGCACGGACACCATCGTTGCGACCCTGATAGCCCGTGAGATCGCCGACGCCTACCCCGTGTTGCTGCTCCCACCGGTGACGATCTCCTGCTCTCATGAGCACAGCGCATGGCCGGGAACCGTCAGCATCTCCGCGCGGACCCTGCACGCGATCGTCACCGACATCTACGACTCCGTCACCCGCTCCGGCCCCACAGCCTTAGTCGTCATCAACGGTCACGGCGGCAACTACGTTCTGAGTAACGTCGTTCAGGAGGCCAGCGCCGAAAGCCGCAACATGGCACTGTTCCCCTCCCGCGAAGCCTGGAACGAAGCCCGAGCCACCGCCCAACTCGTCAGCACCATGCACGAGGACATGCACGCTGGAGAGCTGGAGACGTCCCTTCTGCTTCATGCCTGCCCCGAGGTGATCCGCCCCGGCTACCAGTCCGCCGATTGGACCTCCGACGATCGCCGCCATCTCCTAACGAAGGGCATGCAGGCTTACACGGAGAGCGGAGTCATCGGCCGCCCATCCCTGGCGACTGCCGAAAAAGGCAAGGCCGTACTCCACAGCCTCACCAACAGCTTCGCCGACGTGCTGAATCTCTTCACGAAGTCCTGAGCGACAGCACACCAGCTGGACGATCCAGGACTTCGTTCCTCAGCCCTGGCTCATCGGGCAGCCCGAGCCAAGGCCAGATTCGTCCGCACAATTGCAGTCAAGGGATGCGTCGAAGAAGCTCCTGACCTCATCCCACAACAGATCCGGCACTCTGTCATGCTTCCCGTTGAAGGAAGCCAATGCATCTCGCTAAGCCAGTTCGACGGTCATGGTCATTCCCGATGCCTTCTCGGAGCCGGTTTTGTCGAGTCATGGCTAGGCATTTGGCCAGGTCAAAAGAGCGATGGGTGCTGGGTGAGGCTCCTCCTATGGATCAGAAGGCGAGGAGCTTGGGTCGTCTCGGCCGCAGAGTCGATCTTTGTGGGATGGGAATTTTCTCTACAGGTATCCAGATCGTATCCGCAGACCGCAGGAGTGTTCTGGCGTGAACTTCGCTGCAGGTTGGAGTTCGGCGCCTTTCGTGAACTCCGCTGTAGCACGGAGTTTGAGGTGGTACGGCGGCGCTCGTTTACCAGCGGCGGTGGGGCCGGGGTGTGCAGGTACATCCGCAGCCGGACGCGTGATCGTCCGCTGTCCTGGTGGATGGTGAACTCATCGCAGAGCCGGCCCATCAGCCACAATCCGACGCCCCGGCCCGCCTGGTGAGATGAGCGCCAGTGGTAGACATCCTGAGGCACGAGCCGACCGGCGGTGTCGACGACGTCGACAGTCAGCTCCGTCTCGTCGTGCCAGACGGTCAAGGTACCGCTTCCACCGCCGTGTTCCAGGACGTTGACCACGGCTTCGTTGGCGGCGAGCAGCAGGTCCTCCAGTCGCGCTCCGGTCAACCCTGCATCCGTTGCGCGGTGGTGGATCCGTTGCCGCAGGGCGGCCAGGTTGGTGGTGATCGGCCAGGGTCCTCGGTGGTTGGTGCTCACACAGATCCCCTCATGCAGATGCCGTATCTGCTGGATCTCACCGGGGGCTACCGGATTCGCCTACCAGACTCAGGGCGCTTGCTGACGAACTACACGAGGGTGACTACCCGCTCTTGCCTGCTTAACCATCGGCGACCGGCAACCGCGTCCCTGCCAGGGGTATGGCGTCGGTGTGGTGGCGGTGTGGAGATGGTCAGGCACCCCGTTGGCGAGTAGCCTGAGGGAGCGGTGTCTTTCGCTGGCGGGCCTCCGAGCCTGCGGCGTCCTACTTGCATTGATCTCGTGCCGTCCTGACCTCGCGGCTTGTCTCTTTGACGAGCCCCCCGGAGGATCTGGCATGGACGACACCGATGGCACCACCTGCGCACCGATCTACGACGACGGGACGTTGCGCATCACGTCGACGGTTCACCCGCCGGGGATACGACTGGAGGGAGAGCTGGACCGTAGCGGCGTGCCCGCCTTAATGGCGGCGCTGGCCGGGGCGGCCCAAGACGATGGCCCCTTTTACGCCGATCTGAGCGGGCTGGATTTCATCGATGTGAGCGGCCTGCGCGTGCTGGTCACCGCCGGCCTCGGCGCGGGAGGCTCCAGCGCGAGTGTCGTCCGGATGGTGGCGGCCCCAGCGGTGGTGCTCCGCCTGTTACGGCTCACCGGCTGGGACGAGGCGCCTGGATGGGATCAAGCGCCCGCCGTGTGCTTGGATGAGGCGCAGCCCGACGCCGACGAACACTGCCTTACCCTGGTCGCCCCGAATAACGGCCTTTTCCTGATCGCCACGAATGCCCACGCCGTAGATGGTGGAGGTTGATGGACAAGCAGCGGCCGACAGCGGTGTGGGCGGCGATCAACGCTCGCGCTCGCGATGACGGCAAGCCGGTCTCCATCGACACGGTGTGCCTGATCTGCGCGCAGGCGCTGCGCGCCCAAGGGG
>NZ_JBPJUQ010000205.1:0-3892 GCF_051192615.1 Streptosporangium sp. G11
CAACGACGACACAGCGCCCTGGGAATGCTCACCCCCATCGAGTACGAGATGCTCTACCCGAACGCCCAGCCGGCATGAGAGTCAACCAAGCCGACTCCACCGAACTCGGGGTACATCAAAGCCTCCAGCAATCCCGGCGCGGTTCATCCCTGCACCGCTACCTCACCGATGCCCCCGCCAAGGCCCAGGAGTGATGACATGCCGAACCCGGCCCTGAACGAGCGCGAGTTGGCCTTCCTCCGAACGGTGCACCAAGGCCAGATCATCACCGGAACAGTCACTGAGATCGCCAGCTTCGGAGTCACCTTCGTCGACATCGGCGGCTTCACCGCGATGATCAACATCCCTGAACTGTCATGGCGGCCCATCAACCACCCCTGCGACGTCGTTGCCGTCGGCCAAGAGGTCACCGCCGAAATTCTCGACGTCGATCTCGAGCGCGGGCGCGTGTCCCTTTCCCTCAAAGCGCTCCAGGAAGACCCACTACTCGATCTTCAACAACAGATCGGCCGGACCGTCACCGGCCCTGTCACCAAGGTCGTTCCCATCGGCGCTTTCGTCCGCATCGAAGACGCAGTCCACGGCTTCGAGGGCCTCCTACACGCCTCCGAACTGACCGGCGGCACCGTAGAGACAGGCGACGTCCTCACCGTGAAAATCATTGAAGTCGACGTCGCCCGACGCCGGATCGCCCTCGCACCCGGCGCACATCCCACCGAACCCGAGCCTGCCAGATAGCGCTGCGAACTACCGGCCATCAAGCTCTGAAGGTCACAGCGAGGGCCGGGCTAACGCCGGAAAAACTCCCCGAACTGGTCGACCACGCCCTCGACTACTAACAACCCACCCCCGCAGGCGCGGGGCCGACAAGGCGACGGTGGAGATTTCCCCGTCGTTGCCTGGAATCCCCGCGTGGGCGGGGCCGACTTCCAGTGCATGTTCGCGCCGTTGATAGTCAGGGGCCCATCCCCGCGCAGGGATGCTCCCACCGATTGCGTACTGCCGGCCGAGCTGACCGGGTCGGCCCCGCGCCTGCGGGAATGGCCCCGGCGTTTTCGTACTCGACTTCATGGGGTGCCGGCACCCCTGGTTGGAGACCGACGCCTGATGTGGCACCGCTACATCAGGGCGTGAAAGACCGGGCGGTGCCGGGCCGTCCTCGGTGGTCGAGAACAGCCCGGCAGCGCGCATCATCTGATCATCGCCTCTGGCGAGCGCGAACCCGCGGTCGTGCCGGCGCTGGGGCCGTGAGCGCGGAGCGCGGTCAACGGACGGCGAACGTGGTCAGTACGGCGGCGTGGTCGGAGGTCCAGGCGTTGTCTTTGTGGTTCGGGATCGGCGCCGGGGTGCCCTCGACGACCGCGTCGGACGACTTCACTGTGAGATCGCCCTTGTAGTGGACGAAGTCGATGCGATCCTGCGGCTCGGGCTCACCCTTGTGGCCGTCGTGATCGTATCCGCCGGTGAACGTGGTGTAGATCGGCGACCAGGTGATGCCGGGGTCGGCGAGCGGATCGGGGTGGGCCACGCGATAGGAGTCCTTCATCCCGGCCTGCTCAGGAGCGACCGAGGTGGGCCAGGACACGGAGTCGTAACCACACTTCTTGGTCTTCGCAGTCCAGTCGAGGTGCGAGGGGGCGTTGAAGTCGCCGGTCAGCAGGACGGGTGTACGGCTCGCGTCCGCGAGGTCGCCGGACATGGCCGACATGATCTCCTGGATCTGGCGCGTGCGCTTCGACTCGACCTCCCTGGCCATCAGCCGCTCGACGCTCCACTTTCCAAAGCACGCATCGTAGGGGCCGTAAGGGGTGTAGCCGAGGTGCACGTTCCAGACGGTCACCTCATGCCGGTCGTCCAGTCTGATCTTCGCGTTGATCCCCGCCAGGCCCGACTCGGAAGGCAGCGGCCCGCGCGAGACGATCGGGTACCGGCTGACGATGCCCAGGTCCGCGCCCGCCTGGTAGTAGTCCCAGCCGAGCGCCTCGGCCAGTTCCTTGGCGGACGTGGAGGACGTCTCCTGCATGCCGACCACGTCGACGTCGCGGTCGAGCAGGAACTTCAGCTGCTTCTCCCTGCCGCCCTTGACCTGGCTGCCGCCGTGCCACAGGTTCCAGGACATGGTCGTGAGCTCGGGCACCAGCGGCCCGCCCGGAGGCCGTACGCGGACGCCGACCGTGGCGGTGGCGCTCTCGCCCGCCTGGTTGCGCGCCTCCACCGTGAAGGTGGCCGTCTTCGCCGACGCCGACGCCGGCGGCGTGCCGGTCACCGTGCCGTCCTGGCCGACCCGCACCCAGGCCGGGCCGTCCGTCTTCCGGAAACTCGCCTCGCCGCGGACCGTACCCTTGACGGTGGCCGTGTACGGGGACTTGGCGCGGGCATTGCGCAGGGTGAATGCACCGGTCACGAAGTGGAGCGGCTCGCTGCTCGTGATCTTCACCTTCGCGGGTGCCGCCAGCCACTCGTAGCCGTCCTTGGCCAGGGCGTAGGTGATGTAGTCGCCCGGTTCGAGCCCGTCGGTGGGCAGGGTGGCCGTGCCTGAGCTGGAGGGGATGTACACCCACTTCAGCGAGGGGCCGACGTACTTCTGGTCAACGGGCCCGTTGCCCGGGTCGGTGTAGAGGCCGATCCAGTTCGTGGAATCGGGGCGCGGCGTGGAGTAGGACAGCTCTACGGGGTCACCTGCCTTCACGCTTGCCGTCCGGAGCGAGAGCGTGCCATCAGGGGTAGCGGCGTGGGCCGGGATGGCGGGCAGGGCCACGGCGGCCAGCAGTCCGATGGTCATGGCCAGAAAACGGGGCATTGAATATCCTTATTCGCCAACGGGTCGAAAGCAGGATCTAGTGCGCAAGGAACCGCAAGATTGCCGCAAACTGACCAGAAGTGATTTTTTTGGGAACGCGTGATCGCAGGGCTCCGCGACGACGTGCGGCTGTCACTGGCCGGGTTGCCCCGGATGCCCACCGGCCGGGGCAACCCGGCCGGTGGGCATCCGTTCCAGGGGCGCCGGACCATCCACGTCCAGCGCGAGGTCTTCCGCAAGGCGTTCAAGGCCGCCGCCAAGAGGGCCGGACTCCCCGATACCTGCACGTCTCACGGTCTGCGGCACGCCTTCGCGTTCATACAGATCGCTAAGAGCTGCTAACACGATGAGTTGAGGCGGCGCCGGCAGATCAGGGCGCAGCCGAGGCTGAGGAAGGCTTCGTGGATGTCGTCGCGGACTTCCCAGCGGACGCGCAACCGGCGGAAGCGGTGTAGCAAGGCGAAGGCCTGTTCGACGACCCAACGTTGTCTTCCCAGGCCAGAGCCGTGCTCGGTACCGCGTCGGGCGATCAGCGGGCGGATGCCCAGGTAGCGGACCTGCTTGTGGTACTTGTCGTGGTCGTAGCCGCGGTCGGCCAGGACGACGTCAGGCCGTCGGCGAGGTCGGCCACGCTTGCCACGTACTGGCGGGATGGCCTGCAGCAGCGGGATCAGCTGAGTGACGTCGTTGCGGTTGCCGCCGGTGAGGATGACGGCGAGCGGGATGCCGGTGGCGTCGGCGATCAGGTGATGTTTGCTGCCGGGCCGTCCGCGATCGACCGGGCTCGGGCCGGTCTGCGCCCACAACTCGTCGCTGACCTCCCACGGCTTCAGCCGCGCCACCTGCTGCTCCTCTCACCGTCGCTACAGCGAGAGATCAAAGCACAGCAGGACTCATTCTGTTAGGCGCTCTTAGCTTCGCTTTTAACCCGGTGGTGGGTGGTTCTCGACGTGGAACGGCCAGCGCGCGATGCTCCGAGTACGACCAAGTGCCCGGAGGTGTGTGGTGGCCGTCGTTTCGAGTGTGCTCCTACCAGGCCGATCTCGCCAAGGGCCGGTCGGTTTAGCGACATTCCGGCAGGAGCTGATGGGT
>NZ_JBPJUQ010000206.1:0-3833 GCF_051192615.1 Streptosporangium sp. G11
GTCCGGGCCGCTCCGGCGGGCACGCCTGAATCGAGCCGGTGCACGCTCCTGTCAAGCCACACCGGGCGGCCGGTTCCCGACGGGCCGCACATCAGGACAAGCCACCGCAACATGCCGGGGCAACGAAAAAACGAGCGAACCCGCCGGGACGCCACCCATGGTATTTACGCGAAGAAAACCGCGGCCCGCTTGAGGATGTCAACGTCCTCGCGCAACCGGCGGTTCTCGCGCCGCAGCGCGGCCAACTCCTCGCGTCCACCGCTGGTCAGCCCGTCTCGGTCGCCGTTGTCGACCTCGGCCTGGCGGATCCAGGCGCGCACCGCGGTCTCGGTCAGATCGAAGTCCGCCGCCACCTGGCCGACCGAACGGTCACCTCGCCGGCACAACTCAACGATCTCGGCCTTGAACTCGCGGGTGAACGACCGACGAGGGCGCGGTTTCTTCTTCCCCATGCTCTCCATCATGGACACTTCCGGGGATGAATCCTTGATCTCGGATGTCCGTCAAACCGGATCAAGCCCACGTCCCGCCTTCACCGCCTCCTGGGGAGATCTGCCGCCTGGCCGGACTGCACGCCCCGGTGCACCGCCATGGTGGGCGGCGTCAGGCTGCTGTAATGCTCCCCGGGAGCATGGCGTGGGCGTATATCACTCCCAGCCCGTAGGCGCCTGCGTGCTCCTTGATGACCGCGGTGATGGTGTCGTAGGTCTGGGTGCGGCTCCAGTCACGCTGCCACTCGAGCACGGTGGTGAGCCATGTCAGCGGCATGACGCCGTGCTGGAGCATGCGCTGAACGGCGTTGTCGTGCGCTTCTGCTGTCACGCCCCCACAAGCGTCAGTGGGGACGTACACCTGGTAACCCTGGTCCACGGCGGACAGGGCGGCGAGGGCGATGCACACCTCCGTCCACAGACCTGCCATGACGATCTTCGGTCGGCCGGTCGCCCTGACGGCGTCGACGACCCGGAGATCCTCCCAGCAGTTCATGGTGGTCCGGTCGATGGGGGAGACGCCGGGGAAGCATTCCGCCAGTTGAGGAAGCAGCGGCCCGGAGAAGGTCTTCGACGCGACCGTGGTCAGGATGACCGGTATGTTGAATATCTTTGCCCCTTTGGCTAGGCCCACCGTCGCGTTGATGATCGAGCCTCGGTCTGTGCTGGTGGTGCTGAAGAACATCTGTGGCTGATGGTCCACCAAGAGGACGACGCTGTCTTGCGGTGTGAGGAGCGATGCCGCCGGATCGGGCTTCGCATTCCTAAAGCTCGCCTTTGTCTTCTCACTTGGTTGTGCCGGAATTGAATGAGCCCCACGGCCCTTGCTGTGTTCTGTCACCTTGTCCTCCTGAATGCGACGCCTGCACCCACGGTCCCTGACGCTCACAGAACGAAGCAGGAATCGAAGATCTCGTCATAAGATGTGCGATCCTTCGTGAAGCCTCGCGCGGCACGCCACTGGCGGTGTTCCTCGGACTCGGCGGCGGCCTCCACCAGAGCCTGAGCCTGACGCACGCCTGAAGGCAGTGTGGGAGGCACGGTGCGATGGAACCCGCCCATCCATAGCGCCATGCGCAGCGACGGGACACCGTCCCAGCGCAGCTCCAGGAGGTAGTTCAAGCCACCCCGGATCACGTGGAGGTGGGAATCGTTAAGCCCAGAAATGATCTGCCGGTTGAGCGTGTCGACGACACGAGTCTCCGTACCGACGAACGGGGCTATGTTCTGGTCGTCTCCCACGGCCGCGATGCGACCGTCTCGGACGGCGATGGCGGCAGCGGTGGGCCTCGCCGGGTCTTGCGTGTACACGCGACCGTTGCGCACGACCAAGTCCGCGGGCTGCTTGGCGTTAGGGTCAGGGGCGATGCCCTCGACAGGCATAGCGTTGATCATGTGCTGACTCCTTGGCACCGGACCCCACGCTCGACCTGTGCTCAGGGGCGCGTCCGGCCGCGCGAGCGTCAACCATGCGGCAGTATGGCGATCTCCGTTTCGGACCACCTTCGCGTATCGCTCTCCGCTTACCCGAACGACATTACCCCTGCTATTTACCTATAGATCGGAACCAGGGCGAAATTTAACTAGGAATTAATTATTTTAAACCCACATATTACCTAGATAGCGAACTCTCTCCTCGCGTTCGATGCCCACTTGAAGAATGCGTACCCGTATTAATGGGTCCAGGGGGACTGTACAAAGAACGGCTCTGGCTTACTTTCGGTGGTAACGGAACGTGCGCATCAAGCCGACGTCGCGAAGCTGGGCGGTTTCCTCACACGCCTATGGGACCGCGCCGTCGCCCGTGACCCTGCTCGCCGGACCGCGCCACGACACCCTTCTGACCAGCTAATTCGCCTCAAACGCGTCTTCATCACCTGTGCCCACGCTCGGTCACCACCGAAAGTGAGCCAGAGCCGAAAGAGAGACAGAGCCGTTTACTGGACAGGCCCCATCCAGTTGGCCAGCGTGCCCGCGTTGATCCCCAGATCTTTCGCGACCGAAGCGATCGATTTCCCGGTCTCGTACACCACCTCCGTGGACGCAACCCTCATCCCCGATGACCGGTGGCGGAGGTCGGGGAGGGGTGAGAGGATCAGACGGCTGCCCGAGCGGGTGGGCAGGGCGAAGGCGACGGCCTTGCCTGGGGTCGCGGCCAGGGTGATGACCGGGTAGGTCTGGCAGTGGCCACCCGAGAGCCGGTGGGCCAGGAGCAGGCCACGACCGTTCTCGGCGAGCAGGGGCAGGCCGATCTCCGTCACCGAGCGCAGCAGGTTGAGGATGAGGCGGATCTCGTGGGTGCCGGGGTCGCCGTCGACGATCTCGCACCAGGTGGGGATGCCGTCCAGGTGGAAGACGCGCAGCTCGTACGGGGGACAGGCGTGTTTCTCAGCGTTGGCGGCGAGTTCGGCGACGATGAGTTCTGCGGTGTCGATGTCGTCGCCGGGCAGGCCCGCCTGCTGGAGCACCTCGCGGACGACGGCGCGGGCCCGGCGTGAGGCGGAGCCGGGCCGCAGGACCTTCACCAGCGCGCGGATATCGCTCCGCCCCGCCGTATTGCCGTCTTGTCCCCTCGTCGTCCCGCTGTCCAGCCAGGTTGTGCCGCTGTGTAGTGTCAGGGCTCAGGACCCGTGCGACAGATCCGGCTCGGGAGGCGGGTGACACTCCGGCTGGATGATCTGTTGCTCTCCGGCGCCTATTGAATCGGAAACTTGTAGTCCGGTCCCTGCCATTCGGATGGGAGTTCTTCGATCTGCAGGTCCGAGAAGATCAGGGTTAAGTCGTGAGCGTTGGTCTGGATCCGGACTTCATGGAAATCGATGCCGATGGCTGCAGCCCAGTTGCGGGCGGTCGGCGAGTCGGCGACGAGTGTGGCCCCGGGATAAAGCAACTGCCAGTTGACGCCCCAGACGTATCCGTCGAGGTCGACGCCGGTTTCATAAGCGATCAACCGGTCATCGAGGGAATCGCGCCAAGTGTCGGCTCGCACGGTTGTGGTGCAGTTGGCCTGAACGCAGTAGCGGAACAGGTAGCGCAGCGTCGCCGGTGCGATCCCGCTCCGCGGGTCGACGGTCGCGTGGATTACGAGCTGGTAGTCACGCATGTACTCCGTGAAGCCATGGCGCAGCAGAGCCTGATCGAAGACGTCGTCCAGAGCCTGTTGCAGCTTCACCAGATCCATGAACGCAGTTCTACCCGATCGGTGCGATCTTCTGTTAACCCTGAGGCTTGCGGACTTTGAACCGGGTGATGGGCTTGGTGGTGGTGCGGGCGACCTCGGCGATGACCTGGCCGGCGCAGGTGATGCGGAAGGTCCCGTCGGCTGCTTCGACGCTCACGGTC
>NZ_JBPJUQ010000207.1:0-3808 GCF_051192615.1 Streptosporangium sp. G11
TGCGTAGTGCGAACTTTGGTCGGTTCAGCACGGCAACCTACGCTCGTTCTCTTTTACACCGCATCTCGGACGCGACCGGCGCGGAGGATGGGTCGTTTCAGCGATGATGGCGCCGTGGACGCTTTGGACATCATGGGTACTTTGATCACATTCCTGCACGCTCGCATTGACGAAGACGAGCAGGAGTGGCGCCATCCAAAACCGGAGCTGCGCTCGATTGCCGCAAACATGCTCGCCGACGTTGAGACCAGACGGCAGATGATCGGCCGTATCGCCGGCGGAGAACGAACTCCGCAGGGCTTGCTGACCTTACTGGGGGTGCCACCGGAATACGGCAGAAACGGGCCGCGGGCTGAGTTAGCGGCGTTCGCGGCGGCGTCGGGCGGCGCGGATCTCGGTGTCGGCGACGTCGTCGGCGAGCAGTGTGTACAGCTGGGTGGTTTCGGTCGAGGCGTGGCCGAGCCGTCGGCGGACGACCTCGATGGGCACCCCGGCGTTGATTAGTTCGGTGGCGTGGGCGTGCCGCAGTTGGTGGATCTCGATGTCGACTCCGGCCGCTTCGCAGTAGTACTCCCATCGGTGGTGGGCTGCGTCGTAGGACAGCGGTCCGCCGGTCCCGTTGATGCTGGCGCGGAATGCGGGGCCGAACCGGTAGTCGGCGCGGCCCAGGTAGAGCTTGAGGAGGGTGACGTAGCCGCGGTCGTCGAGGAGGACGGTGCGGACGGTGCCGCCTTTGCCGTGGATGCGGACGTGTTCGTCGTCCTGGCGGAGGTCGAAGTCGTCGAGGTCCAGGGTGCAGGCTTCGGCGGCGCGGGTTCCGCACACGTAGATCGTCTCGAATAGGACCCGGTCGCGGAGCCGGTCCAGCGGGACGTCCTTGCGCGGACGTCTGCTGCAGATCGAGTTGATGACCCTGGTGACGTCGGCGGCCGCGGCTGGCCGGGGCAGGTTCTTGGCCACCTTGATGGTGTCGATCTTGTCCATGGGGTTGGCGTCGAGCAGGTCGTGGCGCACGGCCCACTTGCACCAGGAGGCGACGGCGGCGCGCTTGCGCTTGCGGGTCGCGGCCGACAGGGCGCCGATCGCGGTGAGGAACTCCCGAATGGGCGGTGCGGTCAGCTCGGCGATCTGTCCGTCGCAGTGCGCGGTGAATTGGAGAAGGTCACCGCGGTAGGCGCGCAGGGTGTGCGGGGACGCGCCCGCGTTCCTCTGATCGGTGAGGAAGTCGTCGAGATGACGGGCGAGCGGATGCTCTTTCCCGAGGCGTTCGACGATCACCGGATCCACGTCTTTACCCTCCCGTGCACCGAGTTGCCAGATAACTGGAAATCGAACGGCCCGCCCCGGGAAGGCCCGCTCCCAGCTCACGATAGCCGCGTGATCTTGTTCTTGCCTGATAACGAAGGTTATCCCGCAACATCTGAGGTTCGTCCGGGAAGAGTGCAGCGGAAGCGGCCGACGACGATCGCGGGCTCACTGCTGCGCGGATCGAGGCCCCTCCTCCAGTGCGGGCGGTTCTTCGTCGACGAAGATGTGGCCGGGTCCGAGATGAACCTGCGGGCCTACAGCGTGCCAGCGGGTTCCTCCGGTTGTGGGCGGGCCACTCCCGCCCGAATGCATCGGCCTGCCGATGACCGGCATCGGTGACGGGAACGGGTTGCGGCTGGCCGTGTCCGTCGCGGATGGGAGTCGGGGAAGGGCCAGAACGTCCGCGCAGCGCTGAGGGTCGCCATGGCTCTCGGTTGGAGGTAGGCCCCCTCGCTCGGCGCGGTGGGGAGGTGGTGTCGGGGGCTTGGATGGTTCAGTTCGGGGCCGAAGCCGGGTCGGGGTCGGGGATGACGGTGTGCAGGCCGACGGCGAGTGCGGTCAGGAGCAGTTTCAGTCGTGGGGCGAAGGCGAAGGCGGCGTGGCCCCATTCGGGTACTTGCTGGTAGAGGGCGGCGAGGGTGGGTGTGGGGTGGGACACCTGCCACCCGTTGGCGGCCAGGGCGAGGGTGGCGGCGATGAGTCCTCGCAGCTGGTCGGGGGTCATCGAGCTGGCGCGGTTCAGGTCCTCCACGATCGCGTCGTAGGCGGCGAACGAGCGTGTCTTGTACTGGCGTGCGCGTTCCATGGCCACGTCGCCCTCTAGGGTCAGGGCGACGTGGGTGAGCAGGTCGCAGAACACCGGAAGGGCGATGATCATGTCGGTGACGACGCCGGCGACGTCTTCGGGCCCCAGGCCGGTGCGCTCGGCCACCTGTGCGGCGATCGCAGCCCGCCATTGGGCCCAGCCCTGTTCGGCGAGCTCGAGCAGGAGTTCCTCTCGGTTGGAGTAGTAGCGGCGCACTCCGGTGCGGTGCATGCCCGCGCGCTCGGTGACCGCCTGCACGGTGATGAACCGGACGCCGCCTAGCTCGGTGGCCAGCGCCTGCGCGGCTGTGAGCAGATCCTGCGACCGCTGTTCCTTGTCCTGGGCGGACCGTGCTCGTTCCTTCATACGACAACTATAACGCACACCATGATGCGTTAAGTGAATCTTCGTGCTAGGTTCCAGTTAACGCATCACGAGGTGCGCTAAATGGCGACGCGGATGTGTCGCATGTGGAGAGGACAGGTTCATGCAGGCAGTGCATGTCACCCGGTTCGGAGACCCGGCGGTCCTCAAACTGATCACCGATCTTGCGGACCCGGTCCCCGGGCCGGGAGAGGTCGCGATCGACGTCTCGCACGCTGCGGTCGGCCTGATCGACCTGTATCTGCGGCAGGGCCGGTACAAGGACCAGCCTGGTATGCCGCAGCCGCCGTTCGTGTCGGGCCTGGAGGTCGCCGGCACCGTGCGCGCGCTCGGTGAGAGCGTGACCGGCCTGAGTGTCGGGGAGCACGTGGTCGCTTTGTCCGCGGGTACCGGCACCGGCGGTTACGCCTCGGTCTACATCGCGAAGGCCGCGCTGTCCGTCTCGATCGAGGGACGCGGCATCGACCCGGCGCTGGCGGTGTCGGTGATCCCGAACGCCGCGATGGCGCACGTCGCGCTCACCCGGGTCGCGCACCTGGCCGAGGGGGACAGCGTTTTGGTGCACGGGGCGCTGGGCGGGCTGGCCGCCGGGTTCCCGGGCGTGGCCAAACAGCTCGGCGCCTCCCGCGTCGTGGGCACGGTCCTGCCGGGCAAACTGGCCGCCGGCCGGGCGAGCCGGCTGCCCTACGACCAGATCGTGGACTCCACGGAGCTGCTCGGTGTCCTGGGCGATGAGAAGTTCGACGTCGTGATCGACCCCGTCGGCGGGACGCTGCGCACCCGGAGCTTCGAGGTGATGCGGCCGGGCAGCCGCCTGATCGCGGCGGGCAACGCCTCGGACGACTGGGGCCACGAGGTGGACACCAACCAGCTGTGGTTCCGCAGCATCACCGTGTCCGGCTACAACGCCGGCGCGTTCCTGCCCGCCCACCCGCAAGCCGTTCCCGCCGCGCTCGCCTCGGCCGTCGAGGCGACCGCCGCCGGCCTGGCGCAGATCGACGTCGACGTACTGCCGTTCAGCCAGGCCGTCACCGCCCACCAGCGTATGGAGAGCCGTGAGGTCAACGGCCGCATCGCGCTCACCCCGGAGGCATGACCATGACCGCACTCGGACGCCTCGCGGAGCGCATGGCTCCGCTCCCGCCCGCCACGGCGTCCTCCTCCCGAATGTGTCCCCAGACATCCGAGCACGTTGTGGTGTCAAGTGACGACGGTGAGAGGAGGTGGAAACGCGATGGACTCGTCGTAGGTCCGGCGCGTTTTGAGGCAGTGATAGAGGCAGCCGATCAGACGGTTGAACAGGTGCCGCAG
>NZ_JBPJUQ010000208.1:0-3706 GCF_051192615.1 Streptosporangium sp. G11
GTCTCACAACTGGTCCGCACCAGCGTCTGCGCCGAACCGGGAGACTCCGGCGGCTCGTTCATCTCCATCGACCAGGCTCAAGGTGTCACCTCCGGCGGCTCGGGCGACTGCAGCCAGGGCGGCACCACCTACTTCCAGCCGATCGACGAGATCCTCACCACCTACGACCTGACCCTGGTGACCACCACGGGCGCCACACCACCGGCCACACCACCGGCCACACCACCGGCCACACCATCGGCCACGCCACCGGCCACACCGCCCGCGAGTGGCTGCACCGGCTACCCCAGCACCTACAACGGCACCCTGACCACCGGCCGGTCCGCCTACCAGCCCAGGAACCGCTACTACCGCTCCGGCGTCACGGGGGTCCACTCCGGGTGCCTGGACGGCCCCGACGGCGCCGACTTCGACCTGTACCTGCAGAAGTGGAACAACGCCGTCTGGGTGACCGTCGCCACCTCCGACGGCACCGGCCCGGACAAGACGATCACCTACACCGGCACACCCGGCTACTACCGCTACCGGGTGCTCGCCTCAGCCGGCTCCGGCGCCTACACCGCGGCGTTGAGGGCGCCCTGACCCGGCCCGGCACACGCTCCTGTCCCCCGCGCACTCGCCGGGACGCCTCCGGGCGTACGAGGTGTCCACACGACACGGCCACCGAGGTGCCCCCCCCGGAAGGCCACACGGCGGCGGTCGCGGCGATGATCCCGAGGTGCCACCGGTGAGGGACCGCGCGGCCCCGCCCCCGGAACAGCGGGGGTCGCCGCCACTCCACCGGGGGGACCTTCCCACGTTGCCACAAACCACCCATCTATCCTGTCGGGCAGGTGGCAGATGAGGGGCCGTGGGCCGAGGCTCATCGGCGGGGTGCGGGACTCGGGGCGAAACAGGGGCGATGACGGTGGTGGATGCCGGGCCGGCGAACGAATTCGGTGGACCGGAGGATCTCGAACAGGCCGCGGCGATCTTCGCGGACCTGCGACCGCGCCTGTTCGGGATCGCGTACCGGATGCTGGGCAGTTCCACCGAGGCCGAGGACCTGGTGCAGGACGTCTGGTTGCGCTGGCAGACCTATGACCGCGGCACGGTGGCCAACCCGGCCGCTTTCCTGGCGACGGCGACCACGCGGCTGGCCATCAACGCCGCCCGGTCCGCGCGGATCCGCCGCGAGACCTACATCGGCCCGTGGCTTCCCGAACCCGTCGACACGGGCGCGGATCCGCACCTCGGCGCCGAGCGGGACGAGGCCCTGGGTTTCGCGGTCCTGCTCCTCCTGGAGAGGCTTTCGCCCAACGAGCGCGCGGCATACGTGCTGCGGGAGGCGTTCGACTACCCGTACCAGCAGATCGCCGAGATCATCCAGCTCAGCAAGGCGACGGTCCGTCAGCTGGTCAGCAGGGCCCGCAAACACGTGCTCGCCGAACGCCGCGCGCCGGTGACCGACGCCGAGCAGCGCAGGCTCCTGAAGGCCTTCGTCTCCGCCGCCCGCTCTGGCGACCTGACCGCGCTGGAGGAGATCCTCGCGGAGGACGTGACCAGTTACTCCGACGGCGGCGGCGTCGTCCGGGCCTCTCGCATTCCCGTGGTGGGCGCGTCGCGGGTGGCCAAGTACCACAAGGCGTTCGCGGCCCCGTTCTGGGCCGGGGTCGAGGTGAGGTGGGCGAACCTGAACGGGCAGGCGTCCGCTCTGCTGTGCCGCGACGGCGCGGTGTTCGCGGTGCTCACGGTCAACGCCTCCGCCCAGGGCATCGACCAGGTGCTGTGGATGATGAACCCGGCCAAGCTCGCCGCGGCGTCCGCCGCGACCTGACCCGCCGAGACGCGAGGCACCGGCTCGACCGGCCGGTCGTTCGTGGACGCGCACCCGCGAGGACCTGTCGCGGCCGGCGGGAAGGCCGTGCCGGGCGGCTCGCCGGCACGCCCGCTCCGTGGAGTTCGCAATGCCACAGGTCCGCGCACCCCCGTTCGACGCCCGCGGCCAGGGCCGTCGTCGCGATCCCGGCTACGGCGGGGACGGTCTCTCGGGCGCGCCGGATCCGGTGGCCCGGAGGAAGCGGGCGCCCCACTCCTGGACATGCGCGGCGAACTCCGGCGGCCCCAGCACCTCGAACTCGGCGCCCACGTTGCCCAGCGCCTGGGTCGGCCAATCGAGAGAGGTCGACGTCATGGTGAGCCGGCAGGCGTCGTGGTCGAGCGGTTCGACGGTGCCCCACTGACCGACCGCCTGCCGTACCCGGTGCGCGGGGGCATGGACGAGCGCCTCACCCCGTTCCGCCCGCTGTCCGCGACCGATCGGGCGGCCTTGGAGCAGGAGGCGGAGCGCCTGCTGCCGTTCGTGGGAGGCGAGAACGTGTCCTGCGGCAGCCCGATCGCGACCATGTCGTCCTGAGCGTCCTCCCCGGCATCGACCGCCGGGCCCAGGACAGGCAAGGTGAGCACGGGTCGGCAGAGCACAGGCTGCGGCGTCATGACCGAACACCGGCGGTGCGCCGGGAATCGCACTTCTCCGGCGGCGTCCGGGCGGCCGGGCGTCACGAGGAGCGGACGACCGCCACGGCGCAGCGCGCGTGGTGCAGAACGCCCCGGCTGACCGAGCCCAGCAGCAGCGAGCCGAGGGCGCCACGGCCGTGGGAGCCGACGACGAGCAGGTCACTGCCGGCAGAGGCCTCGGCGAGCGCCTCGACCGGGTGCGCGCACCGGGCGTTCTCGATGAGACTCACCTCGGGATACTTCTGCCGCCAGGCGGCGAGCCGGTCGGCCACCACGGCGTACTGGGCGATGCGGATCTCGTCCATGTCATAGGCGATCTCCGGGGCGAAGGCGTGCACGGGCAGCTGCCAGGCGTAGATCGCGCGCAGCGTGCAGCCGCGCAGCCTCGCCTGTTCGAAGGCGTAGGCCAGGGCGGGTTCACAGGCGTCGGAGTCGTCGACGCCGACCGTGATCTCGCCGTACGCCGGCGTCTGGCCGGCGCGGACCACGACGACCGGGCAGTGCGCGTGCCCGGCGACGTGCATGCTGACGGAGCCGATGACGGCTCCGGCGAAGCCGCCGAGGCCCCGGCTGCCGATGACGATCTCCGCGGCGACCGGGGCCTGGTCGCGCAGGACCACCGGGGGCGGGCCCTCGAGCAGGGCGGTGCTCACCTCGACGGTGGGCCGGCGGGCGCGTACCGTCGCCTCGGCCTCGTCCAGGACCTTCCTGGCGGCCCTGGTCATCACGTCCTCCCCGCCGAGGGCGGCGAACCCGGGGATTTCGTTCGGCCGGCGGTGCACGGCGGTGACGACGCGCAGCGGCAGGCCCGTACGAGCGGCGTCGTCGGCGGCCCACGCGACGGCGGCGTTCGCGCCGGGGGAGCCATCGGTCCCGGTGATGATCAGAGCAGACATGGCTGTTCTCCCTTCCTCTCCCATCGGACCTCCGCCGGACGGCCCGGTCCCAGGGCCACAGGTCCCGACCTCGCCGCGCGAGGACAGGGTCTTTCGTCCCTCACCGAGGCTCGGCCCCACCCTCGGCACCTGCCCGGGCGCGGCCGGACGGCGGAGAGGGGCCGGACGGCGGAGAGGGGCCGCCCGCCCGAGGGCAGATCGTCGGCGAGGAAGGGGACTTTCGTCCCTAACGCCTTCGGAGAACGGGCGGGCAGCCTGGAGGGTATGAAGCTCGACTCGGCAGGTCTGCAGATCCTCTCGCGCCAGGAGTGCGT
>NZ_JBPJUQ010000209.1:0-3674 GCF_051192615.1 Streptosporangium sp. G11
CGGGCATGCGGCGTGGGCGCCGGTCCCGTCCCGCGCCCGCCCGGCGCGGACGGCCGGACCCCGCCGCCCGCCGCACCGCCCAGCCGCCGCACCGAACGCACCCGCCGACCACCCACGCGCAGCCGCCCGGATCACCCCACGGCCTCCTTTGCGCTTTCCCCCACCGTGAAGACGTGGGTCATACCAGTCAGCTCGAATACTCGCCGCAGAGCACCTCGCCCAAGGCCGCTCCGACCACCGGCCCCAACCGCTACGCGGACCCTACGGGTTCCTTCGGATTGGCGCCGGCCGCTCCGCTCCGTAGTGACTTTGGAAGGGCTTGCAGACTCGTGGAAATGACCTTGTCTGCTGTTGCCACTCTGAAAGCCGAAAGGGGCGATCCGCCCATACGGATCGCCCCATAGTGATCTAGTACTCCAGTGACACTTCGCGATCTTGAGGGCTCGGGGTCACATGGCGACGGCCACCGTGTGATCATTCGGAGTTTTGTGAGGACAACGAAAGATCGTGCGGTGGCCGCGAGCCGCAGCGTAGACTCTGGCGGCTGGATGGTCATCTTCGACGAGTTGATGGCCCGCATCGCCGGACGGTTCGGCCGCGTCAAACCGCGTCACACCGCACGCGCCTATGTGCGCGGGCTGCTGGCCGATGTCGACCGAAGGACTGCTGGAACCTGGCCGAACACGCAGGGCTTGTCGGCCCGCAGACCCTGCAGCGGCTGCTGCGCAACGTGCGCTGGGACGTCGATGTGGTATGCGATGACGTCCGGACTTCGTCGTCGACCGGCTCGGCCCGGACGGCGTGCTGATCGCCGATGAGACCGGCTTCGTCAACAGGGGCACGCTAATGACCTGCTGGCGTGCTGAACCGTCGCTCCGCCGCCAGGATCTTGTAGGCGCCGTCACGGTTCGGCATGATGCAGCCCCATGATCCGACGATCAGCGCCCGTGCTGGCCCTGCTGCTCGCCCTCACCGCCTGCGAGCAGGCTCCCCAGGCGACAGCGCAACGTCCGGCGAAGGCCGTAGCGATCTGTGACAGGGCCACGCCGCGCGACTTCGACGGCGACGGCGCCGACGACGTAGCCGTTGGGCAGCGGGACGGCGGCAGCGTCCATCTGCTCACCCGCGACCGCCTCGCCCCGATCACCGTCCCCGGTGCGGTGCCGAAGGATCTCGGGCACGCGGTCGCGCTGGCCAGGATGAACGACGACAAGTGCGCCGACCTCATTGTCGGCGCGCCAGCCACGCCGGTGAACGGCGTGCCCTCGGCGGGTGCCGTCTACATCGTGTACGGCGGCAACGCCGCACCCCCATTGAAGATCGAGGCTCCCCATCCCACCTCGTACGGCAGTTTCGGTTGGTCGGTCGCCGGTTACGACGGCTTCCTGGCCATCGGCGCTCCGGCTGAGACGGTCGACGGCTTGTGGGGCGGGGGCGCCGCCTACACCGGCAAGCCTCTGCAGCTCCGCAGGATCATCCAGGAATCGCCCGGCATCCCTGGTAACAGCGAAGAAGGCGACGAGTTCGGCTCCAGCGTCGCGATCGGGCCGCTGTGGGACGGCCGCGTCCAGCTCATCGTCGGGGCGCCGGGTGAGCGTACGGACGGCGCGGGCCGCCAGGCGATGGGAGAGCAGGACTCCCTCGACGCGCCGGGAGCGGTCACGGTGATCTCCGATGTGCGGGCGGACGAACTCGACGCCAGCAAGCACAACGGGCAAGGCACCTGCCGTGTCGGCCAGGAGGTCGCCTATGTGCCGGGAGCGGGAGGCCGCTGGGCCACGGTATCCGGCCGCTGCGGCCTGCTGCAGATCTGGGCGCACGACGGCCCCTGGCACACCGAGAACTGCCGCGCCTGCGTGCGCCAGGACTTCGACCCGGACCAGGACGCTGCCCTGGCCGCGGCGCCCGACGGCAGCCTGGCCGTGGCCTGGCGCGATTCGGTGGAGATCATCCCGCTCGAGCCGCGCGACAAGCGCTCGATCCTGTTCACCGGCCTCTGGCCGGTGGCGTTCTACGGCTCGCGCCTCGTCTTCGGCCCGTCCTCCGGCAAGAACGGCGTGGCGATCTACGATCCGGCCACCGGGAAGGTCAAGGAGGTCACATCGAAAAGCGGCGGCCAGGTCCTCGGCTAGTTGCTCCAGTAATACTGCGCGATCTTGAGGAGTCGGGGTCGCATGGCGACGGCCACCGCGCGATCATTCGGAGTTTGTGAAAACAACAAAAGATCATGTGGTGGCCGCGGACCACAGCGTAGACCCTGAGGGCTGGATGGTCATCTTCAACGAGCTGATGGCCCGGATCGCCGGCCGGTTTGGTCGCGTCGAGCCACGTCGCACCGCCGGCGCGTACGTGCGTGGGCTGCTGGCCGACATCGACCGCAAGAACTGCTGGAACCTGGCCGAACACGCCGGGCTGCTCGGTCCTCAGAGGCTGCAGCGGCTGCTGAGGGCTGCCCGCTGGGACGCCGACGCCGTGCGCGATGACGTCTGCGCGTTCGTCGTCGGCCGGCTCGGCCCCGGCGGCGTGCTGATCGCCGATGAGACCGGCTTCGTCAAGAAGGGCGCCGCATCGGCCGGGGTGCAGCGGCAATACAGCGGCACCGCGGGCCGGATCGAGAACTGCCAGGTCGGGGTGTTCCTGGCCTACGCCACCCCGGCGGGGCGGGCGCTGCTGGACCGGCGGCTCTACCTGCCTGAGCACACCTGGCTGGCCGACCCCGGCCGCTGTCAGGCGGCCGGCGTCCCGGACGAGATCGGCTTCGCCACCAAGCCCGCGCTGGCCACCGCCATGGTGCTGGCCGCGCTGGAGGCCGGCGTGCCCGCTCACTGGGTGACCGGCGATGAGGCCTATGGCCAGGACCCGCGCCTGCGCACCGCCTTGGAAGAGCATCGGATGGGGTACGTGCTGGCCATCGCGGGCAACCGGCACGTCAACCTCGACGGCGTCCAGATGAGCGCGGCCGAGGTCGCAGCCCGGGTGACCGACCGGCACTGGCACCGCTACCGCGCCGGGCAGGGTGCCAAGGGCCCGCGCTGGTATGCCTGGGCCTGGGCCCGCATCGACGAAAGCGAGGCCCACGGCTATCGGTGGCTGCTGATCCGGCGCAACCTCACCACCGGCGAACTGGCCTTCTACTGCTGTTACGCACCTGCCCGGCAGCCGCTGATGGCCCTGACCAAGATCGCCGGGGTTCGCTGGGCGATCGAGGAGTCCTTCCAGGCCGCCAAGGGCCAGGTCGGCCTGGACCACTACCAGGTGCGCGGCTGGACGGCCTGGCACCGGCACATGACCTTGGCCATGCTCGCCCTCGCCCTGCTGGCGGCCATCGCCGCTGCCCAGCCACACAGCACCACAGACGATCGCATCCCGCTGACACTGCCCGAGATCCGCCGGCTGCTGGCCACCCTGCTGCTGACCCGGCACCACTCGATCATCGACGTCCTGCGCTGGTCAGACTGGCGCCGCCGGCACCAAGCCACCGCCCGACACTGCCACTACCAGCGCAGATCCGAACCATGATCGCGAAGTGTCACTGGAGTACTAGCGCTCTTCTGAGGATCAGTCAGCGGTTAGGAGACCACTCGCAACGGCACACGAGAGGATGTCCCGCGGCTCGTGGAACTTGAAGAGCGGTCCCGCGGTCAGGCGACGTTCTCGTTGTAGCAGCTTGAAGT
>NZ_JBPJUQ010000210.1:0-3669 GCF_051192615.1 Streptosporangium sp. G11
CCTCATACCCCCAGGCTGTCACCTGGGCAAAAAGCACTGACAAACACCCCGAAAAACCGTGACGCCCATATTTCTCCATTGGTACGGGGTGCCCGGTTGTGGAGGTGCCGGGCTGGAAGACGAGGGGGCACGGTCCCCAACCCTCGGTGCGGGGCGTCGTGTGCCATCACACCGCCGGGCGCGACGACATGCACGTGATCCGGGACGGCCGACCAGGGCTCGACGGCCCGCTCTCGCAGTTCTGGCTTCGGCGTGACGGGACGATCTTCGTGGTCGCGGCCGGGCTCTGCTGGCACAACGCCCCGAGCACGTCGGCGAACCACACGAACTCGGCGTCGATCGGCATCGAGGCCGAGAACGACGGCCGCCAGCCCTGGCCTGGCGTCCAGCTCCATTCCTTCCGGAAGCTCTGCGCCGAGCTGACCAAGGAGTTCGACCTCCCGGTGTCGCGGGTGGTCGGGCACAAGGAGGTCCAGCGCGGCAAGCCGGACCCGCACGGCGTGAACATGGACACCTTCCGCGTCCAGGTCGCCCGGCTGATGACCGAGGTCACGGAGCCTCCCAAGCCGACGCTGGGAGGAGTGCCGGAGTTTCGTCGCACGCTGCGCCTCGTGTCGCCCCTGATCGAGGGCCAGGACGTGCGGACGTGGCAGACCGCCGCGCGGCGGTTCGTCCCGGGCCTGGTCGCTGACGGCTGCTACGGCCCCGCCTCCAAGAAGGCGTGTGAGCAGGTACAGCGGACGGTCGGCGCGCCGGTGAACGGCAAGGTCAGCGCGGAAACGTGGCTCCTTACGTGGGTGTGGGAGTCCGGAGCGAAGAAGGAGAAGAAGGCATGAGGATTCCGAGGATCGGCGCGGTCGCCCTGGTGATTGCGCTCGTTGCCGGTACGGCTGGCGCTGGAGCGTACGCCGCGGTGGCCGCCCCGCCGAAGACGGTCGGGGTGTGCGCGAACAAGACGAACGGCGGCTACCTCCGGATGCTGGAGGCGAAGAACCTGGCCAAGTCCTCTTATGGGAAGTGCCGGACGAACGAGGTCAAGGTGCCGCTGTCGACCGTCGTGGCCACGGGTCCGAAGGGCGCCACGGGCGCGGCCGGTGCCGCTGGCCGAGGGTTCGACTCGGCTCCGTTCAAGCTGACGTTCTCCGGGGCCGGGCCGTGGACGTGCTCCTGGACCAAGGCCACCGAGACGCTGGCCTGCGTCACCCCGGCGCCGTAGAGCGAAAACCTCGAAGTGGAGGAACAGGCATGCCCGCACCGTGTTGTCTCGGCCGGTTCGTTCACGCCCTGGGCCGTCTCGGCGTTCACAACGGCGGCGACGTCGTGCCTGCCATCATCACCCGCGTCTGGGATCAGACGACCATCGCCGGTCACGACGTCTGGGTGGTCAACCTCCTGATGCTCCACGACGGCCCGCAAGTCGTCTGGCGGCCCTCCGTCTACGTGTTCGCCGACGAGGCCACCGCCCGCCGGGTGCCGGGCTGGAACGCCTGGTGGCCGCCGGAGACCTGCGGTAACCACCTCTGACCTGCCCCGGTTTCACTTTTCCGCCTTCGTCCGAGGGCGGTTTTTTCATGAGGAGACACGCATGTCGAACGACACCAAGCGCTCCATCCGCACCGTCCTCCAGGCGCTCGTGGCCATCGCGGTGGTCCTTCCCGCCGCGGTCCAGGCGGCGGGCATCCCCGAGACCCTGCCCTGGGTCGCCGTGGGCCTGGGCGTGGCCGGCGGCCTGGCTCGGGTCATGGCACTGCCCGGCGTCCAGGCGCTCCTCGGCTGGCTCCGCACCGACGACAAGTAAGCACCCGACCAGGACGAATGCGGGGGACCGTGACGATAAAGACGCCGTTTCCGTACTACGGCGGAAAGAACAACCTCGCCCCATGGATCTTGTCTTACGCTCCCGAGCACGTCGTCTACGTCGAGCCGTTCGTCGGGTCGGCCGCGGTGCTGCTGGCGAAGCCTGAGAGCCGGGTGGAGGTCATCAACGACCTGAACGGGGACGTCGTCAACTTCTGGCGGGTGCTGAGGGACCGGCATGACGAGCTGGTTGCGCTGCTCGAACTCACGCCGTACGCCCGAGACGAGTACCTGTGGTGCCGAGACGGCAAGAGCGGCACCATCGACCCGTTGGAGCGGGCACGGGAGTTCTTCACCTGGTGCTGCATGGCGTTCAACGCGTCGACGGGCACCGTGGGGTTCTCCGCCAGCTCGGCCGCGAAGACGGCGAAGGCTCACACGTTCCGGCGGCGGATCGACGAGCGGCTGTCGCGGGTCGCGGAACGCATCCGGGGCGTGGAGATCGAGAACATGAATGCGCTGGACCTGATCCGGCGGTGGCGTGATCCGCAAGCCGTCGTCTACCTCGATCCGCCGTACCTGGGCGCGACGCGGAACAGCTCCAGCAAATACGCCACCGACAACGGCGGGGCCGCATTCCACGAGGCGCTGATGGAAGTGATCGAGGACTTCCCCGGCACGATCCTGCTGTCCGGCTACGACGGATCGCCGTACGACCGGCTCGGCTGGCGCCGAGAAGAAAGGAAAGTCCCTGCTCATGTGTCGAACGTGATCGGAACTACGCGAGTCGAGTGCCTTTGGATCAACCGGTCGCCGTCTCTATAACGTCATGCTGATCTTCCAGCCGACGAGCAGTGGCATCATGATCGTCTCGCGTCTGGAGCGACCCTCCTGAAGCCCCGCGAGAATGTGTCCGTCGTGAGACGGCGCTCCACGCTGCTGGTCCTGGGATAAGCCAGCCGTAACAGGATTTCAAAGAAGCCCCGCTCGTCTTCGGAGGCGAGCGGGGCTTCTTTCGCGCTTCTGTCGAACTCGCGGAGATTTGTCGTCTTAATGAATTAATCAGACGACCGGGGCGGGGAGCGGATGCCGAGCAGGTCCAAGCCACCGCGAGGGCTCTGATCCGTGAGGTCAGGGCCGGTACTCCCTCGTCGTAGGCGTGGCATCTGGGGCGGAGGTACCGGCTGCGCCGGGGGGCGTCACACCCCTCACCGGCATCGCCGTCGGCGCGTGAGCCGTGCGCCTTCACCGAGCCGTGCGCCTTCACCAGACCGGGCCGCCCTGCCGCTGCGAGGCAGGGCGCCCTTGGACTGGTGAGTGAGGGTGCCGGGGCGAGGCCGGCGCCATCGGCGGTGGTGCGGGCGATCGCGGGTGCGGGCGCCGGCCCTCAGGCCGAGATGCGGCTGGTGGTGTCGGGCTGGTGGCGGTCGCGATGGTGCTGGAGTTCGGTGTTGATGCGCAGGGCCTCGGCGAGCTGGTCTTCCAGGATGATGATGCGGCAGGCGGCCTCCAGGGCGGTGCCCTGGTCGACCAGCTCGCGGGCGCGGGCGGCCAGGCGCAGCTGGTAGCGCGAGTAACGGCGGTGGCCGCCCTCGGAGCGCTGCGGCTCGATCAGCTTGGCGGTGCCCAGGTTGCGCAGGAACGCCGGGGTGACGCCGAGCATCTCGGCGGCCCGGCCCATGCTGTAGGCGGGGTAGTCCTCGTCGTCGAAACGGTGACCGGAGATGTCACCCGGTGTGGCGAGGAGCCCAAGCCCATCGGCCCTGTCGGCTTTGTCGGTGCTTCTCGCGGTGTTGGCCCGTGGGGCCGGTTCAGCCGTATCGGCGCTGGCGCGGAGCCTGGGCTGCGCGCGCACGGCCGACGCTATCGGTG
>NZ_JBPJUQ010000211.1:0-3645 GCF_051192615.1 Streptosporangium sp. G11
GCGTTGGCGTAGGTGTAGCGGTTGGCCTGCACCGATGGGTCGGGGTTGAGGGTGGCGGTGTCGCGGGAGGTGAAGGTGCCGGTGCTGGGCTGGTACCAGCGGGCGTGCATGTTGACCTTGCCGGTATCGGGGTCGGTGTATTCGCCCTGATAGCCCACGGTGCGTGCGGTGCCGGTGCTGTGGGTGACCTCGCCGAAGGGGTCGTAGGCGACCGAGTCGACCAGGGCGGTGGCCGAGAAGGTGCCCACCACGTCGCCATGCAGATCGTTCATCGTGGCGAGCGCGGGGCTTGCGCCTTCCTGCAGGCTGAGCAGGCCGCCGAACGGATCGCGGCCGTACTTGGCCGTCGTGGTGTTGGCGCCGTCGGCGACGGTGACGAGGTCGTTGCTGAGGCCGGAGTAGGTGAAGCGCTGCTGGGCGGCGCCGGCGGTGCGAGAGGTCATCCGGTCCAGGGCGTCGTAGCCGTAGGTGGCCTCGCCGTCGGAGACGAGCCGGTCGAAGGCGTCGAAGGTGAGATTGCGGGTGAGGCCGGCCTTGGTCTCGGTGGCGGTGGTGCCGCGCGGGGTGTAGGTGTAGTCGACGCCTGCGCCGGAAGTCAGCCGGTTGCGCTGGTCATAGACGAACGTCTTGGTGCCGGCCTTGGTGCGGTTGCCGGAGGCGTCCCACTCGTAGTCGGTGACGGCGCCGCCGGGGGCGGTCCAGGAGGTCAGGCGTCCGGAGTGGTCATGGGCGTAGGTGTTGACCCCGGCTCCGGCGGTGCCGGTGGTGGTCTTGGTGGTGAGGTTGTCGTCCTTGTCCCACCCATAAGTGATCTTCGACAGTTCGGTGCCGGAGCTGTTCTTCACCGCTTGTGAGGTGAGCCGGTCCATGGCGTCGTAGCCGTAGGTCTGGGTGCCGACCGGGTTGGCGGAGGTTTTGCTGGTGAGCCGGTTGGCGTTGTCGTAGCCGTAGGTCCAGGTGCGCCCGGTCACTGGGTCGGAGGCGGTGTTGAGCCGGTCGACGGCGTCCCAGGTGTAGGTCGCCGTGCCGGTCGGGTCGACGCGCTGGGTGGGGTTGCCCGCCGCGTCGTAGGCGTAGGTGGCGACCGGGTTGGTGGCCTTGGAGACCTTGGTCAGCAGGCTACGGTCGTTGTACTCCATGGTGTAGTCACCGATCGCGGTGACCCGGCCCGCACTGTCGTAGGTGACCGCGCGGTTCACGGTGGCCATCGCAGCTCCGCTGCCGACCTCCGCGGTCATCCGGTCCAGGTGGTCGAAGGTGCGATCGAGGCGCACCCCGCCCGGTTGCACGGTCGCGGTGGCGTTGCCTGAGGCGTCGTAGACGCTGGTCCAGGTCCGATCAGCTGTGTTCGGGTGGGCGGTGGTGGACGGTTCGATGACCGACTCGACCAGGGCGAGGCTGTTGTAGGTGGTCCAGGTGGCGTTGCCGCGGCCGTCGGTGGTGCGGGTGCGCGCCCCGGTGGCGTCGTAGCCGAACGTCGAGGTGATCGATGAGCTCGCGGAGACCGGTTCGATCAGGGAGGTCAGCCGTCCTGCGGCGTCGAACGTGCGCTGCGTGGTGTGTCCCTCGCCGGAGGTGGTGCTGGTCGGGTTACCGGCAGGGTCATAGCCGAAGCCGAACGTGCGCAGCACCGTCTCAGTCGTACCGGTTTTGCTGAGGTCCTTGGCGGCGGTTTTGCGGCCGGCGAGGTCGTAGGTGGCCTCGGTGGCGTTGCCCAGGGCGTCGCTCACCTTGGTTTGGCGGCCCATCAGGTCGTAGCCGAAGGTGGTGGTGCGGGTGGCCGGGTCGGTGGTGGCGGGGGTGGCCGGGGCGACGGTGGCGGTGACCTCTCCGGCGGCGTTGACCGTGTAGCCGGTGGTCTTGTTACCCGGGGCGATGGTTTTGGTGAGGTTGCCGGCACTGTCGTAAGTCAGGGCGGTGGTGTGCGCCGCGGTGGTGGGCTTGCGCTCGATCACGGTCTGGGTGACCTGCCGGCCCAGATCGTCGTAGGTGGCCTCGTTCCGGGCGCCGGTGGGGTCGATCACCGCACGCTGCTCACCCAGCAGGTCGTATTCGGCCACCCAGGCGCCGCCCGGCCCGGACGGGCCGGGTTCGGTGACCTTGACCGGGCGCCCCAGCGCGTCGTAGACGGTGGAGGTGACGTGGTCGCGCGGGTCGGTGACCGTGATCTGCCGCCCGGCCGCGTCGTAGCCGAAGTTCACCGCGGGGGTGATCGCGCTGCCGCCCGGCGGGGTGTAGGGCGCACCGATGGTCGAGGCCAGGCGCCCGGCCTTGTCGAAGGCGAGGGTGGTGGTGCGCCCTTCGGCGTCGACGATGTGGGTCTGCTGGCCCGCGCTGTTGTAGCCGTACCTGACGGTGGGCCGCCCGGTAGCGGCGGCGGCGCCGTTCTTTTCGATCGTCACCTGCGCTGATGTGGCCTCCACCAGCCGACCGGCCAGGTCGTAGCGCATCGTGGCGGTGAAGTCCGCGGGCGTGGCGCCCGAAGCGTTGCCGCGCGGGTCGGTGGCCGCGCTCAGCAGGCCCCGGTCGTCGTAGACGCTGGTGGAGACCAGGTCCTCAGCCCCGTTCTCCACGCTCTGCCGGGTCACCTGGTTCAACGCGTTGTAGAGATAGGAGACGGATTCGATACGGGTGGTGTTGGCCGCGGTAGAGATCTTCTTGGTGACGTTACCGGCCGCGTCGTACTCGAAAGCACTCTTGCGCCCCAGAGCGGCGGGGTCGAACGTGGTGGAGGTGAGGCGGCTCGCGGCATCGTAGACGGACTGGACGGTGACTTTGCCGCCGCCGCTGACCCGCTTGGTGAGATTGCCGGCCGCGTCGTAGGTGTTGTCCTCCAGCACCACGTCGGTTGTGGTGGTCAAATCGTTGAGCCGCACATCATCACCGATCACCTGCGACAGGCGATTGTCGGCGAAGTAGGTGTAGGAGGTCTTACGGCCCATCGCGTCGACCTGGCCAGCCAGACGTCCGGCGAAGTCGTAGGAGAGCGCCTGCAACACCACGTCTTGGGCTGCCTGCGGGGTGACCGGGCTACCGGTCCAGTTCTTCAGCGTCACAGAGGCCGGTTCGCCGCGTTTGGTATAGGCGTAAGTCAAGACGGTGCCCACCGGATCGGTCGCCGAGGCCAGCGCGCCGGTGACGTCCCAACTAGAGCGGGTCACACCGCCTTCGGGGTTGGTGACCGTCTCCGCCCGCCCCTTGCCGTCATAGGTGTAGGTGAGGGTGCGCGCCGGATCACCACCGGTCAGGTCGCTCACCGTTTCGGTGAGCGTGTTGCCGTCCGCGTCGTAGGTATAGACGGTCTTGGCGGTGTGGGTGACGTTGGTGACCTCGTTCTTCACCCCAGCAGCGGTCTGCGTCAGCGGACGCCCGAGCCCGTCGTAGCTGAACGTCGTGGTCACCCCGGCGGGGTGGGCCGCCGACACCTCGGTTCGCGAGGTCACCCGGCCCACCGCATCATGAGCGAACTTCGTCACCAGCCCCGACGGGCTGGTCTGCTCGGCCAGATCCCCAGCGGCGCTGTAGCGGTAGGTCGTCTCATTGTCCTTGGCATCCTTGGCCGACTTGCGCAGGCCCGCGGGGGTGGTGCCACCGCCGATGGCGGGTTCGGTGCCGTCGGTGTAGGTGGCACTGGTCGAGCGGCCG
>NZ_JBPJUQ010000212.1:0-3616 GCF_051192615.1 Streptosporangium sp. G11
AACTGGCCAGTCCGGTTCGGGAAGGGGCCGTCGAAAAAGGACCTCCACAGAGGCACCTCGTCGGCGGCCTACTTCACTCGGCGGGCGGGCCGGGGAAACCCACCGTGAGCAATCGCGACAGGGCGCCCCGGTCCGACCCAACACATGATCACCGCGAGTCGGTGTATTGCCAGGCACAGCGAGTGGGGTTCGAGGGCTGGTGTGCGCCCGTGTTCTGCCGCGCGCGTTGGTGGTATGGGCTGTCAGCGGTGGTGGTCAGCTCTGCGCCACCATGCTGCGGTGGCGAGCACGCCTGCGGCTCCGACCGCGAGGACCAGCAGGAAGCCGATCGGGCCGGGCCGGTCCTGGTCGGGTCCGGCGATTCCGGCGTACAGGCCGGGAACCGACCAGGGGAAGTGGTGGCCAAAACCGAGGGCGGCGATGACCTGGGCGCAGAACAGGGCGGCGAACATGGCGCCCACGGCGGCCAGGTAGCCGCGCCCCAGGCTGGCGGCCAGGGACAGCGGGGTGGTGAGCAGGGCGGTCAGCGCGGCGGTGAGCAGGAGGCGGCCGATCCCGTCCAGGGCGATCTGGGCCGACCAGCCGGGCAGGGCGAGCAATGCGCCGATCAGCAGGCCGAACGCGGCAACCTGCAGGGCCAGCAGCATCGCCCATCCGGCGGCGAGGGCAAATTTCGCGCCCACGATGGCGGTGCGGGAGGTGAGCAGGGCGAGCAGGTCTTTGGCGGTGTGGTCGCTGAACTCGCGGCCGAACAGCCAGATGGCGATCATCCCGTAGATCAGGAATCCTCCCACGCCGACCGCCTGGGCCAGCAGGGCCTCGCCGATCGGGCCGGACGACGCCGTCGCGATCAACAACACCCTCAACGTAATCCGCAATGTCGTTCACCTCGACGACGGGACTTCCACGCCCGCATAGGTGTTGGTCGCGAGCAAGTCCGCGCGACGCTACACGCGATGAGTGATGCCATCAGGGCGATGAAGGAGCAGCGCCAGGCCGAAGGCAAGAAGTGATAGGCCGCCAGGCCAGAAGCCGCTTCGCACGTTCTCTTGATCTTGCTTGCCTTCGTTCGGCCTCGGCCCCCAGTCACCAAGAGAGTCCATCTCACCCGAGGGGCCTTATCGCGTTGTCGTCAGCAGGGGAGGGATTGCTCGGTCCAGATGCATTTGCCGTCTTGGAGGTAGCGGGCGCCCCAGCGCCGGGAGAGGGCGGCCACCAGCTGCAGGCCCCGGCCGCCTTCGTCGGTGTAGGAGGCGTGGCGGATGCGCGGGGTGCTGAGGCTGCTGTCGTAGACCTCGCAGATCAGGGAGCGGCTGCGCAGCAGGCGCAGGCATATGGGGCCCTTTGCGTGCCGGATCACGTTGCCGACGAGCTCGCTGACCAGAAGTTCGGTGGTGATCGTCAGATCGTCCAGTCCCCAGATGGCCAGTTGTTTGCGGACATATTTGCGGGCCTGTCCGGCTGCTCTGGGATCGTCGGGGAGGCTGCAGGTGGCGACATCGTCGGCGGCGGTACCGCGGGTATGGACGATGAACAGGGCGGCGTCATCGTCGGTCTGTTCACGGGCGGGCAGCAGCGCCGAGACGACCGTGTCGCAGAGATCCTCCAGGGGCCCGACGTCGTCGCCCTGGCGTCCTGACCAGAGGTGGGGAATGCGGGGCACGGCCTGGGCCACGATTCGGCGGAGCTGGGCCAGGCCCTTGTCGACGTCGCGGGTGGCGGATTCGACCAGGCCGTCGGTGCAGAGCACCAGCAGGCTCTCCTCAGGCAGGTGCAATTCGTGGATCTCGAAGGGCGGTTCCGCGGCGCCCAGCGGCGGGTCGGCGGCCAGGTGGGGGCACAACACGGTGCCGTCGGGGTGGACGATGACCGGTGGGGGATGGCCGGCCAGGCAGAACGTACAGGTCCGGGTGGTGGGATCGAAGACGGCGTACAGGCAGGTGGCGTAAAAGTCGTCACCGAGGTCGCTGACCAGATCGTTGAGGTGGCCGAGCAGTTCGTCGGGGGGCAGGTCGAGGTCGGCGAGGGTGCGTACAGCGGTGCGCAGGCGACCCATGGTGGCCGCTTCGGTGATGCCGTGTCCCATGACGTCGCCGATCACCATGGCGACCCGGTCGCCGGACAGCGGGATCAGGTCGTACCAGTCGCCGCCCACCTCCTCGCCCCGGCCCGCGGGCAGGTAGCGCGCGGCGGCGCAGGCGACGGGGAGCCGGGGAAGCTCCCGGGGAAGCAAGCCGCGCTGCAGTTCCTGTGCGCGGGCGTGTTCCACGTCGTACAGCCGGGCCCGTTCCAGCGCCTGACCGACCAGACCACTCAACGCCGTCAGCAGGGTGCGCTCCTCGTCGCTGAAGACACGCTCCCGGGTGAACGACACCACACATGAGCCGATGGACCGCCCGGAGGCGATCATGGGCAGGAACGCCCAGGCGTTCTTCGGTGACGCCTTCCCCACGCTCTCCATCGTTGGATAGCGCCGGCAATACTCCGTTTCCGATCCGATGAACCGGGGAGTACCGGTCCCCAACACATCGGTCACCGGGAGGGTTTCGGTGAGCGGGAGCCGGTCGACAAGACTGAGGAAATCCTGTGGGTACCCGGCGGCGCCGACCACATCCAGTCGGCCGCCTTCGATTAGCCAGACCACGAGCCCGTCGGCACGGAACGGAGGCAGGACATGGTCCGCGACGGCCTGCACGACGTCCCGGGTGGTGACGGCCTCGGCGAGCGCCACGGTCAGCTCGCCCATCCGGACCGTCCGCTCGGACCCGGCCGCCGAAGTAAGGCCTGGCTCCGTGCCGGGCAAGCCTTCCAGGCGCGCAGCGGCCCATGCCGCTACCGCACCGAGAAAGGATCGCTGCTCGTCATCCGGCTCGGCGGACCCTGCCGTGAGCACGGACAACACCCCGACCGGCCCATCGGCACCCGGGAGGGGCAATGCCGCCGTGCCGGTTGCCCCGATCCCCAAGCTGTCCCCGCCCACCCAGACGTAGCCACCACGCCGCACGGCGCGTGTGGGCGCCACGTCCTGCACGGTACGAAGATCCGCCCATGCCTCGGCGGCCTCCGGGAGAAGCCCGCTGGCCGCCGCCAGACGCAGGCAACCGGTAGCGGAATCGCACCTGTGCACGAGGGCGCCCAGGCCGCCCAGTCCCGTCGTCGCCTGCTGGAGAGCCAGCGTCAGCGTCTGCGCGCTCCACTGCCCTTCGTCCGAGGTCCCAATAACGCCGAGCTGCTCCGTCTGCGGCTGCTCGGCGTGGCCCTCGGACCTAACATTCCGGGCCGCCACCTCACCTCCTGACATAAGCGCGACAATGTGGAAAGTCACCACTTATGTACATCCACACTAGCTTTCACCGCCATACGCGGCACTTCCGGGGTCCGCGACACTCCGCCGCTTCGTGTGCGCCCCCTGGCAACACGACCCGGTGAAGCTGGCCGCGTTCATCGTCACCCAGAGGACCGAGCATGCCCATCGCGAGGGCGCGGGCGCACGAGCAAGATCCTAAAAGTGAAGATGATCAATCATGGCCTCTACGGTTCTAGAGCCTGTACGGAGTTGAGATCAGAGGGATTCGTCTGCGCGGTGCTCTGCCGTCCTGGTAGGCCATCGCTATGG
>NZ_JBPJUQ010000213.1:0-3591 GCF_051192615.1 Streptosporangium sp. G11
GTCACCAGACACGTGCCCTGATCAGCCATTATCGGAGGCGCGGTGATCCACTCCCAGTGAATCTACGAATGTAGTACTGGTTACCAATGCGCTCGGCATGGCGATCCATAACCGCACACCGCCGGCCGGAACGCTGATCCACTCCGATCACGGGGTGCAATTCACCTCCTGGGCCTTCACTCAGCGCGCCAAGGCCTCCGGTCTGGTCCCGTCCATGGGATCGATCGGTGACTGCTTCGATAACGCGGTCATCGAGTCGTTCTGGGGACGGATGCAGACCGAACTGCTCAACCGCAAGCGGTGGAAGACCCGCATCGAGCTGGCGAATGCGATCTTCGAGTACCTGGAGATCTTCCACAATCGGCAACGACGACACAGTGCCCTGGGGATGCTCACCCCCATTGAGTACGAGATGCTCTATCCGAACGTCCAGTCGGCATGAGAGTCAACCAAGCCGACTCCACCGAACTCGGGGTACATCAGCTGACGTCAGGGCCGCTTCGGCTACCAGGGCTCCCCATGGCCGAGTAGCCGTTCCCACCTTGCCGCGTGCGGCCGAGAGCCCAGCTCTCTGCTCTCCGCCCAGCCGGGAAAATAGGCGGAGTTCTCCGGACCGCCGGTCTTCGTGATCGAGCCGAACCACCGATCACGGCAACGACCCGGGCGCGTCGTCCGGGTCCACGCAACGGGTGGGTCTAAAACAGGAACCGGAGCGTGACCTGGGGAATCACCGGTGAACGATCCCCGTGAAACGACGCGATCCTTCATCAGCAGGAAGGCCATATACATGATTCGCAAGAGTGCCGGAGCGTGCGCCGTGCTTGCCGTGAGCGCCGCCTTGCTCATCGACGGCGGCGGATCCGCCGCCGCTGTGAGCTCAGCGAGTTCGATCGCACTACGACCGCAATCACTGCCTCCGCAGGAGAGCATTCCCGACCTGGAGGCTCCCGGCACGGCCCAGACCGTCACCTACCCATCCGACGGTCAGTGGTACTACGGCCCTAGCACCGTCAACGTCAAGGCTCCGGAGCACACCCTTATCGAGGATCTGGATCTGAACTGCGGCGGCCAGAGTTGCCCGGTGAACATCGCCAAGAACCGCAGGTCCGCAACCGGCATCATCCCGGGAGTCCGGTGGAATTTCATCCGTCCGCTCCACGTCAGTGTGATCGCCGACCCGAACGCCTCGCCGGCTGGTGGCCTGGTCAGCGGAACCTTCACTCTCCGAGGCGTTGTCCAGCCGCTCACCGTCCGCATCACCCTTAACACGCCGGATGCACCAGGTACACCGGGCACGGCACCGGACACACCGGTTACACCTAGTACTCCAGATATGACACCGGATACATCGGGCACGCCTAGTACTCCAGGTACGGCGCCGGGCACGGCCCCGGTTACGCCCAGTACTCCAGGCACTGTGGAGGCGCGACTTAAAAACGCCACCCCCAGAGGTAGCGGCGTCGAGGTTGTCAACGTCGACCTCGGTACCCGTACTCAGGCATCGGGATTGCAGCGAGGCGACATCATCACCCAGGTGGGTGGAACCCCCATTCGTACCGTCAACGATCTAGAGGGTGCGTTGCCCGACAGTCGCGCTACCTACCCCATGACCGTCAAGCGTGGCGGCACCAGCGCCGTCCTCCAATTCACCCCGGACAGCTGACCATCGAAAACATGGGCCCGTAACCGCCGGTGGGCGAACATCATGAGCGTCCCCTCAACGGCTAGGCGCCAGGCCGGGTCCGCACCGGCAGGTGCGGGCTCAAGCCGATGAGCGTTGTCGGCGAACGGTTTCGGAGCCGAAGTCGCTGGGTCGCCAAGGCGGCTTATGACCTGCTTGCCTTCTCGGCTGACGTCGCTGGCGATCAGCCGGAGGAGACGGCTGACGGACTGGATGCAGGAAGCCCGCCACGCATCGGCATGGGTGACACGGGCTTCACGACACGCTTCTTAACCAACCCACCTTTCGCTACTTAAAGCTATTGATCGTTACTATGAGTATTGATCCGTAACGGGTCAGTCTTCGTCGCCCATCGCTCGGATTCAGCAGCGATGGAGGAAAATCTGGCCCTTTTCACCATTGAAAGGACAATCATGTCGCCGGTCCATGCCGTCCGCGCCCTATCTGCAGGCGCTCTGACAGCTTTCCTGACGCTCAGCGCGGCGCCCAGCGCTCAAGCCCACACTTCAGCCCGACTAAGCCCCGCCTCCTGCGGCACGGAGCGGAGCGCATGGTTCAACGTCGATACCACCGCGCCCGCCACCGCATCCGGCGCTGTGCTCGATACCTCCGCCGCGCTCGTCGCGTCCGAGCCTCACATAATCAGTTTCAGCAATCTCCATGTCGATGCGACCGGCACCGATACGTTCTACTTCGGAACGGCTTATTCCAGCCAGTCCAACCCCGATGGGGTTTTCGACCCGGTGAAGGTGCAGATCAAGGTCAAGGACGCTGATGGGACCTTGATCGTCAACGACAAGTCTTTCTCCTTCGTTTTCGCCGATGCCCCGTTCAGCTCCGAAACTCGTACCTTTAGCTGGAGCCTGGGCCAGCAGGGCATACTCACGATCAGCGAACCGCGATGCAACAGCGACAGCCCCAAGGTGGCCAGCGCCAAAATCAAGGTGGAGCTCCCAGCACGCCAGGGCAGCTCGACTCCGGCCACCTTTGAAGGCCTTATCGCTCGCTACTGGTAGCCCGCACCTTTTTACGCTGCGGCCGACGAATCGGTGGCCACCTGAGCTCGGGCCACTCGACCGTATCCGAAGCGTGCGGCTCCCCCCGCACCCTCATCTACGATCACACATCATCCCCGCGAAAGACATGCCCTGCGTCGGCGATCACGGCAACGACCCCGGGCGCGTCGTCCGCGTCCACGCAACGGGTGGGTCTAGAACAGGAACCGGAGCGTGACCTGGCCGATTGTGGCTCTCCACGTGGGTCCGTGTCACCGGCCGAGGAGTGGCTCTGTGTGATGGCCGCTGGGCACGTAGCCAGGAATTCCCTGGTGAGACGGGCCGCAAAACGACACGGGCAATCAAGTGCAAGCACTTGGTAGTTGATCAAATACGTTCGGTTGCGGGATGGTGTGTGGGTTCTGATCAACCTTCCCCGGGAGGCACCATGCTGCTTGCTCGCCATTCACTGTACGCCGCCGCCGCCGTGAGTGCGGTCACCGCCCTGCCCGCCGTGGCCTCCGCGTCCGCTGCCAACACCGCCCGCGACGCGCCCCCCGTGTGCCTGGACGCCACCAACGAGCGCGCCGACAACACCAGGGTGCGCCTGTGGCAGTGCATGGACCACGCCAACCAAAGGTTCGTGTTCGACGGCAGCCAGATCAAAGTCAAGGACACCATCGGCACCAGCCGGGAGGTATGCCTGGACGCCACCAACGAGCGCGCCGACAACACCAGGGTGCGCCTGTGGCAGTGCATGGACCACGCCAACCAAAGGTTCGTGTTCGACGGCAGCCAAATTGCGCTCGGTATCCAGGGCATCATCTCGGCGGATCTCAGAACGTGTTTGAGAGGTGATCGTGAAGCCATCCCGTGAGGGGTAGGGGTGCAGGTATGACACGACGGCCCTTTCTA
>NZ_JBPJUQ010000214.1:0-3560 GCF_051192615.1 Streptosporangium sp. G11
CACTCCTGCGAAAACGAGTCCTGCTCGCATGATCATGAACACCCACAGTCACCCATCACGAAAATCTTGCCAGATCCGAGAAGTGGCCGCGAAATCCCAGCATGTGCGCCCACGGCCGCAGCCGCAGTGTGGCCAACTCCTGGCGTGCGCCCAGCTCCCAGCAGGTGCGGATCATGCGCCTGGCGTGCTCGGTGACCGGAAGCGCGTCCAAGTGCAGGCCCGGTTTGAGGCCCGTTCCGTGGCAGCGTTCGCAGGAGGCCATCAGCCGCAGCCGCCCCCGACCGCCGCAGGCCGGACACGACAGGCGGTGATCGACGGTGCCGGAGGCTTCGGCACCCTTGGTGGCGTACTTGGCGATGTAGCCCGCCACCGCCCGCTCACTCAGCCCGTCCGCGCGGGAGTCGAGCAGGATGGGCCGGATGTCGAGCTGATCACCCCAGACCAGATCCCGCCGTCCGAGATCACTCGCGGGAGTGGTCACGGTGACCCGCCGCACCGCTGGCGGGATCGACCGGGTGAGCAGATGGTGATCAGCCCAGTCCGGCGGGGGTTCGCTCCCGCCTTCGGGGCCGTCGAGGCGGATGATGGCGTGGAAGTGCACCAGGCCGCGCCGCTGGTACTCCGCGACCTTGGCGAACGACACTCGGACCTGTTTGCCGAACTCCTTGCGGCTCAGCCCCGCCTGACTGGCCAGGGTGCGCCGCACTTCCAGGGTGAAGCGGTGCCACAGCGCGCCCGCGTGTGCCTGCCAGAGCACCGCGCCCACGTAGTCGTAACACCGGCCGCAGATGGGTTGCCCGAGCCGTTCGTCTCCTTGCTCGTGGCGAGCGTGGCAGCCGACCGGATGCCCGTGCTCACAGACCTTGTCGCGGTTGCGGGGACGGCAGGCCCGCACCGTCCCGTTCTTCTCCCGCCGAGTGTGCACCGGGCCGAAGGAGGGAGCGGTGAGGGTGACGAACGCCCGAGGGTGTGCGCTCACTGTTTCTGGGACGCCTTTGCCGCCGGACAGGCCCGCGCGGATGAGGTGGAAGGTGTCGGCCTGGTAGACCTCCGAGCAGGACGCGCACACCGAGGCGCGGCGGTTGCCGCAGGCGACCAGCAGATGCCCGGACGGCTCATCAGCGGTGCGGTAGGTATGCAGGATCTCGCCGGTGTCGGTGCTGACGATGGCCGACTCTCCGGCCAGGTGGATCGGGTTGGCGCAGCCGCCGGTAGCGGCCACCATCGATCGCCACCGGTCGTAGCCCGGTGCGTTGAGCACCTGGACCAGATCGGTCATCCACTCCGGATGTCGTGCCTGTTGGTCGTGCTCGTTCGGTTGGTTCATGGTGACCACCCCCTCTCATGCAACACTGCCTGTACTACATGTTGCCTTGCGTTGAGGACTTCATGCAACCTGTAGTACAAGTAGTTATGGAACTTCCCGAGAAGGAGCAGCCATGGAGACCACCGAGGACAAAGACGTCCGCTGGCGCACCATCGCCGCCGACCTGAGAACCGCGATCCTGGACGGCCGCTACCCACCAGGCGGAGCCCTGCCGAGCGAGCCGGAACTGGTCCGCCGCTACGAGGTCTCGCGCCCCACCGTCCGCAAGGCCATCGACACCCTGGTCTCCGAAGGACTCGCCTACGTCATGCGCGGACGCGGCTCCTTCGTCCGCCCCATGCCCGAACGCCAAGTCATTCTCATCAGCCATCAGACCCGGCCCGACCTGGCCGCCCCCGGCAACCACCCCGACATCCAAGCCTTCGGCTGGGACCTCGCCCTCCGCGACGTCGACCCCGACGCTCCCCTGTTCACCGGGGAGAAGATCACCGCCAACCGCGATCTCGCGATCATCCTCGGCGTCCGCACCGGACACCCCGTCATCCACCGCCGCAGCATGTGGCACCGAGGCCACACCGCCCGCATCCACGGCGCCTCAGCCCGCCTGGAGATCAACTCCTACACCAACGCCGAGATGCTCCCCGACTGGGACACTCCCAAGCGCTTCGACCAGTACCGCAAGCGACCCGGCTTCTTCTACCAGTCCCTCATCCGCGAACACGGCCCCATCCGCTGGATGACCCTGACCACCTCCCGCATCGCCTACGAAGACGAACGCGCCCGCCTGGGCATGGACTACGCCGAAGCGATCCTCATCATCCGCCGCACCATGGCCCACGCCAACGGCCACCCCATCGAGGTCACCGAGGTCAAAGCCCCCGCCAACCGCTACGAGATCGGCTACAGCGCCGAACTGGCCGACGACACCAGCGCGGTATTCACCCCCGAAGAACTCGCCGACAACGGCATCGCCCTCATGATCTAGCACCTATTTTGTGGATCAGGAACGGATAGAGTCATCAGGGATCTTCCACTAGGAAACTGCGGTGTATCGCTGGCGGGGAAACGACTCTTGCCCGTGGCGGGTATGAGGGGACTGGAGTCAACAGGTTGAAGCAGGCAGCTCAAGTTGTTAGGACAGCTACAGCCACCTTCTGTGTGCTCCTCCTTCTTTCCGGATGCCGATCGGAATTGTTCCCCAGGGAGGAGCGGGTTGATCCTGGCGTTGTCCGCGACGTACGCAGCACCGTAAGAGTGCTGGCAGAGACCAAGGCCGAGGTCACCTGGGACGGTCTGACTCTGGTCAGGGAGGTCCTGATAATTGACGTCGGAAGCCCCGATTCCCGGCAGGCGCTAGGCAAGGCGAGTGGTCTCTTGCAAAAGCGCGGGTGGTCGATCACCGATCAGCAACTTCCTAGATGGGTGGCCATGGAGTCGAGCCAACGGGAAGACGTGCAACTGTCGCTTTATGGAGTGGAGTTCGTCGAGTCTGTTGGACCCATGGAGCCGCATGATGAAAAGGTGCTCAAAGACGCTCGGACGCGAGGCGGATCGAAAGCATTGCTGTTCCTGGAGTTGGCCCCCGCTGGGTGATGAGCCTGGCGGTCAATGATGCCTGTTGGCGTACTCTGTGGCTTTGATCGTTCGTGCCCCAACAGATGCGCCTCGAAGATCGACATACGCGCTGGCTGTGGGGTGGCTCAGAGTTTCTTTACTGGTTCAAGGCGCCAGCGCTTCGCGCCGCCGCACGGCGGGACACGCCCCGCCGTCCCGGCACGGCCAGCGGGCCGGGCGTGCGGCCCTGGCGGCCGGTCCCGGCCCGCGCCAGCCGGGACGGCACGGCGTAAGCCCGCCGCCCGCCGCACCGAGCACCCGCCGCACCGAACGCACCCGCCGCCCCTGGTACGCGCTGCCGCCTGCCGCTCCGACCGCCGGCCCAACCGCTTCGCGGCCCCTACGGGGTGCCATTCGGCATTGCGCCGGCCGTCTCCACTCAGTGATCATCAGCAACGTCTTCATCGAGATGATCAAGGACTCTGCCGCCCTGCTTCCGGTGCTAATGACGGTCGGGTGGTCACGTCCCGCCCGGTCAATGATCAGTAGGATGCCTACTTCCGGTGCAAGATCCCTGAGATCTTCCGCGCGAGACCGGCGCCTTCGGCTGATTGGCCAGCGTGACGTGACCGCCTCTGATACAGCGTGATGAAGGCCGCTCGCGCAACCAGACCCCTCG
>NZ_JBPJUQ010000215.1:0-3483 GCF_051192615.1 Streptosporangium sp. G11
CAAGCCCACTCACGAAGACAACTATGCTGCCGCGTAGCCGAAAGCCCTGACGTGTCTACCGAACCGGGGCAACTCCAGTGGCGTTCGAGTGCGCGCCCATGCGTTGAGCGATGAAGCGCGTCGGGTCCAGGCGAAGTCGCCTGGACCCGACATCTGCCATCGGCTAGTAGGTGGTCATGCCCTGGTCCATCTCTGGGTGGCCTGGCCGTTGCACGTGGCGACGGTCACGGTGGAGCTGTTGCCGGTGCCGGTGACGTTGAGGCAGAGGTTGTTGGCGCCGCTGGTCACGGTGCCGTTGGAGTTGAAGGTCCACTGCTGGTTGCTGTTGGTGTGGCAGTCCCACAGTTGCACGCGGGTACCGGAGCCGGCGTTCGTGGGGGCGTCCAGGCACTTGCCGAGGAGCTGGAGTCTGCCGGAGCCGTAGCTGAAGAGCTGGTTGGCGTTGGTGTGGCAGTCGTAGATCTGCAACTGGGTGCCGTTGGCGTTGGCGCTGTTGGGGGAGTCGACACAGCGCCCGGCGCCCTCGTTGCGCAGGCGGAAGCTGGTCGTGGGGGTCGGGGTGACCGTCGGGGTGACGCTCGGGGTGGGCGTCGGGGTGGGCGTGGAGGTGCTCTGGAACTGGGAGATGAACTTCCACACCTCTCCCTTGGTCCAGGTTTGGGCGCCGTTCTCGGTGTAGGTCCCGTCCACCGGGGCGGGCGTGTGACCGTTGTCGTACGCGGCCCAGACGACGGGGTATCCGGCCTGGCACCCCGAGTAGGCGGTGACGACGTGCGTCCGGCTGCCCGAGGCCGGTTCAGGCGGGTTCTGGGCGGTACAGCCGTTGTTGCGGACGAACCTGTCCCGCAGCGTCCGTCCTTGCGAGATGTTGAGGACGCTGTCGGTGATGCCGTGCAGTCCCATGTAGGCGATGGGCTGGGTGCCGCCGCTGCATCCGCTGAGCTGCGCGCCGGCGAACACCGCGACCGCACGGAAGACCGTCGCGCGGCTGCACGCGAGGGAGAAGCTCATGCCGCCGCCGTAGCTGAACCCCATGGCGAAACGTAGTGAGGGGTCGACGCAGAGATCCGCCTCTACCCGCCGCATGATGTCGTCGAAGAGGGTGACGTCCTCGCCGTTGGAGTTGGCCCAGCCGTTGTTGAGGCCCTGCGGCGAGATGAAGATCGCGGTGTTGTTCGACAGCTGCCGCTGTCCGTAGTAGGACCAGGAGGCCCCGCTGCTTCCACCGGAGTCGACGTCGTTCATGGTGCCGTTCAGCCAGTGGATGCCGAAGATCAGACGATAGGGGTTGTTGTTGTTGTAGTTCGCGGGAATTCGCAGAATGAAGCTGCGATTCTTTCCGCTGGACTGAATGGTGTGTGTTCCGCTGCTCAGCGTCGGGCTCTTTCCACATCCTGCGGTTCCCGCGAGCGCGGCGGCGGTGGACGCCGAGGCTCCTGTGCTGCTGCCGCTGCTCATCGCCGCGTACCCCGTCACCAAGACGAAAGCCGCCGCGAGCGCCACGGTCCTGAGGATGGACCTATGCTTCAACATTTGCGATTCCCTCTGGCTGTAGGGACCAGGCCGACGATAAAGACATGTTCTGCGTTCCTCTCCATCAGCGGCATCGAATGCCCGGAGCTGCGAAACCGGAATCGGGCGTGAGCGCTAACATTCATCAAGAATTATCGGCATACCGCCTGCACGCTGTATGGGGTGTAATGCAAGGGAGCAAATACGACCTGATTGCGGATGTCAAGTAACTTGCTTCGCAGCCCCGGACGCCGGGCCTGCGGGGCGCGCCCCTGCGCGTGCTGGCCAGGGAAGGTTCGCGCCCCGCCCCCGGCGCACAGGATGAAACTTTCGTAGCGAACAGGTCGATCGCGCACCGGGCGGAGGGCGATGGCTCCCAACTATGATCATGAGATGCCGCCGTCACACGCACTGCGCCCCGCCCAGAAGTTTCGGCAAAATTCCGATACTTTCGGTTGGAATCGGCCAATCCCGGGCCGCGTGGGTCGGGGACTGCCGGGCTTAGAGCTGATCCGAAAGTCGGCGGTTTAGACGACGACTCATTTGGTGAGTCGGCGGTAGCAAATTAGCGCAGCCCGAGCGCGCATCATGTTGCATACGAACACGCAAGACTCATGTTGCATGCGAATCTACATGTCAAATCCTGCGCGCGGCAGCGAAGAGGCCTCGATCCAGCGATCGACGTTGCTGTCACTGAAGATCCACAAAGGCCCCGAACGATAATCGCTCGGGGCCTTTGTGCTGCTCGGTTGCTGTGGTCAGGGGCTGGGGCGAACCGCCGACCTTCCGCTTTTCGGGCGGACCAATCATCCTGGCCGGGTAGCGGAGACCATGGTCGGAGGGTGGTGGACGGTTGTACCAAAGACGCCCCCCATCGCATCAAGTGTGGGCTTGATGAGGTTATCCAGATCCCAGACCTCGTTCGCATTGCGGGCCATGGAAAGCCGGAACTCCAAACGAACGGCGAAACGCGCCTCCTGAGGCTGCACTCCGCTCGTAGCGATGGCCGATCGAACGGCATCTTTACAAGGCTTTTCGTGGGCTGTAGCGAAGGTGGCAGGCCGGCCGGTCACCTGAATCGTCACAACATGGCGATCCGTCATGCGCTCTGGGATCGCGCGCCGCCTGCGCGGCCGAGATGACTCGAACCGCCTTCTTGTCCGGCAAGGTCGAGATCGTCCACCGGCATCCACAAGTGTCAGGAAGGCCTGCTCAGAGACGCCCCACACCTGATCATCTTCCATGGATGTCCGCGCGCGTCCAAGGACGGTGTCAGCACTCCCGTTAACAAGATCACGCATGATGAAGAGACGCTGTCATACGCAATGGCCACTCCCTCGCGCCTGGCAGGTCCTGGACCGTCGTGCTCCACTGGATCAATGGGAAGCGCGATAACGAGCCTCATCGCGGTCACAGGGACGCTGCTGGGCGCCACCGTCACCTACGTCTTCCAGTTGCGGACAGCGCGGCAGGCGTGGTGGATCGCACGGGAGGAGCGGCTGTGGCAGGAACGCCTCGCCGCCTACAGCGCCTTCTCCGACACGCTCACGGACTTTCGGAAGAGTCAGAACGATCGCTGGCATCGAGAACGGAAAGACCAGCAGAGCGCCGCTCGTATGCAATCGTCACGGAGCGACCGTAGGAAGAGACCCACACCATCGGCAACGAGTTTTCAGTGATCCCATCCCAACCCGGTAGCGCAGGTCGCGGGCTCGCCGCAGGATTCGGCATCGGTACGGCCACCGCCCGGCGCTACGTCCGCGAGAACGCTCACCCCCTCGACCAGGCGCTGCGGGCGGCCAAGCGTGCCGGCTATGCCCTCGTCGTGCTGGACGGCACGCTCATCCCCATCGATCGCGTGGCCGCCGACCGCCCGTACTACTGCGGCAAACACCAACGCCGGTAAGTTAAGCCGATTTACCGGGTTGACGTGGCAACGAGGCCCCTGAGACGACTGATTTCGACCAAGAG
>NZ_JBPJUQ010000216.1:0-3434 GCF_051192615.1 Streptosporangium sp. G11
TACCCGACACTGTCAGCAGCCACGCCGAGCTGACCGAAACCACATAGGAAACACTCCGGGAAACCGGGGGAACCTCACGTCGCGGCGTTTGAGATGGCAGTGGAACTGGGTGAGCACGCACAACGTGTAAGCGTTCCCGTCGACGGTGCTGCCGTTCGGCAGCGTGCGGAAGACCAGCCGCTCCCACGACCCGGCCACCAAGCCCGGGTCGATGTCAGCCTCGGTCACCTTCTTCTTGCGCCCGTCCAGCAGACGCGGCAACTGCTTCATCGCCGCCAGCACGCGCTCGGCTTCCACGGTCGCGCCGAAGTCCAGCACCATGGTGAGCGTCTTGAGGAATCCCGATACCGTTGAGATCTTCGCTGCGAGCAGCGCCCGGACCTCCTCATCGGGGTCGGCACCGGGCGGGGGAACCATGTCAGTCACCGCGGCGACCGCCTGGCGCAGCTCGCGACGCGACACCATCGCCTCGGTCGCTTCCCACACCTGTTCCAGGCGCATTTCCTCACCGTACGTGCCTTGCAACCCTCGGATACTTGTAAGGCACGTTGGCTGACCCCGACGTGCCTTACGTGCCGGGGTGCTGGGACTATCCGGCCGGAATTGAACGCTAAGACCGACCGGCGCGTCCTGAGCTGTGGGAAGTCGACGTCCAAGCCTCGGAAAAGCCCTCTCGATCGGCGTCTTCGGAGACTGCTGACCCCACGCTGCCCAGCAGCGGAAGGATTAACGTTCAATTCCGGCCGGATAGTCCCAAGATCCCGGGTTGAGCAGCAACCGAACCGTCAGTGGCGTTAACAAGCCGTTGGTGTTGCGCGCGGAGATGATGTCAGTGGGGGTGCGGCCGGAATACGGCAGAAACGTACCGCGCCGACCCCTGACCAGACAGAAGCATGGCTCTGCCCGGTCTCCGGAACCGCATCACCGCAGGTAAACGCGCCAACCACTGTTCGCCCGGCATTCCGGCCCCATCCGACGTGCGGCGGGCGGTCACCGAAACCCCTGCCTCGACTGTGCCATCCGACCTGCGGTTGCAGATGGGCGCGGCCCCTTTCTGCCGTATTCCGGCCGCACCCCCAAACGGAACACCCACGAACGCCCACAACTCCAGCCACAAGACTGGGGGTCGTCATCGAGACGACGTGACCGATCGCCAATCCGGGCGGCGGCTGGGACAAGTCCAAAGGAAGGACGCCGGCCGGGCGCCCCGGCGGTTTTCGCAGGACGGCCGAAAAACATGACACAAGGCGTCGGGTTTTAGAGCGATCATCGGTTCACCGGTCAGCGCCGATGTGAGTGTGGACCGGGGCCTCACAGATAGACAAGGACCTCAATGCGCGAAACCCCCGAGGAGCTCAAGGAACTTCAGGCTCTCCTCGAAGCCTCCCTTTCCCGCTCTACCTTGCACCTCCGCTCGATCGTCACCGAGAACACCCTGACCGCGGAGCAGCTCACCCGGATCCTGACCGGAATGTGCACCCTCGCCCTGTCCACCGTGACGGCGAAGGGCGAGCCGCGGATCAGCGGTGTAGACGGGCACTTCCTGCACGGCAAGTGGCACTTCGGCACGGCGCGCGGCGCCGCCAAGACCCGCCACCTGGCCGCCCGCCCCGCCGTCAGCGCCGCGCACATGCGCGGTGAGGACCTGGGCGTGTTCACCCACGGCACGGTGGAGATCCTCAACCCTGAGGACAGCGAACCGGCCGAGGACTGGCCGGACCTGCTCGCCTACTTCAAGGATTTCTACGGCGACTTCTCCGACTGGGACAACGACGTGGTCTACTACCGGCTGCATCCGCACTGGATGACCGCCTACGCCCCCGGCGTCGACAAGCTCACTTCGGCCCTTGAGGAACAGTGAAGAGAAAACGTACGCTAAGGAATGATCTTGAGGATGGCTGAGGTCATCCCGATCGTCCGGGCGTCGGGCTTGACGTGCGTTGCCGCGACGACGCGCTCTCCCGGGGGCGGCTTGCGCCCAACTGAGCGTCTCGGGAGCCGGGACCTTTAGGGGTGCCACCGGAATACGGCAGAAACGGGCCGCGGTCACTCGAATCCGCAGGCCGGACGGTGAGTCCGAGAGCCAGGGTTTCGGCTGTGGACGACTGTGCCCAGCCTGGGGCCGGATTGCGCTCCGCATGGCTGCCGACGCGCCTACCTGCGGGGATGTGGTTCGGTTGACCGGACAGAGTCCAGGTTGGGGTCCCGGTAGCAACAGCGGAAAATCCAACGGATATTGCTTCGCCAGCGTCGACGTGGAGCACTCCGGCGAGGTCAGCGGCATCTTCAGCTCAGCCCGCCGCACCCACCAACCGGCACACCAGCGATACGACGCCCTCACATCCGAGCAGGTCAGGGGAATATCCGTTGGATTTTCGGCGATTACTACCGGAACCCCATAAGGTGGCGGCCGCGGCCGCGAAGCGCAGCCCACGGCGCCTGACAAGATCCACAACAGATACGACGCCGCACACCCCACCGCGGTTCACCCGCCCGTCACGGTCGCTCGTCGACAGCAGCCGCCAGCTGGGTAACAGCTCAGCTGGCGGCTGCGTCGCACCGCATACCTACGGGAGTTCAAACGGCCGCGAGGTCAGTGCGGACCCATTGTTCGAGACCATGAGCAACGGCTTGCGGGATGCTTTACGGTGCGGCGGGGACGCAGGAGGCGTAGGTCGCCACGTGGTAGGTCTGTGTCTGGCTGTGGTTGACGACGCTGACCTTCCAGGCAGTGGTGTTCTTGCTGTCGATGGTGTTGGCGATCACGCTGACCGGTGCGCCGGCCACACTGCCTGAGTAGCCGCCGGAGATCGCGTAGTTTCCAACACCGCAATCAGCCCGGTGAGTGGCGGTGGCACCGGGCGCGATCGCACCACCTGAGCCCTTGATCGTGAAGATCGCGAACTGCCCGGGCGGTCCCTGACGGTTCCAGTCCAACCAGGTCTCTCCCGGTTCGCACGATGTCGTTCCTTCGGCGATGACCCGCAGCGCGCCGGTCGCGGTGGTGACACAGCCGTGGATGACCTCCTGGCTCATCCCGGTGGCCAAGGCGGCTCCGCCGGCCGTCAGCACGGCTCCAGCAAGCATCCCCGCGGTCACCAAAGCTATCCCTCGGACCGTTGGCTTCGTCCTCAAAATCGTGGTCCACCTTACGTTCGATGACGATCGATCGGTGATCATGGCCTGGATAACGACAGGGCAAGATAGAGGTGACGGCTCGACTGGTGATCACCGGGATTGAGGTACTTTCGGCGGCCGCCATATAACGGCTTCAAAAAGCATGATCCCGAATGTCTGAATGATCCCCGCTCGTTACGCGGCACCTGTTGCGGCGCGGTCGGCGCGGTCGGCGCGGAGGGTCGCGTCCTCGGAGCGGTGTAAAAGGCTCGACGAGGTAGGTGCCGTGGGTTGATCTTAGGCGGCCTCGGTCGTGG
>NZ_JBPJUQ010000217.1:0-3416 GCF_051192615.1 Streptosporangium sp. G11
TACGACGAAGCAACCGCCTGGTCACACCGCACCCAACCCCTCGCCGCTTGACACCTAAGCTCCTGGGATGTCTTTGCCCCCCGGACATCGAAGGTGTGCAGCCACCCCGAGTCGAGGTCGAACACGCGCAGGACGCCGTTCCGGCCGAACGACGCCTCGAGGCGGCCGGAGTGCATCAGCCTGCGCTCGACCGACTCGCCGGTGCGCACGTCCCAGACCTGAAGTGCGAGATCGAGCTTCTCCGGCGCGTAGAACGTGTTGTACGCGGCGGCGAGCCAGCGGCCGTCGGCGGAGAAGGCTAAGGCGCGTAACCCGTCACCCGCGTTGCTGAGTTCGCTGGGATTCCCGGCGCGCAGACGACGAAGGAGCCCGCCGCTGCCGATGTCCCATACCTCGACGACGTTGGGCTTGCTCTCCCACGCCGCGATCCGGCCGTCGGCGCTCAGCTGCAGCGTGCCGCCACGGGTCACCCTGCTGGGAAACTGGCGGATCTCCGCGCCGCTGCGTAGGTCCTCGACGTGGACCTGCTTATCACCCTGTTCGGAGAAGTAGACCAGGGTGCCGCCGTCGCGGCTGACCGCGACGGCTGTCATCGGCAGCCCGGAGGAGCCGCTGTGCTCCGCCACCTCGCCCGAACCCGCCTGGATGTGGCGCTCGACGTACTGGTTGGCCTCCACCGCGCGGATGAGAGCCTGTACCGACTCGGGCGTGCCGTTGATCTGGTTCGCGTACAGGGCCAGTTGAGCCGCGCTGCGCGGGTCGTCATCGGCGATCTGCACCGAGCGCGCTGCCAAGGCCTGGGAGTTGGACACGCGCGCCCGGTCCAGAGCTTCTCCGCGCTGGCGCCAGCCGTACGTCACGACGCCCACGAGCACGGTCATCATGGTCCCGACCAAGAGCAGGGCCAGCACCCGGTAGCGGATGCTCGCGTGGACGAACCGTTCCTGCGTCTCCTCCAGCGGAGGGTAGGTTCGCGGGTCCGCCCGCCACCGGGGCAGCACCCGGCGCAGGTCGGCCAGGCGCTTGCCGTAGTAGAGATAGGACATCTTGGCGCCGTTGCGCCGCCAATCCTCGGCGTCCAGGAGCAGCTGGCTGTAGAGCGCGTGGTCGGCCAGATCGGCCTCCAGCCACGACTGCAGACGCGGCCAGGAGCGCAGCAGCGCGTCGTGGGCGATCTGCACGGAGTTCTCGTCCACGACGATCAGCCGCCGGTGCGCGAACGCCTCGATCACCCGTCCGGCCGTGGACGCATTCCCCTCGTCGGGGGCGTGGAGGTCGGGCAGGCGCACGGTCCGGCGGGACAGTGCCCCGTCCTTCGACACCAGCGTCAGTCGGCGGAAGATCTGGCGCGTGGCGTCCTGACCTCCGGCGGGCAAGTCCGTGTACGCCGACTCGGCACTTGTGGCCACGGCGTGGGTGACGCCGCCGGTTCGGCCATAACCCCTGCTCGTCAGCGTGTTGCCTTCGCGGTGCTCCCACGTCGTCAGCATCGCTTGGGACAGCAGCGGAAGGCTGCCCGCGCTGTGGCCGCCGTCGGGCGTGGACAGCTCGGCCAGGATGGCGTCGATGAGCCCCGGTTCGATGATCAGGTTTGCTGCGTCCGCCGGGCCGGTCATCGCCCGTCTTAGCCCGTCTGGGCTCAGCGGGCCGACGATGAACGGGGCGGCCAGTGCCGCCGCCAGTTGCGGGTGGTCGGCGCAGCGGTCGACGAAGTCGCCGCGCACCGCGACGATGACCAGGGCGGGCGCCGGCTCGTCCGCCGCGGCTGGTGTCGCGGCCGCGTGGAGTGCCGCGACGAATGCGGCCACCTCACCGGCGGCGTCGCCGGGCGAGCTGAAGACCTGTTCGAACTGGTCCACCACCAGCACCAGGCGGGGCGCGGCCTGGGCCGGGACGCCACGGCGGGCCGCGTCCGCTTCGACCGCCTGCCGGACGAGGAGCCGCACCTGGCCGGGCTCGGCCATCAGGCGGTCGCGGATCGCGGCACCGTCCAGGTTCGCCATCGCGCCGAGCAGGATCGACAGGCGCGCCAAAGGGGAGTTGCCCGGCGCGTCCATGACGTGGCGCGGCCAGTCCCGCGCCTCCTCTGCCAGTTCGCCACGGGCGATGGCCGGCATCAGGCCCGCCCGCAGCAGCGACGACTTTCCCGCACCCGACGCACCGGTAACGATCAGCAGGCCGGGGTCGGTGATGCGCCGCGAGACGGCGGTAACCAGCTGGGCGGTGTCGACCTCGCGCCCATAGAAGACGGCGGCCTCCGCCTCGTTGAAGTACAGCAGCCCCCGGTAGGGGCAGTCCTTCCAGGCGGCCGTCGCCTCCGCGTGCCCGGCCCGCGGCCGCGCGTGCCGCTCCAGGGCCGCGACCTGCTCCATCAGCAGCCGGGTGTCGGTCGCCTGACGGTACTGCAGGTCGACCGCGAGCTGGAGCACCCCGTTCTGCTCATCGACGCTCTCGCGCAGCCGCCGCAGCTCCCCCGCCGCCTCGGTCAGGACGAAGCCGAACTCATCGAAGTCGGCGCCGAGCCGCGCCAGGCCGTCCGTCATCCGGCTCTGCAGGTCCCGGTCACCGGTCCTGACCGCGGCCTCTAAGGCGGCTCCGACCAGTCCCGCGGTGCGGACCAGCTCGGAGATCTCCTGGCGTAATTCCCGCGCCCGTTCGTCCCCGGTTTGCAGGGCGTCCCGGATTTCGCGTTCCAGGACGATTTCCACTTGTTCAGCAGTGGGCGTTTCGCCTGATTTCGCGACGCGCGCGATACCGGCTTTGACGACGTCGGTCAATATGTTTCCGCCGACCGAGGTGAGCGCGCCGACCGCTGCGGCGGCCACGGCCGATCCGCCCAGCGCCGGCAGCAGCAGCGGGCCGAGTGCGCCCGCGCAGAGCATCGCCATCAGCGTCGGGGGCGACCATTTACGCAGACCCCGACCAGTTCCGGTGACTATCCGGGCCACTCGGGCACGCACACCGTCGCGCATCGACTCGGATTCTTCGCTCCGCTGCCGATGGGCGTCGTCATCCGTCGCCATGAACCTTCCCGGTACGTCGACAAGGAGCGATCAGTCCGGCGTGCAATTGGCTCACCGTGCGGAGCCGTCTCGGTTATGACGGAATATACCCCACAATGGCGTTCGCGACGGGCGATTCGAAACGCGTCGAACAATACGGAAACGCCACTAGCCTCGATCTTTCATGAGTCAGGTGTGGTCGTATGGCGACCACACCTGACCTTGTTTTTCGTGGGTGTCCATGCTCGCGACCCGACTGTCGCGCTGGGGGGCGGGTTCCACGGGCCCGAGTGGTCTCCTTCCAGGGGTTATCGGGACGAGTTGATACTGGTCAAGGTGATGTACCCCGGCTTTCGTGGAGTCGCCTTGGTTGACTTACATGCCTGCGCCCCCTTCAGGAGAGGCCGGCATGGC
>NZ_JBPJUQ010000218.1:0-3412 GCF_051192615.1 Streptosporangium sp. G11
GAGCCTCCACTGCTGGTTGGTGCCGGTCCCGCAGGTGGCCTGGGTGAGTTGGGTGCCGTCCGCGGTCGAGGCGCCGGGCACCTCGAGGCAGTGGCCGCTGGCGGCCGAGGTGATCTTCCAGGTGCCGTTGGCCGCGGTGGTGAACCTCCACTGCTGGTTGGCGGCGTTGTGGCAGGTCCACTGGATGATCGGCGCGCCCGGCGCGGTGGAGCCGGCGTTCACGTCCAGGCACTTACCGCCCTGGACGCCGGTGAGGGTGAAGGCGCCGCCGGCCGCGGCGGTGAACCTCCACTGCTGGTTGGTGCCGCCGCCGGCCGCCCACTGGACCACCCTGGCCCCGTCGGCCGTGGACTGGCCCTCGACGTCGGCCGCCTTGGAGCTGTGCGCGGCGACCAGGGTGTAGACGCCGCCGGCCACCGGCCCGCTCGGACCCCCCGTTCCGTTCAGGGTGAAGGAGTCAAGGTCGAACTGGTTGGCCGCGGAGGGCTTGAACACCAGGAACAACGGGTGGCTGCCCGACAGCGCCGCCACCGAGGTGGCGGCCGTCTGCTGGTAGGTGTCCCAGCCGCCGGTGCTCGGCACGGACGTGGTGGACAGCAACTGCCCGGTGGGCGAGTCGGCGCGCAACTCGATCGAGCCGCCGCCCGACGGCGAGGACAACCGGTAGGACACCGACGTGACCCCCTGGACGCTCATCGGCGCAAAAGAGATCCAGTCGTTGTTGGAGATGTCGCCGACGCGCTTACCGGCCTGCGCGCCGGCCTGGTCGATGATCCGGATCCCGGACGAGCCGGTGAAGTACTCGGCCTGCTTGTGGCGGGGCTGCAGGACCAGGTTGGCGGTGTTGGACAGGCCGCCCGCGTCGGTGTAGGTCGCGGTCAGCACGTAGAAGGTGTTGGCGTCGGCGTCATGGCCGGAGTTCGTGGTCACCACCGTCCCCGAGCAGCCGGTGAACTGGCCGGTGTCGTGGCTGTGGGTGTCGTGGCCCAGGGCCGTGACCACCCTGACCCTGGAGCAGTCGATCGTGCCGTCCTCGGGATCGGTGACCGTGACGGTGTAGGGGACCGAGTCGCCGAAGGTGATGGCCGTTCCGTCGGGCGGCGAGCCGAACCGCACCACCGGCGCGGTGTTGCCGACCGTGATCGGCACCGTGGCCGAGCCGCTCTTGCCCGAGGAGTCGGTGATGGTGAGCCTGGCGGTGTAGGTGCCGTTGGCGGTGTAGGTGAAGGAGGGGTTGGCCGCGGTGGAGTCGGTCGAGCCGTTGCTGGTGAAGTCCCACGCGTAGGTGAACGCGTCGCCGTCGGGGTCCGCGGAGCCGGCCGAGGAGAACTGGACGGTGAGCGGCGCCTGGCCGGAGGTGGGTGTTGCGCTCGTCTTGGCGATCGGGGAGCGTGAGCCGTTGATGTAGTCGATGCGGTAGACGCCGTCGTCGGGGTTGGTGCCGCCGTAGCCGACCCCCCACTCGATCAGGTACATCGCGCCGTCGGGGCCGAACTTCATGTCCAGCGGCGACCTGAACCCGAGGTTGGACAGGAACCGGTTGGTCTTCAGCATGTTGCCGCTGCCGTCCAGCCGCATCTCCATCAGGTAGTTGCGGCTCCACTCGTAGAAGAACGGGGTGTCGTCGAAGTAGGCGGGGAACTTGGTGTCGGAGGGGTTGGCCGCGTCGTAGTGGTAGAACGGGCCGCCCATCGGGGCCGCGCCGCCGCCGGTGCCCATCTCCGGCCACTCGGACACGAGGTGGTAGTTGTACCAGACGGTGGCGGTCTTGACGGCGGGCAGGTTCGTCAGGCCCGTGTTGTTGGGCGAGTTGTTCACCGGCGCCGCGCAGTTGAACTTCGCCCCCGAGGTGGACGTGGCGAAGTTGTAGTCGTTGAACGGGATGTTGTTGCCGACGCAGTAGGGCCAGCCGTAGAAGCCGGGCGACTTGATCAGGTTCCACTCCACGGTGCCCTCGGGCCCGCGGTTGGCGTTGGCCGATCCGGCGTCGGGGCCGTAGTCGGCTGAGGAGATCCAGCCGGTCTCGGCATCCACCGAGAACCGGAACGGGTTACGAAAGCCCATCGCGTAGATCTCCGGGCGGGTCTGCGCGGTGCCCGGCGCGAACATGTTGCCCGAGGGGATCGTGTAGGTGCCGTTGCTCTCGGGGTGGATCCGCAGGATCTTGCCGCGTAGGTCGTTGGTGTTGGCGCTGGTCTTCTGCGCGTCGAAGTTGGCGCGGCCCGCGCGCTCGTCGATCGGCGCGTAGCCGTCGGAGGAGAAGGGGTTGATGTCGTCGCCGACGCCGATGTAGAGGTTCCCGCCGGGCCCGAAGGTGAGATACCCGCCGGTGTGCCCCGGCTCGTCGACCCTGGTCGCCGGGATGGCCAGCAGTTTCTTCTCGCTGGCCAGATCCAGGCTGTCACCGGCGCCGTTGAGGGTGAAGCGGGAGACCTGGTTGATCGCCGCGGAGCCGGTGGGGGAGTAGTTGAGGTAGACCCAGCGGTTGGTCGCGAAACTCGGGTCCAGGGCGATGCCGATCAGCCCGTCCTCGCCGCCGGTGTAGACGTTCAGCGTGCCGGTGGTCACGATCTGGCCGTTGCTCTTGCGGATCAGCATGAGCTTGCCGGAGCGGGCGATGTAGTAGACGTCGCCGTTGGGGGCGATGTCCAGGCCCATCGGCTGGTCGGGGGCGCTGTCGAGCGTCACCTTCTGGAACCGGTTCCATACGGTGCCGCCGCAGTCGCCCGCGGCGTTGCCGGCCGCCCATTTGATGCCGCCGAGCACGTGCTGGCGGAAGTTGGCCTCGCTGTAGGAGGCGCTCTCGTGGCCCATCGCGGTCGCCCACACGCGCCCGCCCTCGGCGTTGCGGCACCAGGAGATCGGGTGGTCGGCGCCCATCTTGCTGCCGCCGGCGTCGTAGGTGGTTTCGTCGGCGGTGACCAGGACGTGCACGTCGCCGCGCATGTTCTTGCTGAAGTTGTACCACTCCTCGGTGCGTGTCCAGCGGTCGGGCAGGCCCACGGTGGAGGGGTGCTTTTTGTCGAGGACCTTGGCGGTGCCCTGCACGGTGGCCGAGTGCGCGGTCATGTGCGCGCCGCCCAGGACGAGCTGGTCCCACCAGGGGAACTGGGCCTCGATGTTCATGTCGGTGGTGTTGTGGATCGCCACGATGCCGCCGCCGTCGTTGACGAACTTCTGGGTGGCTTGGCGCTGGGCGTCGTTGTCCCAGACCATGCCGGAGTTCTGCAGCATGATGATCGCGTCGAAGGTGGCGAGGTTCGCGTCGTTGAGCGCGGTCGAGCTGGCCGACTGGACGACCTCGAAGTCGTTGGCGGCGGCGAGTTGCTGGACCATCGTGATGCCGGACGGGATCGAGCCGTGCACGTAGTCGGCGGTCTCGGTGAACAACAACACCCGGAAGGCCGCCGCC
>NZ_JBPJUQ010000219.1:0-3405 GCF_051192615.1 Streptosporangium sp. G11
GTGGATGTGCCATGACACCGTCACCTGGAGCAGCCTGCGGCTGGCAAGCTCATCAGCAGAGATCACGACGCCTATGGAAAGTAGACAGCCTCTGTTGCAGGTGGCCGTGGAAGGCCTTCCCGTCCGGGCAGACGGCAGCAGCGGTCGGGGAGAGCTGGCCATGGGTGCGCCGCTGCCCGTACGAGGGTGAAGTCGAGATCCGGTGGGTAGTGCTCGAGCCCAGCCGAGTACGCCGTGCCAAGTCCGGAACGCGAGGACTACCTGCGGACGCAGATCGCGCACCGATTAGGTTTCCGCGCCGCGCCCGTCTGTACGTGTGAGATCGACTCACGAGAGGCTGGCACGATGCGGAAACTGATTTTCGGCATGAACCTGAGCCTGGACGGCTACATCGCCGCGCCCGGCGACGACCTCGGCTGGAGCGTACCGAGCGACGAGCTGTTCCAGTGGTGGTCCGACCGGGTGGGGGCGACCGGCCTGGCGCTGTACGGGCGCAAACTGTGGGAGACGATGAGCTCCCACTGGCCGACCGCCGACCAGCAGCCTGGCGCTACCCCGGCGGAGATCGAGTACGCCCGCCGCTGGCGGGATATGCCGAAGGTGGTGTTCTCCTCGACGACCAGCACGGTCGACTGGAACACCCGCCTGGTCACCGGCGACGCGGTCACCGAGATCACCCGGCTCAAGGCCGAAGACGGCGGCCCCATGGACATCGGCGGCGCCACGCTCGCCGGGGCGGCCATGCGGGCCGGGCTGATCGACGAGTACGTGCTGGTCACCGCACCGGCCTTGCTGGGCGGCGGCACGCCGTTCTTCACGGCCCTGGACAGCTGGGTGAACCTGAACCTGGTGGAGACGCGGACGTTTCCCGGCGGCGTGGTGCTGACCCGATACGAGACGAGGCGATGAGCACGGGCCAGATGCTCGGCTCGTGAGGCCAGGTCCTGGGCTCGTGAGGCCAGGTCGAAATCCTTCCTGGCGTGCTCACCGTGACCCTCGGCTATGAGGGAACCCTCCCCGGGCCCTTCCTTGCGTTCCGAGTGAGCTGTTGACCGACTTGCTGGAGATGAGGGACGACAGCGTCGTTGATCGTGACGATGTTCTTCGGGCATGAAGATGCCCCGCCGGCAACGCCGGCGGGGCGGTGGTGTTCGCGTTGCCGCGTTGGTGTTCAGCTGGTCGGGGTGCTCATTCCGCGGTGACTTCGGTGACGGCGGCCCGTGCGCTGGACTCGTCGACGATGGGGACTCGTCTGATTACAGTGTCGGAGGCAGGCCCAGCCATGGTTTGTCGGTGGCGTCGAATCCGGTGAGCTCGGCGACCTTCCCGTCGACGATGTGCAGGACCGCGATGGTAAACAGCCGGTACTCCGGGTCGTCGGGGGTGCGGAGGTATAGCACGGCGGCAGGCATGCGGTTGACCGTCGTGGTGATACAGCGCCAGTCGTCGTGGCCGCGCTGGAAGAGCCCACCGGAGACCCAGCCGTCCACCGCGTCCTTGGCCGTGATGACCGAGGTTCCCGGCTCGGGCAGCATCGCGAAGCGCAGGTCGTCGCGCAGCAGGGACATCAGCCCGTCCAGGTCGTTGCGCTCATGGGCGTCGATATACGACTTCACCACGCCGCGCTCGTCATCCGACAGCTCGTGGGTGGCGGGGCTCCGCCAGTCGAGGCGGCGATCGGGCAGCTGCTCGCGCATCGTCACGCGCGCCCGCTGTAGTGCGCTGGTCACCGATGCGACGGTCAGTTCGAGGGCGTCGGCGGCCTTCGACGCCGGCCAGCCGAGGACGTCGCGCAGGATGAACGCCGCCCGCTGCCGCGGCGGCAGGTGCTGGACGGCGACGATGAACGCCAGCTCGATCGTCTCCCGCGCCACCACCGATTCCTGCGGGTCCTCGGGGAGCATCCGGTCGGGGTAGGGCTGCAGGTACAGCACCTCGGAGCCGGGGTCCGGCAGCTCGGACGGTACGGGTGTGCGGTCGTTGCGCTTCTCCAGGAAGTCGAGGCAGGCGTTCGTCGCGATTCGGTACAGCCAGGTCCGCAGGGCCGCGTGGCCCTTGAACGACTCCCGCTTGTTCCACGCTCGCAGGAACGTCTCCTGCGTCAGGTCCTGGGCATCCTCGTAGTTCGCGAGCATCCGGTAGCAGTGCACCTGCAGCTCACGCCGGTGGCGCTCCGTGATGAGTGCGAACCGCGCCGTGTCGCCTGAGCGGACCGCCGCGAGGAACGTGGCCTCGTCGGCGCCCAGCGGTCTGGTGTCGGTCATGGTCATCAATCCTTCCACCGGTGCGAGGGCTAACAGAACTGACGACGTGGCGGAGGATTTCTGATCGGTGAAGCCGCTGACACCGGGCCGTTCGCCAGGCCGGATGGGTCGGGTCGATCCAGGGAACGTGCTCCGGGTCGGGCACACCCTCGATGTCGAGGTGGGGCCGGCACGGCTGAGCGTTGTTTCTCGGCGCCTGCTACTTAGGGGCCGCGTCGGCGCGCCTCCGACCGCGATGCCAAACCAGACGCCGCCTCGGCGAGGTCAGTCACCCGCGGCCTCGCTGAGGTCGGACAGGACGCCTAACCGACGGTTCAGACCAGCGGTGGCGCGGTCACAGCGTCGCGCTGAGCTTGGAGTTGCTTCATGTCGGTGGCATCCGACCGGCGGAGAACAAAGATCTTCGCCAGCGCGATGAGGCTGGGGCCGGTGAGGAGCGCTGCCAGCCATAGCTGTCCGTTGACGCCGACGACAACTGCGCCGGTGAGCATGCCGATCGCGATGGCGACGGAGCCGCAGGTCCGTCCTCGGTCGTCCTCGTCTTCGCCGATTCGCCAAGCTTGTCAGATAATGCCGTGACGGCTCTGGCTCTGCATGCCCGAGGCGTCGACGTCGCCCGCTACGGTGTCGCCCTGCTGCTCTGCGCCACCCCACCCCGGGTGGCCGCGAACCTGCTGGCCGAACTGGCCGCCTCCAGCTTCCCCGACGCCGCCGACCTGGCGAGCCTGATCCCCGACAAGAGGATCGACAAGTACGACGACGTCATCGGCGAGAGCCTGCTGACCCGCTCCTACGCCGCCCGCAAACTCGACGTCCCCGGCACCGAGCAGGCCATCACCACCCTCGCCGACCAGGCCGCTCCGGTGCAAGCGGCACAGGCCGAACCTCCTGTTGTGGCGGCCGTGGCGTCGTGTCGTCACCGGCTGGGATCCCTTCCCTACGCCGTCGTCGACGTCGAGACCACCTCGACCGATGCCCGTAAAGCCCGCATCGTCGAAATCGCGATCATCCGTCTGCATCCCGACGGCAGCGACGACCGCCTCTACTCCACGATCGTCGACCCCGGAACGGGCCCCGGCCCCACGCACATCCACGGCCTTACCGCCGGGGATCTGGCGGGAGCCCCGCGTTTCGCGGAGAT
>NZ_JBPJUQ010000220.1:0-3404 GCF_051192615.1 Streptosporangium sp. G11
TCATTTGATGTCATCGGTTCGCAGCACGTGTTTTCCGCGACTGTCCGGAGTGTGGTGGTGGACCTGGAGGCGGGCCATCGCGGCATCGACCAGGCGACCGCGCAGGAAGGCCGGATCTGGGCGCGGCTCGGGTCCGGCCCGGAGACGCGTGATGCGCTGAACCGCGTTGCCCGGCTGGTCTCGCCGTTGTCGATGCCTGAGCATCCCGAGCACCACTACCGCTACGACCCTTCCAAGAGCGAGGCGTACGTGGCGACCACCCTGTCATGGCTAGGAGACCCGGCCGCCGAGCCGTACGCCCGGCAGGTGCTCACCCGCCTGGAGTCGGCCGCGGACGGGATGGTTCGTCCGCGCAGGGCGGCCTCCGCGCGCCTTGACCTTGCTCTGGCCCTTCTCGCCACCGACCAGCCCGACGAGGCGGGTCAGCTTACCCTCACGACCATGACGAGCGGCGTGCTGGTGCCGTCCAACTACTGGAGAGCGCGCGAGGTGATCGGCGCCATCGAAGCGCGCCGCATGCCGGAAGCCGGAGAACTACGCGAGGCATATCGAGAACTGAGCGGTCGCGAGTAAAGGCCGTATCCAACGGAGACGTGTCGCGTCCAGCCGGGATGAGAGCGGCTTACTCCTCTTTGGATTCCGCGCCGAGCAATCGCAGGTTCAGCATGTCCGGGGGAGAAGGGAAGCCGGTGATCCTGCTCGCCAGGGAGAAGGAGCTGGGGATTGGGAATCGATGTCTGGGCCTTCGAAAGCGCGGTCAGGATCCAGCCCGACGTCGCGTATCGCCTCGACCAGGCGGTCAGGATCGCTGCCCGACTGGACGATGGGTTCATCGGGTCGAACCAGGTTATCGTTTTCCCGTCGATCTCGTAGGTGGAGGTGTCGGAGGCGTATTCGTGGCAGCAGGCCGACACGACCTCGATCCCCTGTGAGATCCGGGCTCTTATCTCGGAGTCGACAGCGATCTTCCACCCTTCTGGTTCGATAACCACAGACCAGCCGCCGACCTTCACAGCGCCGATGTAACCAGTCATGTCCTCCGCGTTCTCCATCGAGCGCTCGTCCAACTCATCGAACGTCACTTCCTCCGGTTTTGTGATCCCACTATCGGAACTCCTCCCGGAGGTGTTGTAGCGTCACTGCCACTGGGCTTCTTCTTTGTGGTTTCCGGGAACCCGGGTGGCGCTGCGGACAGTCCCTGTGTGTGGATATGTCGATACGTGCCCGGATACGTGGCGGGGATACAGAGGCGTTCGAGCAGCTCTTCGATGAGTTCGCCCGATCGGTGTACGGCCATGCCTTCCGGCTGACGGGAAACTGGTCGGTTGCCGAGGACGTGATGTCCCTGACCTTCCTGGAGGCCTGGCGACTGCGGCACCGGATCGACGCCGATGGCGGTTCGCTGCGGCCGTGGTTGCTGGGCATCGCCACCAACGTCGCGCGCAATACCCGGCGGGCCGCCTACCGCTACGACGACGCCCTGGCCCGCATACCCAGAGCTGAGCAGGTTCCCGACCTGGCCGATGAGGTGGCGGGACGCATCGACGATGCCGACCGGCTGGCCGCGATCCGGTGGGCCTACGGCACGCTGCGCCGCCAGGAGCAGGAAGTGTTCGCGCTGGTCGTCGGGTCGGGTCTCGGCTACGTCGAGGCAGCCGAGGCGCTGGGTATTTCGGTGGGAACGGTCAGGTCCCGGCTGTCTCGGGCGCGAAAGAAGCTGGAAAAACTCGCGGCTGAGAGGGAACCATCCAGGCCGTCACGACAGGTAAGAGGTGACCGCGACATCGCGGCCCGGTTCACGAGGGAGGAGTACCGATGAACGAGGACGAGCGAGAAAGGCTGACCCGGCTGCTGCCGTACCAGGTGGAGCCCGAACTCCCGCGGAACCGGCACCGACAGCTCAAGGAGTTCGTAATGACCGAGATTCACCAGGAAGCTCAGTCGGCCAAGCCGAAGCGGCGGCTGCTGCGCTCTGCCATCCTGGCCCCGGTACTGGCTGCCGCCGCTGCCATGGCGATCGCCGTCCCGCTGGCTCTGGGCGGTGGCGCGGCCTACGCCATCTCCAAGAATGACGACGGCACTATCTTCATCACCATCAACGAGGCCAAGGACCCCAAGAGCCTGCAGGCGGACCTGCGGGACATGGGGCTCAACGCGGTCGTCGACTACATTCCCGGAGGGAAGAAGTGCAGCCCGCAGCCTCGCAGCCAGAGCTTCTTGCCCAGGGAAGACGCTCCCCTCACCGTCCGGCCGAGACCGGAGAGCCAGGAGTCCGGCTTCACGATCGACCCCAAGGTTGTCGGGGACGGCCAGGTCGCGGTGCTGGAGTTCAGCGTCTCTGAACAGCCGGAGAGGACGGTCGCCGGTATTTGGGCGAGGGTCTCCAACGGACCCGTGGCCGACTGCAAGCTGGTCGACAGCACCGAGGCTCCGCTCGGCCCGCCCGAGGGCAGCTGACCAAATCCCTCAAAAGCGCGGTAGGCCGCCAGGTCATCCCCACAGGGGCGCCTACCGCACCTCTGAAGGTCCTGGGGGGTCGATGGCTTCGCGATGAGTTCCTTCTCCAACAACCGTGCGATCTTGGAAATCGCCGCAACGGGAAAACTGTTTTTGGAGGATCGGATGATCGCAGCGGCAAGGCTGTCCGTGATGTTTCCCTCTTGGGTGACAAACTGAGTGACGACCACCTCGGACAAGGGCGGACGACGGTGGATCCCCATGGACCGTAAGACCAGGTGAGGGCGGGTATCGCCCATGGTCCCGCCCCCGCCTGGGTTGCTTTGCAAGCGGGATGTCAGGAGTTCGAATCTCCTAGGCTCCGCCTGCGGGAATACTCAGTCTGTGATCATGAAAATCGGGCTTGAGTGACTATCTGGGTGACTAAGCCCCTCGTGCGCCTCCGAAGAGATCGTTCATCGCCGTCGCGCCCTCCTGCATGACGGGCCGGATCTGGAGACGGTAGACCGTCTCGGTGACCACGGTGTTGGCGTGGCCGACCAGGCGAGAGATGTGCTCGATGGGGACGCCGGAGGCCGAGAGCAGCGAGACGAAGCTGTGTCGCATCTCCCTGGGCGTCCACTCCGTGTCGACCAGCCCGGCTTCCTTGAGGATCTTCCGGAAGTCCCGCCGGATGTTGCCGGCACTCAGCGCGGTATTCACCCCCGAAGAACTCACCGACAACGGCATCGCCCTCATGATCTAGTACTCCAGTCATAGAGCGTGATGTTGCTGGTGAAGGTGCCTGAAGGCCGCAGTATTCGTCGGCCGTTATTCACGAGAACAACCTCTTGTGGCGAGTGTCCGGTTGATTGTTGCCGGGAGTGACCAGTACTGCATTCGTAGATCTTGATTCGTTTGGCCCCGCCAGGGGACGTAGTTAGGCCATCGTCGGTGCGTGACGTGCG
>NZ_JBPJUQ010000221.1:0-3357 GCF_051192615.1 Streptosporangium sp. G11
GATCTTGTCCGCGCCGCCCTCGTCCTCGTACATTTCGAGCACGGCCGAATCAATTGAGATTCAGTGAGAAAACGTCATTGATCGTTGTCGGCGCGGCGGCTTCCTCACTGGCGAATGATCGAGATATCCGTCCCGGGCCGCCGCTTTTCCATGAACCTTTTCATCCTGCGGTTGCTTCGTAGTTCTGTAGCACGTGGATGGCTTTGGCGAGTCGACCGACCCCGCGTGGGCTGACGCGGACTTTGTGCAGGATGCGCCGGTACTTGAGCTGGGCGTTGGCGCGTTCGCCGGGCCCGCGAAGCCGGGCATGAGCCCGGTTGGCGTCCTTCTGTGAGTCGGGTTTGTTCTTGCCCTTGTACGGCGTGATCTACCGCTCCGGCCGCGCCGAACTCGACGTCGTCTTCCGGCCGACGAGGCGTGATCGGGCCGTCATTGGCCTCCCACCGGAACGGGAGCAGACCCGGTAGTTCCGCGGTCATCGCTGGGCTGCCGAGGAGATGACGCGGGGATGGCGTTGTCGATGAGGACGGCGGCGATGGCGGCGGCGGTGGGGAAGGCATCGGCGTTGAGAACCCGGGTCCGGACCGCGGCGCCGTCGATGAGCAGCGCGAGCTGCTCGCCGAGCTGTTCAGGCTCGGCGGCGCCGGCTTCCCGGGCGGTGTCGGCGAGCCGCGCGGCGACGGCTTTCTTGTAGTCGCGTGCGTGCTGGGATGCGGGGTGCTGGGGGTCGTGGAGTTCGACGGCGGCGCCGATGTAGGGGCACAGGGGGGTGGTGGGAGGGATGTCGAAGGCGGCGAGGAGCCGTTCGCGGGGCGTGAGGTCGGTGCGGTCGAACACGCCGGACAGAACGGAGGGGTCGAACCGGCGCAGGTACTCGGCGACGAGTTCGTCCTTGCCGGTGAAGTGCTGGTAGGCCGTGCGCTTGGACACCTGGGCCGCCGCGCAAAGCTGGTCCATGCCGGTGCGGTTGATGCCCTGCTCGCGGAACAGCTGCTGGGACGCGCTGATGATGCGCTCGCGGGCGCCCCGGCCGCGGCGGCGGCCCGTAGGGCCCTTCTCGAGCTCCGTCATGGGTCCATGATACCCCAGCTGGGTAACGACCGGTGTACATAGTTTGCGTCCTGGTCGCCCGCCCCGTACCGTAAGCACACAGGGCGGTGTACATAACATCGTTGCCCCAGGTGCGTACGGCACCACCGACCCAAAGGAGCGACCATGGGAAAGCTTGACGGCAAGGTAGCGGTCATCACCGGCGGCACCACCGGCATGGCGCTGGCCGGCGCGAAGCTGTTCGTCGACGAAGGAGCGCACGTCTTCATCACCGGCCGCCGCCAGGACGCCCTGGACGAGGCCGTGAAGCAGATCGGCCGCAACGTCACCGGCGTCCAGGGCGACGCCGCCGACCTGGACGACCTGGACCGCCTGTACGACACCGTCAAGCGGGAGAAGGGCAGCCTCGACGTACTGTGGGCCAGCGCCGGCGGCGGCGAGCCCGCCCCGCTCGGTGAGATCACCGAGGCCCAGTTCGACACCTGGTTCGGGCTCAACGCCCGGGGCACCCTGTTCACCGTCCAGAAGGCCCTCCCGCTCTTCAACGACGGCGGCTCCATCCTCATGACCGGCTCCAACGCCTCCCTCGGCGCCTTCCCCGGCTGGAGCCTCTACGCCGGCAGCAAGGCCGTCCAGCAGGCCTGGGCCCGCGTCTGGCTCAACGAACTGCGCGACCGCAAGATCCGGGTCAACGTCCTGACCCCCGGCCAGGTCGCCACCGCCAAGCAGGAAGAACTCTTCGACGAGGCCACCAAGCGCCAGTTCGAGTCCCTCATCCCCCGCGGCCAGATGGGCCGCCCCGAAGAAATCGCCACCGTCGCCCTGTTCCTCGCCTCCGACGACTCCAGCTACGTCAACGGCCTGGAACTGGTCACCGACGGCGGCACCACCGCCATCTGAACCACACACCAGGAATGCCGCGGGCACACCCCACAACAACCCAATCTACCGGCGGAAGACGACGAGCCGGAGGTGCCGGGAAAGGCGCGGCAGTTGGCCCAGAAACGTCACGGCCGACGCCCTGCGCCTGACCCAGCACGAACGAGACAGAGCGACACCTCGAAAACAGGAAAAGAGCACACCTCATGAGCAGCATCACCCTCATCGGTACGGGCAACATGGCCCGTACCATCGGCACGCTCGCGGTGGCGGGCGGCAACACCGTCGAGGTCATGGGACGCGATCAGTCCAAGGCCGATGACCTGGCGAAGGCTCTGGGCGGCGGCACGACGACGGGCAAGTGGGGTGCCGTCCCGGCCGGGGACATCGTCATCACGGCCCTGTTGTACGACGGTGTCGTTCCGGTCGTCGCCGAGTACGGAGACGCCCTCGCGGGCAAGGTCATCGTCGACATCAGCAACCCCTTCAACGTCACGTTCGACGGACTGGCCCACAGCGAGGAGACCTCGATCGCGCAGGAAGTCGCCAAGGTGGCCCCGGCCAGCGCCAGCGTGGTGAAGGCGTTCAACACCATCTTTCGTAATGTCCTGGAGAAGGGCCGGCCCAACGTCTTCGTCGCTGGCGACAATGCGCAGGCCAAGGCGGGCGTGGCGGCATTCATCCAGAGCCTTGGGCTGCGCCCGCTGGACGTCGGCGGCCTGAAAATGGCGCACTGGCTGGAAGGAGTGGGCGTGGTCACGGTGGGCCTTGCCGGCAACGGGGTCGGCCACTGGGACTTCGCCCTCGGCGTCAACGAATTTACCGGCTGAGCCCCCGGGGCCGAGCAGTCGGCGAACAGGGAGCCGTGCGCCCTGACAATGGTTGATGGAGCACCGACTCGCTGATGTCGGATATCGATGAGCCTTTTCATCCTCGGTAGATCGGGTTCTCGGCGTGGTGTAACACGAGGATGGCCTGCACGATCGCGGTGGCGCGGTGTGGGCAGCAGCGCAGCTTGGTCAAGATTTTCCAGGTTTTGAGGGTGGCGTTGGCGCGTTCGCCGATGGAGCGGATCCGGGCGTGGGCGCGGTTGACCTTCTTCTGCCAGCGAAAGAGTTCCGGCCGACAGCGGTGGCGCTTGAACGGGGTTCGGATCGTGCCTCGGGCGCCTTGGTATGCCTTGCCGGCAAACGCCCTCACGTTTGCGCTGGTCAGCGCGTTAATGATGGTGTGGGTGCGGGCCGCGGTCAGGTCGTGGACGGAGCCGGGCAGCGCTGCCGAGGCCCAGACCAGCCGGCCTGCCGGGTCAGCGATGACCTGCACGTTCACGCCGTGGCGATGGTGTTTGCCGCAACGCCGGTAAGTTAAGCCGATTTACCGGGTTGACGTGGCAACGAGGCCCCTGAGACGACTGATTTCGACCAAGAG
>NZ_JBPJUQ010000222.1:0-3336 GCF_051192615.1 Streptosporangium sp. G11
TGTAAGGTGCAAATCAACCCGAAGGCCGTCGGACGCAAGAGCGACTTATGGCCACAATCCATACCTAAACGCCCTCTAAGAAGCCGTTTGTTCTTCCCGAACACCAGCCGCCACACGGCATCGAGCACGTCCCACGCCTCCGCCAGTTCCAGCGGTGAGACAGGAGCAACACTAGGCGTCTCAACATCGATGGTCTTATGCCAGCACGAATGCCCGGTCGCAAGGCATCGATGGGGCGTCTGGATGTTGCGCAGCTGACCCTTGTCGCATAGCGCGCCTTCGAACTTTCGGATGGGGCCCATGCCGGACCCCACCATGCCAAGCACTTGAGGATGCATGAGGCTGGAGCACAGGTAATCATCATCTGGCAGGCTGCAGGCACCACAGAGCGGCGTTGAAGTCGGTGCGACTCTTTGCCCATCCAGTTCACGCGAGACGGTGGGGTCGTTGATGCCCGCTGCCGCACAGAACAGGTTGCGGCCGTGCTTCACCTGGAAGCTGCATGACTTTCCCTCCGTTGACTGTAAGAGGGCGGTGACGTCATCGACCTTCAAATCCCAGTAGTCCGTGGAGGAATCGGGTTGAGTGTTGGTGCTGAGATGATCACTGACGACGCGGTGCATCCTACGGACGCCGTAGAGCATCAGTGCGCGGTTGATGCGTGCATAAGCCTCATCCACCGACATGGCCAATCTCAGTAAGTCACTTTTAGCGGTTTCGCTGGCCTCCCATGTCAGGCGCACCCACGCACGTAACAGCAGCTCATCACCCTGTTTAGCTTCAAGGCAGGGAACGAAAGGGTGCAGGTCGCCGCTGTTTTGAGGCTGCGACATCAGCCCGGCGAACGTGATTACGGCTCGGGGCATGTTCACTCCTTAAGGAGTTGAGGACCGCACCAGGGCGTGCATCGCCTTGATGGCGACCACCTCCTTGTAGCCAGCCGATCAACGTATCAGCGCAGGAGTGATCGTGTTGCACGCTTTTCGTTTATCTATTTCTTGCTGTGGGTTCGGAGTTCTATTCGAAGACGTGGATTCGATCGGCGCGGGCACGTGGATGCGGGCTGCAGACCTTCCCTGAGCGTCTCTTCTGGCGCCGCGCTCGGTGTCCGGCTCAGTGTGGTGTGCGAAGCTCACCGAGCGCGGCGGCCAACTGCTCACGTAACTCGCTGCTCTCCTTACGGCGCGCAGATGCGGTTGTTGGCCGCTTGGAGGCTCCGACCCCGCAGGACTGGCTTTCCTGTCCGGCGGCGCCGCTCTCAGGCTCAGTGTGCTCTCCCTTTCAACGTGATCATCTCTCGCCGCGACAGCGCCCCTGAGCGCGACAAGCCCCATTAGCACGAGCGATACCGCTGCTCAAGATCGACAGGGCGCCCTGGGGAAGCAGCCCAATAGTCCGACATCTCACCCTGATTAGATGTTCTTCTATCTTGACAGTAATCGAATCAACATGGAACGCTGACCTTACTTAGACATCCGTCAAATCCAAGTGGGGTTCGATCGGCGCGATGACATGCGCCGACGGCCCGAAGGGAGTACGCAATGGCAAGCGATGTCACCGGTGGATTCATCGGGAATCTCCAAGACGCCTTCACCCCGCCCGCGGCTGGAGGATGCTGCGGGAGTCCCGTGACCACCGCGTCCGACGCCGCCGCCAGCACCTCCGGCGCGGTGTCGTGTTGCGGGAGTGAGGCCGAGGCGACCCAGGCGGCCGAAGCCGGATGCTGCGGGCAGGCCCCGGTGGCCGCTTCGACTCCCGCTGCCGCCACTTCCACTGGGTGCTGTGGATGAGCTCTTCACCGTCCGCCCGGCCGCTCGCGCCGCCGGATGCGATCGAGGTTCCGGGGCTGTCGGCAGCCCTGAAGCAGGTAAGCGTGCAGCGGATGCTCGCCTGCGTCACGAAACTGGCCGCTGACGGCTACGCGGGCCGGCGGGTGGGCACTCCCGGTGGCCGGGCCGCCGCAGCCTGGCTCACTGAGCAGTTGGGCGGGCTGGGCGCCCGAGTGCGGCTCGATGCATTCGACGTCGCCGAGGTGCGGGAGCTGTATCGCACGCCGGTGCTGGGCTGGAGTACTGATGCGGCGGTCCGGCAGTTGGAGCATCGCCGGGATTTCGTCGAGCACCTGGCCTCGGCCGAAGTGCCCGAGCCGCGCTCGGCGCCGCTGGTGGGGGCAGAGGCGGCCGATCTCGGCGGCCGCTGGGTCCTGGCCTCAGCCGAGGACTGGACCCAGGCCTGCACGCGCGCCGAAGCCAGCGGCGCGCTCGGCGTGCTGATGGCCCGGGGCACCGACGCCGAGGGGTGGATGCCCAAGATGATCGCCGGACCCACCCGGCGCGCGGTGGCGGTCATCGGACTGCGCCCCGACCTGCACCGGCAGTTGGCCGATGCCCTCCGCGCGAGGCAGGTGAACGTGACGGCGTCGATGCCGCTGCGGTCGGTCGGCGCCCAAGGGGTTAACGTCCATGGCCACCTGCCGATCAGGTGGGACGCTGCGGACGAGACGATGGCGCGGAGCCCGGAAGGTGGGCCGCGGGTGCTGCTGAGCGCACACTTCGACGGGGTGGGCGATGACCCGGATCGCCGCCTGCCCGCCGCGGCCGACAACGCCTCCGGGGTGGCCGCGGTACTGGAAGCCGTCCGCGTCCTGCGCGCTTCGTTGAGAGCGCCGGTGGATCTGTCAGTGTCCTTCCTGGACGCCGAGGAGACCGGCGCGTGGGGTTCGGCCCACCACGCCCCCGCTGTGGCGCCGGGCACCCAGGTCATCAACCTGGACGGGGCCGCGCAGCTGCACCAGGCCGCCTCCGTCGAGGCGGGCGGCCCGGCCCATGGGTTGCTGGCCGCCGTGGATCAGGCCGGGCGCCGCACCGGGGTGGCGTTGCGGGCCGGGGCGATGGCCTCGGACAACCGCCGCTACGCCGCGGCCGGGCTGGCCGCGATCGGCATCGGCATGGGCATGCCCGGCTACCAGACCCCCGCTGAAACCCCTGAGCGCGTCGAGCCGGACACGCTGCTGGCCGCCGCGCGATTGCTGGTGGCCACCGTGTGGCTGCTGGCCGGATCGCCGCACGCTTAAGGCATGCGCCGGCCGAGACCCGGCCACCCCGCCTGGCCGGGCTGGGCAGGGGCGGCGCGAGCGAGCGGTGGTTACCTGGCGTCGAGCTCGGCGATCAGTTTCTCGATGCGGGTGCGGATCTCGTCGCGGATCGGCCGGACGGCCTTGATGCCCTGGCCGGCCGGGTCGTCGAGCTTCCAGTCCTCATAGCGTTTGCCGGGGAAGAACGGGCAGGCATCCCCGCAGCCCATGGTGATGACCACGTCGGAGTCCTGGACGGCCTC
>NZ_JBPJUQ010000223.1:0-3304 GCF_051192615.1 Streptosporangium sp. G11
ACTACTGGATCGTCCCGGCCGCCGTCGCCCGCCTGGGTGCGCTGTTCACCCCGCTGGCCGAGTCCGCGAGCGTGTGACCGCCCCGACGGCGGCATCCCCCTCGTCGCGTCCGATCGATGTCGTGGTGATCGGCGGCGGGCAAGCAGGCCTGGCGTCCGGCTACTACCTGCGCCGGGCAGGGGCGGACTTCGTCATCCTGGACGCCTACGACGAGCCGGGCGGGGCCTGGCAGCATGCCTGGCCGTCCCTGCGATTGTTCTCCCCCGCCCCCTACAGCTCGCTGCCGGGCCGGATGATGCCCGTCCCTGAGGGGAGCGGTTATCCGAGCGCGGCCGATACGCTCGCCTACCTGACCGACTACGAGCGACGCTATGAGCTGCCGATCGTCCGGCCGGCCCGTGTGCGGGCCGTGCGCAATGGTGGTGAGCGGCTGGCCGTCGAGACCGGCACCAGCGCCGGCACCTGGCATGCCCGGATCGTCATCAGCGCGACCGGCACCTGGGGCGGGGCGTATGTGCCGTATTACCCCGGCATCGGTGACTTCCGCGGGCGGCAGCTGCACACGGCGACCTACATGGGCCCCGCACCCTTGCGCGGGCAGCGTGTAGTCATCGTGGGCGGCGGCAACTCCGCCGCCCAGATCCTCGCTGAGGTCTCCACCGTCGCCGACACGACGTGGGTTACGCTGCGCCCGCCCCGGCTGCTCCCCGATGACATCGACGGCCGGGCCCTGTTCGACCTGGCCACCCAGCGCGCCCGCTTGGCTGACGCGCCCGCCATCGGTGACCTGGGCGTCATCGTCGCCGTCCCGGCCGTGTGCGAGGCCCGCGGGCGGGGCGCGCTCAAAGCCGAGCCGATGTTCGCCCGCCTCACCGCGGACGGGGTGGCCTGGGTTGATGGCACCACCTTGGCCTGCGACACCATCGTCTGGTGCACCGGTTTTCGGCCCGTGCTCAGCCACCTGGCCCCGTTGAAACTCCGCGGCTCGGACGGGGTGATCCTGACCCAGGGTGATTTCACCAGCGGTAACTGGCCCCATGTATGAGCGTTCTGGCTCCACCTGCGGAACTTCGGTGGTGCGAAGTTCACGAGGAGTTGGCCCCGCCCCTGGGGACTGTGGCGAAGCCCTGGCTGCCCGCTCAGCGACGAACCCCCGCTCTTCCGCGCTGGAGACGGGGATTTCGGTGGGGAGATCACGTTCACAAGTCGCGGTCGTCGACCAGGACGGTGCGGTGCGAGTCAGCCGGAATATACCCAACGAAGTCGGGGCGGTGCTGCGAGCGAGCGGCGATCCACGTCCATGCGGTCGACGTGCCGTGTCAGGCCGGTGGTGTCAGGCGTTTTCACGCCTGCTGTGGGCGTGTCATCCGCTCGCGGAGTCTTCGGCCTCCCAGCGCAGCAGGTCGCCCGGCTGGCACTTGAGCACCTCGCAGAGTGCGGCGAGTGTCGCGAAGCGCACCGCCTTGGCGCGGCCGTTCTTAAGTACCGCCAGGTTGGCGGAGGTGATCCCGACACGGTCCGCGAGGTCGCCGACGGATATCTTCCGCCTGGCCAGCATCACGTCGATGTCGACGACGATCGGCATCAGATCACTTCGTCCAACTCGGCCTGCATCCGCGTCGCCTCAACGTCGCGCGCGACGGCCTGGGCGAGCAGCGTCCGCAGCACGAGCACGATGAGCGCGACCCCCAAGATGGCCAGGCCAACCCCGCCCATGATGACGGTGACGCCCGGGTCGGCCCGCTGGCCCGGCGCGTTGAGGGCCGTGACCGCGAACCACAGGAGAGCGGCCGCCACGATCGCGCCGATCACGGCGTCCACGTACCGGAAGGCTGCGGAAGAGAACACGGTTTTGTGTCGGACCATCGTCACCAGTCGCCACACGCCGACCAGGGCGACTTGGGCCGACACCATGCCCAGGATCGTGATCACGCGCAGCGGGGTCAGCGGGAGCGATCCGTCTTCGGGGTCGCTCCCGATGGCCAACGTCCACACCATCGATGCCTGTACGAACACGGTGCCGGCGATCACCACCACGAGCACGGCGCGAAGCGCACGCACTGTCAGCTTTCCCATGACCCATCCTTCTATCGATTTGCGATGAGAAACTATCGAATCTCGATAGGTAAGGCAAGTGCTGGGGACAGAGGGTCGGCGGCGGTTTCGCACCGTGACGGGACGCTGTCGCCCCCGCCCATGGCATGGCGTGCGCGCGAACCATCTTGATCTTGTCGGAGTCGGTTTTGCTTGAGCGCAAATCGGACGCCACCCGACTACGCCGAAGCCCTGCGGCCGACGGTCCTTGGAAGTGCACCGACAAGGGGCAGCCGAACGGGGCCAGAACTCGTTGGTCCCCGTTTCGGTCGTCCACTGGCTGGGGCCACCCACGTTGGACGGGTGGGGCCAGAAACCGTTGGTACGACCACCCAGGGCACTCGCGCGCTCGGTGAGGCGCGCCTGCACCTGCTCGGTTATGGCGACTGGACCGGCCCGGCCTCGGCCACTCTGATCGGGGCCAGCCGTACCGCCAAAGACACCGTCGCCGAGGTCATGCGGCAGCTCCAGTCACCAAAACCGGTATCTGATAGGCAGGCTGTCGCCGCCAGAACGGTCAGAGAAGCTGCTCGGTGACGTCGTCTTCCTGGCGCTTGCCACTATTACTGGATCATTGCTGGTGCGATCACTCGATTGGATGAGTTGTTCACTTCACTGATCGCGCCTGTCGGTGTGTAACGGGCGCCGTAGACGCGGGGAACCGGCCGGTTCTACGTATCTGTGCGGTTGTCGTCATACCGCCGCAGCTCGTGCCGGATCGTTGTCAACGCTGCGGCCGTGTGCGCACGGATGGCATCCCAGGCGCCGCTCCAGTTGGGCGGCGCATCGTAGATACCCAGAGCGTGCAGCCTGGCCGGTAGCCCGCCGTCCCGGCTGATGCTGTGAGCCATGGTGTTACGCACCTCCCTGACGCGGCGGAGCGTAGTCACCGCATCGTCACCGCATCCTTAATAGCCTGGTGCTGGTCTGCTGGCAGCTTGTGCAGCAAGGCGTGTTGGAGCGCGTCAATGCTGCCCTTGATCTCCTCCTTTTTGACGCCCGGCGGGAGGAGGTCAGCACCGATGGTGGTGCGGTCGATCAGGTCGGCCAGAGCACCGACTCGGGAGGCGAATTCCACGCGCGTCGTGCAGTTGAGCGAGACCGCGGCCGGTACGAGCACGCTACTGATGCTAAGAGGGCATTTGATTTGAGTAGATTGCTCCTTATGTTCTAGTAAGTGCCTCGCCAGGTTGGGGTGGTCTCGTCCGTT
>NZ_JBPJUQ010000224.1:0-2946 GCF_051192615.1 Streptosporangium sp. G11
GCTGGTACTCCCTGCCCGTGGCCTGGCACCTCCGCGGCCTCCTCGACCGGCTCGTCGGCGGCGTGGGACCGCGCCGCGGACGCCGCGACCCCCGGAGGCTGCGGGTGCGCGACTCCGTCGACTTCTGGCGGGTGGAGGAGGTCGAACCCGGGCACCTGCTGCGCCTGCGCGCGGAGATGCGCCTGCCGGGTCTCGCGTGGCTGGAACTGCGCGTGCTCCGCCACGGGGGCGAGACCGTCTACGGCCAGTGTGCGATCTTCCACCCCCGGGGCCTGACGGGCCATCTCTACTGGTGGTCGGTCACACCCTTCCACACCCTGATCTTCGGCCGGATGCTGCGCAACGTGGCGGCCGCCGCCGAACGAGGCGATCGGTCCGCCGGCCCTGACGCGGTGGGCGTGGCCCCGCCGGAACCGGAACAACCTCGTGGGCGGCGAGCCGAGTCCGGCCGCGGGCGTCAACGGTAGAACCACCCGCGGGATCCGTCAGCGGCCGGGGACATTCGGCCGTGGACGGGCGTACCGCAGGCGGATTCCGCCGAAACCGAGGGTGCTCGCGGTCACGACGTGCCGGAAGCCCCACAGATTGCCGGGTACGCGCAGCTGGATACCCCGCGTCGTCCCGTGCAGTCGCAGCAGGTCGCCGACCGGTTCGGGCGGCACCTGGCCTGCTTCAGGACGCATGCCACATGTCTGTCTCACCGGCTCTCCTCGGCCACCGCCTTCGACAGGGCCGTCTCGAGGTCGTCCGCGCCGGCCAGTGACTCGGTCAGCCGTTCCCCTTCTGCGACGTCCGGGGACATCTCGCGGACGCGGGTCAACAGCTCGCCCGCCCGCTCGCGGTCGGAGAGTACCAAGGCTATTTCTGCGCGGTAGAGGAGCGCTTCGACGAGGTCCACGCTCGGCGTGTCCTGCGCTCGTGCCAGCGCGCCGTCGAGGATCTTGACGGCCTGCCGGTGATCGCCGTGGGAGTCGCCCATGACGACGGCGTTCTGCAGTGCCGTGGCGAGTTTGCCGGCCGGGGGTTCCTCCTGGATCGCGTCCTTGGACGAGGGGAAGATCCGGATCCAGTTCCCTCCCGGATCGACGATCGTGAACCCGGCGAGGTTGTCGACGTTCTTCCGTTTTCTGGGCCTGGTCATCCGGGGGATCCCGGAGATCAGGAGCTTGCCGTACGTGGATCGCATGCCCTCGGCGAAGGCGCTGAAGAGAGCTCCGGTGTCGGGGACGGTGATGATGCAGGTGCCGTAGGAGTCTTCCGGGTTGAAGCCCGGGATGGTGAAGAAGTGCAGATGGATGTCCTCCCGCCGTAGGGCGAGGTACGGGTTCGGGCGAACCTGGTGGTAGGTCCTGGTGAAACCCAGCGCGGTGTAGAACTCCTCGATCTCGTCGATCGATCGGCAGGGCAGTGCCGGCACGGTCGTCTCGTTGGCCATGTCACTCTCCGGATGAACACTAGTCAAATTGTACTATTGCCGGATTCGAGTGTATCGGCGAATGAACGGCGGCGCTCTCCGAATTGTCGTGCATCCGCGCGGGAACCCCGGCGAACGAGGATCCGTGGCCGGCCGCGCCGGCCACCCGCGCCAGGGGCGGGCCGGTGGCCTCGTGGGAGCCGACGGCGCGACGCGGCCTCCCTTAGGAGGTGTGTGCGCCTCTTTCCAGGCGTTCGATCAGGCCGCGGGTCCACTCGGCGCCGCTGCCGGAGAAGTGCGTCCACAGGCGCATGATCTCGGCGATCGGCTCCCCGTCCCGGGAGTCGGCGCCGTCGGGCGTCCAGTGGCGGGCGACCTCCGCCCGCCAGCCGTCGAGGGCCGCCACCCGTTCCTTGAGCAGCGCGATCACCTCTTCCCGGGGCAGGCAGGTGAGGAAACCCACCCCGGCCGTCAGCTCGTCGATCTTCTGGTCGTGCCTGGCCAGGGCCGTACGCAGCAGGCTCAGGAACTCCGCATCACCTTCATCGGTGAGCTCGTACTCCGTTCGTGGCGGTCCGCCCGCGGTGCTCGGCGCGATCTCGTGGGCGCGCAGCAGCCCTTGTTTGGCCATCTGCCTGAGCGCGTGGTAGATCGAGCCGGGCTTGGCCGTGGACCACTCGTGCGCGCCCCAGCTCTCCAGGTCGCTGCGCACCTGGTAACCGTGCGCCCGGCCGCGTTCGCGGATGGCCCCGAGCACCAGCAGCCGGATGGCCGACACCTCTGCTCCCACCTCCGAACGATCGGTAACCAGATTTTACTAGACGAGAAATTCCGAAGTGATCAGTGGTCGTAAGCGATCAGTGATCGGGTGATCGGTGCGCCGGTCTTGTTGTTGTGCCAGATCGCCGCGGCCATCGCGAGAATGCGCTGGGCGACGCGGACGGCGACGCCCTCGAAGGTCCGCCCGCCATGCTGTTCCAGGTCAAGCTGGCCCTTGAGGGTGTCGTTGACCGATTCGATGAGCTGGCGGACCTTCTTGAGCATCGGTTCTCCGAAGCATTTCTTCTCGCTCTTGCGGGAGGGCCGCAGCAGCTCGATGCCGCGCTCAGCGAGGTCTTTTTCGAACGACTTGGAGGCGAATCCCTTGTCGGAGATGAGCAGGACGCCTCTGCGCTCGGCGATCAGGTCGGCGTCGATCTCCAGCATCGCGGCCAGCACCTCGCGTTCGCGGAGCTTCGGGGTGGACAGTGCCCACATGATGGGCATTCCGGCCGGGGTGCAGACCAGGTACAGGCGCAGGCCCCAAAAGAAGCGCGAGTGCGAAGCGCAGTAGCCGTAGCCGGCCCAGCCCGCCAACTCCGAACGCTGGACGGTCGGGCGTGACATTCCGCAGGGCACGGGGGTGGAGTCGGTGATCCAGTGGTTGTCGAACCAAAAATCACTGTCGTGCGCCAGGTCCCGGATTATCTGCTTGATCACGGGCAGCGCCGCGCGCAGGCGTTTGTTGTAGCCGGGGCGGTGGGGCAGGTAGG
>NZ_JBPJUQ010000225.1:0-2921 GCF_051192615.1 Streptosporangium sp. G11
AAACAGCAGACGCAGAAGGTCATCACACAATGGCCACGATGCCACCGCGATGACAATCCGTCACCCCATCACGAAAACCTTGCCAGATCCGAGAAATGGCCCCGAAAGCCCAGCATGTGCGCCCAGGGCCGCAGCCGCAGTGTGACCAACTCCGGACGTGCGCCCAGCTCCCAGCAGGTACGGATCATGCGCCGGGCGTGCTCGGTGACCGGCAGCGCGTCCAAGTGCAGACCCGGCTTGAGCCCGGTTCCGTGGCAGCGTTCGCAGGAGGCCATCAGCCGCAGCCGCCCCCGACCGCCGCAGGCCGGACACGACAGGCGGTGATCGACGGTGCCGGAGGCTTCGGCCCCCTTGGTGGCGTACTTGGCGATGTAGCCCGCCACCGCCCGCTCACTCAACCCGTCCGCGCTGGCGTCGAGCAGGATGGGCCGGATGTCGAGCTGATCACCCCAGACCAGATCCCGCCGTTCGAGATCACTCGCGGGCGTGGTCACGGTGACCCGCCGCACCGCTGGCGGGATAGACCGGGTGAGCAGGTGGTGATCAGCCCAGTCCGGCGGGGGTTCGCTCCCGCCTTCGGGGCCGTCGAGGCGGATGATGGCGTGAAAGTGCACCAGGCCGCGCCGCTGATACTCGGCGACCTTGGCGAACGACACCCGGACCTGCTTGCCGAACTCCTTGCGACTCAGCCCCGCCTGACTGGCCAGGGTGCGTCGCACTTCCAAGGTGAAGCGGTGCCACAGCGAGCCCGCGTGAGCCTGCCAGAGCACCGCGCCCACGTAGTCATAACAGTCACCGCAGATGGGTTGCCCGAGCCGTTCGTCCTTTGGCTCGTGGCGAGCATGGCAGCCGACCGGATGCCCGTGCTCACAAACCTTGTCGCGGTTGCGGGGACGGCAAGCCCGCACCGTCCCGTTCTTCTCCCGCCGGGTATGCACCGGACCGAAGGACGGAGCGGTCAAGGTGACGAACGCCCGAGGGTGCGCGCTCACCGTTTCCGGGATGCCCTTGCCGCCGGACAGGCCCGCGCGGATGAGGTGGAAGGTGTCGGCCTGGTAGACCTCCGAGCAGGCCGAGCACACGGAAGCCCGCCGGTTGCCGCAGGCCACCAGCAGATGCCCGGACGGCTCATCAGCGGTGCGGTAGGTGTGCAGGACTTCGCCGGTGTCGGTATTGACGATGGCCGACTCTCCGGCCAGGTGGATCGGGTTAGCGCAGCCGCCGGTAGCGGCCACCATCGACCGCCATCGGTCATAGCCGGGTGCGTTGAGCACCTGGACCAGATCGGTCATCCACTCCGGATGTCGTGCCTGTTGGTCGTGCTCGTTCGGTTGGTTCATGGTGACCACCCCCTCTCATGCAACACTGCCTGTACTACATGTTGCCTTGCGTTGAGGGTTTCATGCAACCTGTAGTACAAGTAGTTATGGAACTTCCCGAGAAGGAGCTGCTGTGGAGACCACCGAGGACAAGGACGTCCGCTGGCGCACCATCGCCGCCGACCTGCGAACCGCGATCCTGGACGGCCGCTACCCGCCCGGCGGAGCCCTGCCGAGTGAGCCGGAGCTGGTCCGCCGCTACGAGGTCTCGCGCCCCACCGTCCGCAAGGCCATCGACACCCTGGTCTCCGAAGGACTCGCCTACGTCATGCGCGGACGCGGCTCCTTCGTCCGCCCCATGCCCGAACGCCAAGTCATCCTCATCAGCCACCAGACCAGACCCGACCTGGCCGCCCCCGGCAACCACCCCGACATCCAAGCCTTCGGCTGGGACCTCGCCCTACGCGACGTCGACCCCGACACCCCGCTGTTCACCGGCGAGAAGATCACCGCCAACCGCGATACCGCGATCATCCTCGGCGTCCGCACCGGACACCCCGTCATCCACCGCCGCAGCATGTGGCACCGCGGCCACACCGCCCGCATCCACGGCGCCTCAGCCCGCCTGGAGATCAACTCCTACACCAACGCCGACATGCTCCCCGACTGGGACACCCCCAAGCGCTTCGACCAGTACCGCAAACGACCCGGCTTCTTCTACCAATCGCTCATCCGCGAACACGGCCCCATCCGCTGGATGACCCTGACCACCTCCCGCATCGCCTACGAAGACGAACGCACCCGCCTGGGCATGGACTACGCCGAAGCGCTCCTCATCATCCGCCGCACCATGGCCCACGCCAACGGCCACCCCATCGAGGTCACCGAGGTCAAAGCCCCCGCCAACCGCTACGAGATCGGCTACAGCGCCGAACTCGCCGACGACACCAACGCCGTATTCACCCCACAAGAACTCGCCGACAACGGCATCGCCCTCATCATCTAGCGCGGCATTAGGGGAATATGTTTCGGCAGGTCGCAGCGCGTTAACTCGCCTCAGTCTTGTCTTCGCCCTGCTCAGCCCGGTACTCATCCAGGAAGGCGAAGAACGCGTCCAAAGGCGTAGTGCCGGGTTCTACCTGGCGTTCGATCTCGGCCGCCCAGCCCAATGCGCTCGACCGGCCGTAGCGAGCGAGCCATTCGGAGAAGGGGCCGTTCGGCCACAGGTCGAACCGTTCCTTGACGCCGTGAACATCCAGCGCGAGCTTGTACCCGACCAGCATCGTTTCCAGCTCCCGGAGGGAGCCGTTGCGAATCCACATCCCTGGTCGACGTCGAAGCTCATCGAGGAAGCCGTACACGTCTCGCCACTCAGATACAGGCTTGACCTGTGGCGACGATGTCTCCTCATCTGGCACGGCTCCACACTACTGATCATTAGTGGCTCAGAGTTTCTTTACTGGTTCAAGGCGCCAGCGCTTCGCGCCGCCGCACGGCGGGACACGCCCCGCCGCCCCGGCACGGTCAGCGGGCCGGGCGTGCGGCCCTGGCGGCCGGTCCCGGCCCGCGCCAGCCGGGACGGCACGGCGTAAGCCCGCCGCC
>NZ_JBPJUQ010000226.1:0-2876 GCF_051192615.1 Streptosporangium sp. G11
CCCGAGTCGACGAACTGCCACTGCTGCTGGTTGCCGTTGTTACGGGCCCACTGGGTGATGCGGGCGCCGTCGTTGGTCGCCAGGTTGTAGACGTCCACAGCCTTGCCACTGGTGCGGTTGACCAGCACGTACCAGGCGTTGGTGTCGATCTGCCCGGAGGTCGGCGTCGGCGTCGGGGTCGGGTTGGTGGAACCGCCGTTGAGGGCGTTGAGCGTGCTGGTGTAGGCGGCCTTCTTGTTGCCCGAGGCGTCGAACAGCAGCGGGTTCTCCCCGGTGCGCCAGGAGTCGCTGTCGCGGATGCCCCAGACGGTGATGCCGGTGCACCGGGACACCGCCAGGCATGCCCGGGTCACCGCGGCGTAGACGTTGGCCTGGTTGGACCCCTGGGCCACGTCGAGCTCGGTGATCTGGACGTCGACGCCGAGGTCGGCGAAGCGCTGGAGGTTGGCCTGGTAGTCACCGGAGACCGAGCCGCCCAGGTGGGACTGGAAACCGACGCAGTCGATCGGCACGCCGCGCGACTTGAAGTCGCGCACCATGTTGTAGATGCCGGTGCTCTTGGCGTTGATCCCGTCGGTGTTGTAGTCGTTGTAGCAGAGCTTGGCGCCGGGGTCGGCGGCCCGGGCGGCGCGGAAGGCGGCCTCGATCCAGTCGTTGCCGGTCCGCTGGAGGCTGGAATCGCGCCGGCCGCCGGAGCCGCCGTCGGCGAACGCCTCGTTGACGACGTCCCAGGAGTGGATCTTGCCGCGGAAGTAGGTCGCGACCTGGGTGACGTGGTTGATCGCGGCGCTGCGCAGGGTCGAGCCGGACAGGCCCTGGGCCCAGCCGGGCTGCTGGGCGTGCCAGAGCAGGGCGTGACCGCGAATCCTCATGCCCTGTCCCAGGGCGTGGTTCACGATCCGGTTGGCGTTGGTGTAGGTGAAGTTGCCGCGCTGGGGCTCGGTGGCGTCCCACTTCATCTCGTTCTCGGCGGTCACCGAGTTGAACTCGCGGTTCAGGATGCCGACGTAGGTGGAGTCGCCGAGCCTGCCTGCGGCGATGGCGGCGCCGAAGTAACGGCCGCCGCGTTCGGCCGCCGACGCGCCGAGCGTGGAGGCGGCGTCCGCCGGAGCGGAGATTGCCGCCGACAGGCCGATGGCGACCACACCGGCGCCCAGGAGGGACAGAAGTTTTCGTAGCCGGGGGCGCCCGGAAAGCCGGGCCGAGCGGCTTGGGGGGTTCATCACGCGATGCCCTTCGATTTCATGGTGTGGTGAGGTCGAACCGGCGCACGGTCGCCGCTCCGCCCAGCGACTGGGTGGCGTAGTTGAAGATCCCGAAGCGGTAGCCCATGAAGAACTGCCAGGCGTTGTTCAACGTGAAGGCCGGTCCGAGCGCGGTGAAGTTCACGCCGTCCGTGCTGTAGGAGAAACGGGCCTGCCTGCCGGAACCCGGCCGGATGTCGGCGTTCACCCGCAACCAGATCCGGCCGCCCGAGATGTTCGCGCTCGCCGCCTCGGTGCCGGTGCCCGTGGTGGCCCAGCTACTGTTCATGGTCAGGCCGTTGGTCATCACGACCCGGTTGACGCCGTTGTCGCGTTTGACGCCGATCCACGCCGACTGATCTCGAAGCATCGCCAGCCCGGACCGGTCGCCGTTGGCCATCGCCGAGTAGTCGAGCTCGATCGTCGCCGTCGACGACGGGCCCTGGATACGGTGGGTCAGGGTGTTGCGGGCGTTGTAGAGGTCGCCTGTGACGGTCGCGGTCTGCAGGCGCAGGCCGTTGCCGGTGGAGAAGCGGCTGGTGTCGGGGTTGTGGTTCCACTCCCACCGGTGACCGAGACCGCCCGAGGTGAAGGTGTCCGGGCCGATCATCGACGCGACGGTCTTGGAGGTCTGGATGTTCGGCCGGGGATAGTTGACACCCCAGCCGCCGTTGACCGTCTGGATGGTGGGCCAGCCGTCGCCGGTCCAGGTGATCGGTGCCAGCGCCGGAACCCGGCCGCCGGGATAGGCGTCGACGAACGACATGTAGTACCAGGCGCCGTTCTGCGTCTGGACCAGGCCGCCCTGGTGCGGCACGCCGCCGCCGGAGATCGGGCCGGGCATGTTCAGCAGCACCTGGCGCATCTCGTACGGGCCGAACGGGCTGGTGGAGCGCAGGACGTACTGGCCGTTGGCGGGGCGGGTGAGCCAGATGTAGTAGTAGCCGTTGCGCTTGTAGAAGCGGGCGCCCTCAAGGGTGCCGACGCTGGAGGGCGTCTGGAACACCTGCTGGGCACGCACCTGGCTGAGCCCGTCGGCCGAGAGCTGGGCGACGCTGATGGTGCCGTTGCCATAGGCGACGTACATGGTGTCGTTGTCGTCGACGAGCAGGCCGGCGTCGTAGTAGCAGTTGTTGATCTGGGAGCGCTTGGTCCAGGTGCCGTCGACCGCGGAGGCGGTGTAGACGTAGGTGCGGTTGAACTCGACGCAGCCCATCCAGTAATACGTGCTGTTACTCGCCCGGTGGTTGAGCGTCGAGGCCCAGATGCCCTTGACGTAGGCCCGTCCGCCGTTGAGATCGTAGGCGTTCGAGCCGAAGTCGAGCCGGGGCACCGAGTGGCCCGCGTACTCCCAGTCGACCAGGTTGTAGGAGCGCAGGATCGGTGCGCCGGGCGAGTAGTGCATCGTCGAGGCCGAGTAGTAGTAGGCGTCGCCGACCCGGATGATGTCGCCGTCGGCGAAGTCCTGCCAGACCACGGGGTTGGTGTAGTTGCCGCCCGGGGTCGGCGTGGGGGTGGGGGTCGGGGTCGGGTTCGGTCCGCCGACCTGGACGAACTGCCACTGCTGGTTGTTGCCGCCCCAGTCGTCGTACTGGACGATGTTGGCGCCGTCGGCGGTGGAGGCGCCCTGGA
>NZ_JBPJUQ010000227.1:0-2872 GCF_051192615.1 Streptosporangium sp. G11
AACGGACGAGACCACCCCAACCTGGCGAGGCACTTACTAGAACATAAGGAGCAATCTACTCAAATCAAATGCCCTCTGAAGTTAGCCATAGTGCAGGAACCTGCCATCGCCCCACAGCTTGCTGCCAATCCTCACCGCCTCGCGGCCATGCAGCTAACCTGAGGCAACCACCGTGAAAGAAGCCGCAGAAGGCTCCCGAAACGGCGCACATCTGGTCACATCTCACGGCAAGCCGCAGGTCACGCGGCGTCTTACGCGATGCTTAACGCCACCCGACCGTAGCGATTGACATAGATCAATGAGGTAATTACGGTCTGATCCGTATCTGAGTAGATCTCCATGGCGACGTCAGAGCCCTCATGGACGGGCAGTCGCCGAACCCCTCAGCAACCCAGGTTCGCCACCCCTGCCACAACTCCGACCAAGGGGTCGTTGATCCCTGTCCTGAAGCCAGGAATCCCACCAGAGGAGCACATGTTGATCACGCATCGCGCAGGGAAACAGCACGCGTTCGCGCTGCTCACATCGGCTGTCGCCGTGACAGCGATGTCCCTGAGTCCTGCCAGTGCCGCAAGCGCGGTCGATCGCCCGCTCGCTGCGCTGACCGACACGGCGATTCCGGCGAGGCCGCCGGAATCGGCTGTCAAGGAAATCGAGGCCATCAACCGGTTGATGTTCGACAACCCTGTCCAATGGGCCGGCGTCTGGTACGACAAGACCAGCGGCCGAGTGGTCGCCGCCGTCCCACCTGGCGCGTCAGAACAGACGCGGGCAAGCGCCCGATCCGCGCTCGGCTCCACCGGACCAGTGGTAGAGGCCGCTCGCAGCTTCGCGGACCTCGCCCGGTTATCCGACGCGATCATCTCGCGTGGCACCGTCGCCTCGGTCCCCATCGTGACCACGGGACTCGACTGGGAGCACAACACGGTCGTGGTCGGACTGACGACGATCACCGACGATGCCAGGGCCGCACTGGCGGCCGACTACGGCGACGCGGTGACGGTCCGGCAGGCACCCCAAGCGCCCCAGGCCGATGACGGACCTGACCGATATCGGGACCGATATCCGTACTGGGGCGGATCGGCATGGGCAGCGCCCTACGCTGGCAGTCGGCGCTGCTCCACGGCATTCGCGATGAAGCGCCCGGATAGTTCGAAGCACTTCCTGGTGACCGCGGGCCACTGCAACAGCCCCGATGCCCAGAACGCGGCGACGATGAACACGGCCCGCGATAGCTGGAACAACTTCATCGGCACGAGCAAGGGCTACCAGAACTCGCTGTGCGCATCCACGGGAAACAGCTGCGACATCGGCAGCACCAAATATGGCGACATCTCCGTGATCAGGGTGAACGGCATCGAAGGACGAATTTACTCCGGGGGTGTGTACACGACGGCGTCGCAGGCCGTCACCGATACGATGACCAGCCCGCCGGCCATGGGCGAGTCATTGTGCATCAGCGGGGCACAATCCGGGACCACGTGCGGATATTACGTGACCAACAACTTCACGTCGGTGAGATACTCCAACGGCCAGGTTATGTCTCCGGTTGTCGAGACCAACGGCACCGGCAACTCCTGCACCAGCGGAGGAGACTCCGGCGGTGCTGTCTACAGGCAATTGACGAGCGGTGTCCGTGCCGCGGGCATCCACAGCGGCACCGGCGTCGGATGCATAGAGTGGTTCACGTCAATCTACTACGCGCAAAAGCTCTTCTACGCCGTCACCGTGACGTCCTGAGCCCATGAGGGGTACGGCTGCGGTTGCCCCGGCTCGCCATAGGTGTCGTGGACGCCAGTCGCAGCTCGATCATCACGGACTGGCCGGTTCGGATTTGAGGCCGAGCTCGGAGAGCAGCACCGCTCCAAGTTTCGCTATTCATCTGAGAGGATTTCTTGCATGTTCAGAACTGCCAGGATTGCTAGCATCGCAGCGGTGTGCACGTTGTTCATCGGGCTTTTGACTGCGGCGCCTGCAAACGCATCCAGTACGCATCGGTTCGACTTTGTTCCCGAGGATGGATTGTCATCCGGCTATGGGACCATCACCTTTTATGAACGTTCGGTCAACATTAGAGGTTCGGTTAAGAGTCACAACACTGGCTGTGCACGAGCAAGTTTTAATGTCTACACTCATCCGCCCAACGAGTATGACCATAAGGGAGAGCGTTTCGCACGTGAAACACGCGATGCCTGCGGGCGAGGCCCGGGATCAAGCACGGACTTCAATTTCACTGTGGAGATCGGGCGCGGAGGTGCGGTTTATGTCGAGGCGGGCGTTGATAGCTGGATGGGGCAGCACGATGGCCGCAGGATCTGGAACCCCGTCTATGGTGACTGCCAAGGTGGTCCGGCTGTGTGTTGATCGCATGAGTTGATCAGGCGGTTCGCTGCTGTGATCATGGGTGCTCGTGGGCGAGACCGCGCAGCAACCCTGAAGTAATGGCCGGGTCGCCGGGAGGAATTTCACCTCCCGGCTCCCACAGATTCGGCGGGAACTGGACGTTGACATCCGTACCAGAAACGCCCTTCTCCGTTCTCTGCGCTGTCTGGGAGAACGTGTTTTCGCGCTCCTCGAACAACGGTGGCGCATCCTTCAACATGTGTCACTCAGCCCCAGCCGAGTCGGCGACGTCGCCAAGGCCGCCCTCGTTCTTACTCACTTCGAGCACGGCTTGATCACGTAAAAGTCGCCGAGAAAACCCACTGGATCCTGGACCACCGCGAACAGCGTGATGGTGTCGCCCGTTTCTACTACTCCGCCGAGCGTGACGAGGAGACGCTCCCTCTGGACTGAGAGGGCATTTGATTTGAGTAGATTGCTCCTTATGTTCTAGTAAGTGCCTCGCCAGGTTGGGGTGGTCTCGTCCGTT
>NZ_JBPJUQ010000228.1:0-2818 GCF_051192615.1 Streptosporangium sp. G11
CCGCCGACGACAAGCCCAAGCTCGACGCTCCCACTACCGAAGACGCGGCCACACCACCCTCTAAACGCCGTTGCAGTGAGCCATTTTCATCCTGTCTCCGCAGGTCAGAGGCATGTATCTCCGCTGCCGACTTCCTCACCTGTGCCCGAGGATTCCGGCGGAGCATCACCACACTTCGGATGTGAGCCGCATCGACGCTGGTCAGAGTTCGCTGCGAAAGAGGTTGAAAAGGGCTCAGTGTCGGGGAAAGATCTTTATGAAGACTTCTGTCTAACCTTGGGCTTTCACCACGAATTTCGCGGATCTTGATCGTTTGCAAGAGGAAGGCACGTTTGAGCTGGAAGGATGACCTTGTCGAGAGTCCTGTCCATGCCAGTTCAGAAGGCACTCTTCGCGTGAAATCAGCGCCTCCCACCGCAAGATCACCGCATCCGCCGACGGTGTGAGTGGCTTCAGTCTGGGCGGCATCGGTCGAGTCTCGCTGATCGCGCACACATGGAATTGTCGGCGTTCGATCCGGTTGGTGCGAGCCTGAGGCATGATGTGCAACGTGCCGCCCATGCAAGCAGATCGTTCCAGGATGGCGTTAGGTGTGTTCGGCGGAGCTCTCGCCTTGATACTCGCTTTCGGCATCGCTCTGATGGGAGGCTGGGCCCTCTGATCACCGACGACTGGCACGCCGGAGGCGAGTGACATGCCCAGCGTCCCTTCGGACGCAGCCGAGCCGGAATGGATCTCTGCTAGAGAGCGCACCATTTTCCTGGCAACGTTGAGTGCCGTCGATCCGCAGCTCGTAGTCGATCAAGAAAGCGCGGTGCACTACGGCATCGCCACGTGTCTGGACATCCGGGAGGGTGCCGGACGACGGCGCGCCAGGACTAGTGGAGAAACGGGTGCGCTTCCGGTTCGGGCGCGGAGGCGTCGACGTTAGCCAGAGTCAAGCACAGAAGATCGTGAAGGCCGTCAATGTGTGGTGCCGCTAGAGAGCCGGCTGTTGCCCGGCACCCCACGCATGATCAGCTTGCCTAGCCGTGATGATCAGCCTCGCGGTGAATTTCGCGTAAGTTGATCATCTACATGAGAAAGGTGCTTCCGAGCTGCGAGGATGGGGCTTGTCCAAGGTCCTGTCCGCGCCAGATCGAGAAGCGCTTTCCACGTGAAGACTACCGCCTCCCACCGCACCATCACCGCCTCTGCCGACGGCACCGGGCTGCTCTCCCACGCGGGCGCCCTGCTGCTCTTGCATACGCTGCGTGTCACCGGCCTGGACCGGGTTCTGTCCGCGCAGCTGGAGCGCTGGCGGCCTGAGCGCGCGGTGCACGACCCCGGCAAGATCGTGGCCGACCTGGCCGTCAGCCTTGCCCTGGGCGGGAACTGCCTGGCCGACATCGCCGTGCTACGTGCCCAGCCCGACCTTTTCGGCCCGGTGGCCTCCGATCCGACCGTCTCCCGGCTGATCGACCGGCTCGCCCGCGATGAGGACAAAGCGCTCAAGGCGCTGCGCGCGGCGCGGGCCCTGGCCCGCGAACGCGCCTGGGACCTGGCCGCAACACGGGCGCCGGGCAGTGACGGCGAGCCAATCCCGCTCGACCTCGACGCCACCGTCGTCATCGCTCACTCCGACAAACAGCACGCCGCACCGATCTGGAAACACACCTTCGGCTTCCACCCGATGACGGTCTTCGCCGACCACGGCCCGCAAGGATCCGGTGAACCACTGGCCATCCTGCTCAGGGCGGGCAACGCCGGCTCCAACACCGCCGCCGACCACATCGAGGCCACCCGCCTGGCGCTGGCCCAACTGCCCAAGCACCGCCGGCGCCAGGTGCTGATCCGCACCGACTCCGGCGGTGGCACCCACGAGTTCCTCACCTGGCTCACCAAACCCGGCCGCCGCTTGTCGTACTCGATCGGGTTCACCCTCACCGAGCAGGTGCGCCAAGCCGTGCTGCGCCTGCCCAAGACCGCGTGGACACCCGCCTACGACGCCGACCGGCAGGTGCGGCCCGGCGCCTGGGTCGCCGAACTCACCAGCCTGCTGGAGTTGCCCGGCTGGCCGAAAGGAATGCGCGTCATCGCCCGCAAGGAGCGTCCGCATCCCGGCGCCCAGCTGCGCTTCACCGACATCGACGGCAACTGCGTCACCTGCTTCGTCACCAACGCCAAGCAAGGTCAGCTCGCCGACCTGGAACTACGCCACCGCCGCCGCGCCCGCGCCGAAGACCGCATCCGCTGCGCCAAGGACACCGGCCTGGCCAACCTGCCGCTGCACCACTTCGCCCGCAACCAGATCTGGTGCGAACTCGTCGCCCTGGCCTGCGAACTCCTCGCCTGGATGCAGCTGCTGGCCCTGCCCGGCACCGCCGCCCAGACCTACGAGCCCAAACGACTGCGGCTACGCCTGTTCACGGTGGCCGGACGACTGGCACGCGGTGGCCGCCGTCTGCGCCTGCGCATAGCCGCAAGATGGCCCTGGGCCCGCGACATCCTCACCGCCCTGGCCCGCCTGCAAGCCCTGCCGGCCCCGACCTGAGCCACAGCCTGTCCCTGCGACCACGAAAGGGAAACATCCGCGGGCCCGTGGAACCCCGCCCACCCGACGCGACAGCCGGGCCAGCATGCTGACCACAGCACGCAATTCAACCTTCAGCCGAACCGCTCAGCCGACCACACCTTGATCACGAAAGATCGAGGTTAGTGCCAGGGTCTAAGGCCCGGCGCTCGGGTCCATGCCACTGGGCGCAAAGACATCCCAGGAGCTTAGGTGTCAAGCGGCGAGGGGTTGGGTGCGGTGTGACCAGGCGGTTGCTTCGTCGTA
>NZ_JBPJUQ010000229.1:0-2807 GCF_051192615.1 Streptosporangium sp. G11
TCGCCTACGCCACCGCCGTGGCGACCACCCAGCTCAACACCCGCGCCCGCCGCTGGATCTGGGGCCGTCCAGCTCCCCATCCTCGTCAACGCCGACGCCGTTTTACCTACCTGCTTTGAGGAACGTCGCACTAGGAGGCGGCGTCGACGAGGGCCTGGAGGAGGCGTTGAGGATCTTCGGCCAGCCGGTTGCACACGTACAGCCACCATTCGGTGCCGAAGACGACGTACTCGCGGGTGGGGTGACCGTGTGCGGCCATCGCGGTGAGGCGGTCGGGGCCGAGGCCGAGCAGGGTCTCGAACTCCCACGGCGCGTCGTCGCGGCCTGCCCCGCCGAGGTGGTGGTCGATGCGGTGGATCAGGTCCCAGTCGTGGGTCGCGAACGAGCACAGGTGTCCCGAGTCGGCCAGTGACTCGGCGTAGCGCAGGTAGGCGGCGGGCAGCGCGGCGTCCTCGCGCGCGTAGGCGATGGCCTCCGGCTCCAGGAAGGCGCCCTTCACCAGGCGGATCCGGCCCGGCAGGGCGAGGAGCCCCCGCAGGTCCTCGCCGGTGCGGTGCAGCCTCGCCTGGACGGTGACCCCGACGTGGTCGAAACGCTCGCACAGCCTGCGGTGCACCGACAGGACCGCGTCGGTGCGGTCGGAGCCCTCGGCCGAGATGATCATTTCCCGTCCGGTGCCGGCGGTGGCCTGAGCGATGCGGGTGGCGTTGTCGAGGGCGAGTTCCTCGTCGATCGCCAGGCCGATGTGCGAGAGATCGAGGGAGACCGAGCACCGCGGCGGAAGCCGCCGGGCGGCGTCGACGAACACGGCCGTCTCCGCCAGGGCCCGCTCCGGGTCACGGCAGCTCTCCCCCATGTACTCGACGTTCGCCCGGTGCCCGCTCGCGAGAATTTCCGCCACGCGTTCCAGCGCCTCCGCGAGGCTGTCCCCGGCCACGAAACGCCGGGCCACCCGCCTGGCGATGGGGCCGAGCACAGGGTCGGCGGGCACCCGCCACTTGAGCTCCTCGTCGAGCGCGAGGGCGCGCAGCACCTGTGCCGCCCTCGCGGAGGCCTCGCCGGTGGTGGCGGTATCGGTGTCGGCATCGGTGTCGGTGGGGTGATCGATCGTCATCGTGCGCCTAGCTGTCGAGGAGAAGAAGATCGTCGGACCGGGCCATTGCCGTTCCGGCGGCGGTCCGGCGGCGATTCAGCCGGCCCGGTGCCAGCTTTCCAGAGACCCACCGGCTCAAAAAGTGGCAGAAACGACTAATATCGTGAAATTCCTGCCAGCACGTCGCGGCAGGTCCGTACCCTCACCGGGAGGATTCCCATGCTTCGCGACGTCGCCGTCCTGGCGCTCGACGGCGGGCACGCGTTCGAGCTCGGGGTGTTCTGCGAGGTCTTCGGCATCGATCGCAGCGACGACGGCCTGCCCTCCTACGACTTCGCGGTCGTCTCCGCCACGGGGGGCAGCGTGCGTACCCGGCACGGCTTCCGCGTCGAGACCCCGCACGGGCTGGAGCGGCTGGAGTCGGCGGACCTCATCGGCGTCCCGGCCTCGGATCCGGACGTGCGCCACCCGGAGGAACTGTTCGCGGCACTCCGGGCCGCGGTAGGGCGCGGAGCGCGCGTGCTCAGCATCTGTTCCGGCGCCTTCCTGCTCGGTGAGGCCGGCCTGCTGGACGGCCGCCGCTGCACCACCCACTGGCGTTACGGCGAGGAGCTCGCCCGCCGCTACCCGAAGACCCGGGTGGAGCCGGGCGTCCTCTACGTCGACGAGGACCCGGTCATCACCGGCGCCGGGACCTCCGCCGGAATCGACACCTGCCTGCACCTGGTACGCAAGGAACAGGGCAGCGCCGTCGCGGGCGACATCGCCCGGCGTATGGTAGCGCCCCCGCACCGCGAGGGCGGCCAGAGCCAGTACGTCAGGCGCCCGGACCCCAAGCCGGGCACCGGGCACCTCGCGTCCCTGCTGGCCTGGCTGGAGGCCAACCTCCACGAGGAGCTGACCGTGGAAGGAATGGCCCGCCAGGCCAATATGTCGACGCGCACCTTCGCCCGCCACTTTCACCGGGAGATCGGCACCACGCCGCTCCAGTGGCTCACCGGCCAGCGCGTCCTGCTGGCCCAGCACCATCTCGAGAGCACCGACGAGCCGATCGCCACCGTCGCCGAACGAGCCGGATTCGGCTCGGTCGCCACGCTGCGCCACCATTTCGCCCGGCGCCTGGGCACCACCCCCCACACCTACCGGCGCGCCTTCCGCGGCCCCCGCGCGGGCGCGGACGGCGCGCCGAGGCGGTGAAGCGGACAGGGTGCCCCCTGGATCGCCGATCGAGCCCTCCGTGCCCCCTCTGCGAGTTCCGTACGCCGCCCACGAGCCTCGCGGGATGGCAACGGGGTCGCCGATCGAGCCTTCCGTGCCCCGCTCCCGGCGGCAAGGGCGTCATGGCGCGACAGCGTGTCGGCGCCCCCGGCGAAGTATCGCCGCCCGCGTGGCGTATGGCTTGTGCGCCGATGACCGGCGTCGGCTGATCTAAGGTGACAGTGCCCCATCACATGATCCACGGGTCATACAGGGTGATCTCCCCCCTCATGCTGTGAAAGCCGAGGTCGAGGAGAAAAGATCCATGTCTCGCAGATACGCCGCCACCGCCGGATGCGTCCTGGCGGTCACCGCGCTCACCCTCGCCGCCGTACCAGCCGGCGCCGACCGCGGCCAGAGCGTCCCCGCCCAGGCCACCGCACCGATCGCCGCGAAGCGCCCGGCCATCGACCCGCCGCCGGGCATGCTGGAGGCCCTCCAGCGCGACCTCGAACTG
>NZ_JBPJUQ010000230.1:0-2806 GCF_051192615.1 Streptosporangium sp. G11
GCGGGTGGACCTCGGCCCGGCCCCGGCGCGTACCTCGTCGGCTGGCGTGAGGGTTGTTCCCGCGACGGGGCGGCAGACGACGTTCGCGGTCGGTTCCTGTGCGAGTTACCTACCTCACAATGTGCTCATAATCCACCAGATGGTATTGATTGATACCATCGCGAATGATACGGTCGTGAACGTAATGAAAAGTAGATGCGTCAAGCAGATGGGGGGCGATCGTGGACGTTTACGAGGCGGTCGCGAGCCGACGGGCGGTGCGGGGATTCACCGACCGGCCTGTCCCGATGGAGGTGCTGGAGCGCGTGCTGTCCGCCGCGGCCTGGGCGCCGTCCGGATCGAACCTCCAGCCGTGGCGCGTCTACGTGCTGACCGGCGAGCCGCTGGCCGAGCTCAAGAAGCGCGCCGGCGAGCGCGTGGCCGCAGGCGACCCCTGGGACGAGCGGGAGTACAAGATGTACCCGCCCGCGCTGAAGTCCCCGTACCGCGAGCGCCGATCCGCCTTCGGCGCGCAGCGCTACGGCGCACTCGGTATCTCGCGCGAGGACTGGGAGGCGCGCCAGAGGGCCACCGTCGCGAACTGGGACTGTTTCGGCGCGCCGGCCGCCCTGTTCTGCTACATCGACCGCGACATGGGCTCGCCCCAATGGGCCGACGTCGGCATGTATCTGCAGACCGTCATGCTGCTGCTCCGCGCCGAAGGGCTGCACAGCTGCCCGCAGATGGCGTGGTCGGTGTATCACAGGACCGTCGCGGAGGTCTTGTCACCCCCGGACGGGCTCATCCTCTTCTGTGGCATGTCGATCGGGTTCGAGGACGTCACGGTGGGTCACGCCCGTACGGGCCGGGCACCGCTCGAGGAGACGGTCACGTTCGTCGGGGGTTCGGCCCCGCAGTCGCATGCGGCGCGACCGAGGCGTCTCCTGCCTGGTGTGGCCGTCGTGTTCGGTGCCGGCCACACCTGCGACCGGTCGAGCACCACACAGAAGCCGATCCACCGCACGCTGCCGCGATCGACCCACGCGTACAAGAAGATCGCGGACGGGCGCATTCGCTCCAGCGGGCTGGACCGGACCGTGATTTACCCGACCAAGCCGATCCACGGCCCCGCCAAGGGCACACACAGCGTGAGTGACCGGCTGCCGCCGAAGGGCGACCCGACGATCAGCCGAGCGGACACCGCCGCCTTCACGCACCAGGCGGCACACGGCAGGGGCGGGTCCACCGCAGCGCCGTGATCACCGACCGGCCACGCTCGGCACGCCGACTTCCTCCGCCGCCCGAAGAAGTGGATTCCCTGCTCGTGCCACGGGGTCCTGCTTCGGCGCCGGCCGAAGCGGCGATCTGAGTCTTCCCGCAGGCGGCACATCACATCACGAGGAGAGACATGACCAGCCAGTTCCGCCTCGGCGGCGATCTGACGATCGAGCGGCTCGGCTTCGGCGCCATGCGCCTGCCCCAGGGCAGCCCGGGCGGACCCGCCCGCGACCCCGAGTCCGGCCGCGCCGTCCTGCGCCGCGCCGTCGAACTCGGCGTCGACCACATCGACACCGCCGACTTCTATCGCAGCGGGAACGGCTCGGTGCGCGCCAACACCCTGATCCGCGAGGCCCTGTCCCCGTACCCGGACGCCCTGGTCATCGCCACCAAGGTCGGCCCGGTCTTCGGTCCCGGCGGTCCCGGCCAGGGCACCGCCGCCGATCTTCGGCCCCAGGTCGAAGCCAACCTCGAAAGCCTGGGCCTGGACCGCCTTGACCTGGTCTACCTGCGCATCGGCACGATGGAACCTCCGCACGGCGAGTCGCTCGCCGAACGCTTCGAGGTGCTCGCCGCATTGCGCGAGGAGGGGCTGATCCGCCACCTGGGCATCAGCAACGTCGATGCCGGCCATCTCGCCGAGGCCCGTACGATCGCTCCCGTCGTGGCCGTCCAGAACAACTTCCACATCGCCGACCGTGACGAGACGGCCGTCCTGGAGGCCTGCACGCAGGCCGGCATCGCCTTCGTCCCGTTCTTCCCCCTCGGTGGCGGCAGGGCCGACCTCAACGACCCCGGCCTGCTCAAGGTCGCCGACCGGCACGGCGCCACCGCCCGTCGAATCGCCCTGGCCTGGCTGCTGGCCCTGTCTCCGGTCGCCCTGGCCATCCCGGGTACCGGTTCCGTGGCCCACCTGGAGGAGAACCTGACCGCCCGCTCGATCACCCTCACCGAGGAGGACCTCGCCGACCTCACCTGATCGCGAAAGTGGAGCCCCTTCCATTTGGACGCCGGGCTCCGACCCCGCTCGTTTCCAGAGGAAACCCCAGTCTGCCAACCGGGCCGGCGATCGTTGTCACCGGTCACGGCGACGACTCGAACGAATACGCCGGCCGACAAAGTCAGTAGTTCAGTGATGTGGTGGCCGCCCGGTTTTGGCCGCTGCCTGGTCTTGGCCGAGAAACGCATCCGATCAGGCGCCGTCGCGAGAGAGGACGGACCATGAGTGTTGTACATCGCCGGAAATCGGCCTCCTCCGCTGGTGGCGGCATCGGCCAGGGCGACCGGCCGGGTGCTCACGGCGATCAGCAGCGTCAGACCATGACAGGCGACGCCGGGACGCGCCTTTCGGCATCGAGCCGCCCGGTGGCGGGCTTGCAGCCGGTGGGCCTGCGCGCCCTTCCCCGCCCCGTGGCCGCGGTGGTGGGCGGCGGCGGAGTGCTCGGAGCCGCGCAGGTCGGTGTCGGATACGCCCTGGAACAGCGAGGATTCATCCCGGACCTGATCATCGGAACCTCGGTGGGCGCCTTCAACGGAGCGATCGCGGCCG
>NZ_JBPJUQ010000231.1:0-2789 GCF_051192615.1 Streptosporangium sp. G11
CGCACGTCACGCACCGACGATGGCCTAACTACGTCCCCTGGCGGGGCCAAACGAATCAAGATCTACGAATGCAGTACCCGGTCCAAGGTCAGTGGGCGACAATTCTCACCGTTGAGGAGTGGTCCGCTATCCGGGCCGTTTTCGACAGTCGCAAAGGCTATTTCATCGGTCGGGATATGAAGATCGTGAAGCCGCATCAGCCCGATTACCGGGACCACACTTACATGCTCTCGGGAATTCTCCGATGTGGTCGCACGCGTCCGGACGGAACGCTCTGCAACACGCCGCTTCGTGTGAACCGGAAGAAGGACGCCGGACATCACACCTACACATGCTTGAGCAAGTCGCAGGGTGGCTGTGGTGGAGTCTCGCGACGTGGCGACATGGTGGACGAGTACGTCTCGGAAGCGGTGCTGGCGAAGCTGGAAGAGGCGGCGTTCACCGCCTCGGCCAAGCAGTCCAGCTGGGAGAGGGAAGAGGAACTGGAGGAGGTCAAGTCGCGACTCGACGAACTGACCAGGCAGTGGAACGCGGGCAACATCAGCAACGATCTCTTCTTCAAGCTGGCTCCCGGCCTGGAGCAAGAGACCGCGCGACTCCGAGCTGAGGCCGCTGGCTTCGCCGCTTCCGTCGAACTGCGACAGTCACGAGCGAGTACGGACGTGGCGGAGATCCGGCGGCGTTGGTACCTGCCTGAGGCGGAGGGCGGGTTCCCGATCTCCACGAAACGGACGTACATCCGGGAGGCGCTTCACGCCGTGATCATGTATCCCGCTGGACAGGGACAGAAGATCTTCAATCCGGACCTTCTTCAACCGGTGTGGCGCGAGGAGTGACCCGCAAGACGTCCTGGACGTCTTGAGCTTCCCAGAGAGCTGTCAGCCTTACCCAAAGGTGACGGCTCTCTTCCTTTTTCCTGCCGAACAGCCGGTGATGGCCGGACGTCTACGGACTCTCACGGACGTCTACGGACTTTCACGGACGTCAATGGACGCCGTACAGACGTCCTCATATAGCGCCGGAAGGGAACGCTCGGCGGTGTGAAAGCGTTTATCAAGTGGTACAAAAGATCTGCGTAAGAAGTCATCGCCCCTCTCACGGCACGACGCAGCGAACTTCTCGGCGAATCAACTCAGGCGCATATTCAATCCGGGCACAAACACGTTTCATGATCACCGATGATCGTCGGATTTACCCGGCCCGACGGTAGGTGTCCACACAGAGCGCGCCATCCACTTTCTCGCCGCACTCCAATCTGATCTCTCGCTGCTGCGCACCACATGCCAACGGCTGTCTTTCGGCTGTCCTGGTGACGGTGTGCGATGTCCTGTCGTCCGGCGGGCGGTGACTCCATCCACGACGGAGGAGGCCACCTGAACCCTAAAACCCCCCTGTCTGCCCGGGAGTGGGGCAGACGACAAGCCGAACAGTCCCCGCGTTGGTCTGACGAGAAATGGCGACGTGTCGCCGCTGTGCTGGGCGCCAGTGTCGCCGAAGGACACGACGCCTCCCTGTCCGATGAGGTGGATAGGAGGGGCGCCGCGTGAACCTGGCTCCCTCCTTCGCCCCTGACATCCTGGCCGCGATGCAACGCGCGGCCATGCCGGACTTCGCCCGGTGGCAACGCATGGTCTATGCCACGGGCGGCTGTGCCCAACCGGTCCGCCTGCACGGTGAACGCCTGACCTTCGACGGCGCGACCGGTGAGATCCTCGACGTCTACCGGACGGCCGACGAACCGACCGGGTTCCTGCTGACCGCCTGTGGCAACCGTCGCGCCTCCCGGTGTCCGGCCTGCTCGGCGGTCTACAAGGACGACACCTATCACCTCATAATCTCCGGCCTGCGCGGCGGCAAGGGCGTCCCCGAGGATGTAGGCGGTCATCCTCGGGTGTTCGCCACCTTCACCGCTCCCTCCTTCGGCGCGGTCCACGCTCACCGCACCGGCAAGGACGGCAACCCGCTGCCATGTCGTCCCCGGCGCGACTCTCCGACTTGTCCCCATGGCCGCTATGAGGGCTGCGGCAGGCGCCATGACCGCGATGACCCGCAAGTGGGGCAACCACTCTGCGCCAGTTGCTATGACTACCAGGGCGCGGTCTTGTGGAACGCTCACGCGGGAGAGCTGTGGCGCCGCTTCACCCAAGCACTCCCCGCTGTCCTGGCTCGGCAGTTCGGCGTGCGTCGTGCTCACCTGCGTGAGGTGCTGCGCCTGTCGTATGCCAAGGTCGCCGAGTACCAAGCGCGCGGCCTGGTCCACTTCCACGCGGTGATCCGCCTCGACGGCCCGGAAGGCCCTGCCTCCCCTCCGCCGGACTGGGCAACCGTTCCGCTGCTGGATGCCGCGATCCGGCAGGCCGCCGCACAGATCGTCGTCCCGGCCTCGAAGCAATCGCCGGACGCTCCTCCGCCGGTCCTGCTGCGCTGGGGTGCTCAACTCGACGTGCGACCGGTCTACCTCTCCACCGACCTGGACGGCGTGAGCGACCAGCGGGTGGCCTCCTACGTGGCCAAGTACGCGACCAAGGGCGCCGAGTCGGCGGGCACGGTGGACCGACGCATCCGTGACGCTCGGGACATCGTCCGACTGGATGTGACCGAACACGCCCGACGCATGATCTTGACCTGCTTCGCCCTGAACCGCTTGCCTCAATATCGGCTGCTCCCGCTGCGGCGCTGGTCGCACATGCTGGGGTACCGGGGCCACTTCTCGGATCTGGCAAGATTTTCGTGATGGGGTGACGGATTGTCATCGCGGTGGCATCGTGGCCATTGTGTGATGACCTTCT
>NZ_JBPJUQ010000232.1:0-2723 GCF_051192615.1 Streptosporangium sp. G11
GCTTCGGCATGATGGCCCCTGAAACCATCATTCCCCCAGCTCAGCTGGTATCCACACCCTCAATCAGGAACGTTGCACTAGGTCCTCACCTGCCGGGCCGAACAGGAGTCGGCGCCGGGAACCGGCCCGCATTCTCGTAGGCGACCGCGAGATGTGCGGTGTCGGGTGGGACGCCGGGAGATTCCATGTTCGGGACGTGGAAAGACCCACTCCCGTGCGGAGGGAGCGGGTCTTTCGTCTGTGGGCGGGGACGGTTATCGGAGGATGGGGTGGCGGCCCACCAGGGGGGTGGCGGCCCACCAGGTGCCGAGGCCCCAGGTGGTGCCGGCGCCGGTCAGGGCCAGCCCGGCCAGGACGACGGCGTAGATGAGGTGGTCGTCCATGAAGGGGTTGGTCTGCAGGGGAAGTTCAGCGGCCCACATCAGGACCATCATCAGGCCGCCGGCCACAGCCGCGACGCGCAGGCCCACCCCCAGGAGAAGAGCGGCGCCGACGCCCAGCAGGCCGAGCATGAACAGCCAGTCGACCCACACCTGTCCGGCCAGGGCGGTGAACACCCCGCCCAGGGCGTTCTCGCCGGTGCCCTTGAGGAAGCCGGTGGTGGGGCTGGCGCCGTTGATCCAGGCCCGCTCGGCGGGAGTGGCGAACCCCCAGCCAAAAAGCTTGTCCACGAACGCCCACAGGAAGACCCAGCCCAGGCCGATACGGGCGATCGCCCAGACGTAGTCGGCCGGACGCCGGGTGGCCTGGCGCTCAACGGCCGGGGTCGCGATGGCCGGTGTGGGAATGGCGTGTGCGGGAACGGTCTGTGCGGGGACGGCGCCCGTGGCCAGCCCGGTGTGAACGTCGTGTCCGTGAGTGGTGGCCATGACGGCTCCCCTTTCCATGTTGTTCCGTGGTGTTCAGCGGTCTTCGTGATGTCCTCATCACATCGCTTTCCCAAGCCCGGTCACAGTGCCGTACGAACCGCGCCCGTGGGACTTTCGGCCTTTTCGCGATCGGCGCACGTCTCTTCCACGGCGGTCTACAGCAGCGGCGGGAGGACGAGCAGGTCGTCGTCGCCGTGCTCTAGCCGCGAGGTGACGTCGATGACGCCTTCGAGCCGGCGGATCGCCTGGACGATCTGAACGACCTGCGAGTGGCGTTCGACCTTGCCGTCGAGCGTCACCACGCCGTTCTCGATACCGATGGTCACCTCGGAGCCGGTGGCGGTCAGGTCGAGGGCGACGGCTTCGGCCTCGGCGCGCAGCTCGGCCTCGAGGCGGTCGAAGACGCGCAGCAGGTTCGCCCGGTGCAGGATGCCGGCGAGGCGGCCGGTCACCGGGTCGATCACCGGGAGCTGCTGGATCCTTTTGTCGTGCATGAGCCGCGCCGCGTCCCGGGCGGGCGTCCCCGGGGTGACGGTGATCGCGGGCGAGGTCATCAGATCCCTGGCCACGACCGCCGCCGCCTTCTCGTGCTCTCGGCGGCGGGCGGCGCTCTCGAAAACGGGGATGCCGTGGCGCACCGCGTCGCTCTCCTTGAGCAGCAGGTCGTCCTGGGAGACCACTCCGACCGGACGGCGGTCCGCGTCGATGACCGTCACCGCGCCCACGGCGAAGCGTCTCATCACGGCCACGATGTCGGCGAAGCCGGCGTCCTGCCGCACGGCGATGGCGGTGCGGCCCATCACGTCACTGACGGTGATCGACATTTTCTTCTCCTCGATTCCTGCGAATCCTTCGGGCGTCCCCGTGATTCGGGCGTCGCCGGGGACAGACGATCGCCACACCGCGGTGCGCGTAGTGCGGGACGTCCTCTCCTTCCTCATCGAACTCCCGCCGGACGGTCCGCCCCAGGGTCACAGGTCCCGACCTCACCGTGTGGGGGCAGGGTCTTCCGGTCCTCACCATCGCGCCGGGTCCCGCCGGCGGCCGGCGTGACACGCGGGGTCCTTGGTCCCTACCGGCCCGTGCCCAGGGGGGCTAACGTGCGGAGCATGATTCGCGTTTTCCTGGTGGACGACCATGAGGTGGTACGGCGTGGTGTCGCCGCGCTGCTCGGCTCCGAGGACGACATCGAGGTGATCGGCGAGGCCGGCACCGCCGAGTCGGCCATCGCCCGCATCCCCGCCCTCAAGCCCGATGTCGCCGTGCTCGACGTCCGCCTGCCCGACGGTAACGGTGTCGACGTGTGCCGCGAGGTCCGCTCCCAGCTGCCCGGCCTGGCGTGCCTGATGCTGACCTCCTACGCCGACGACGACGCGTTGTTCGACGCGGTCATGGCCGGGGCCTCGGGGTATGTGCTCAAGCAGATTCACGGTTCGGACCTGGTGGGGGCGGTCCGCACGGTCGCCGCCGGGCAGTCGCTGCTGGATCCGCAGACCACGGCCTCGATGCTGGCGCGCCTGCGCGACCAGGCGGCGAGGAAGGACCCGCTGGCCGCGCTGTCGGATCAGGAGCGGCAGATCCTGGAACTGATCGGCGAGGGCCTGACCAACCGGCAGATCGGCGAGCGGATGTTTCTGGCCGAGAAGACGGTCAAGAACTACGTCTCCAACCTGCTCGGCAAGCTCGACATGCAGCGGCGCACCCAGGTCGCTGCCATGGCCGCCCGACTGAGGGCAGATCGTCGGTGAGAAAGGGGACTTTCGTCCCTAACGCCTTTGGAGAACGGGCGGGCAGCCTGGAGGGTATGAAGCTCGACTCGGCAGGTCTGCAGATCCTCTCGCGCCAGGAGTGCGT
>NZ_JBPJUQ010000233.1:0-2627 GCF_051192615.1 Streptosporangium sp. G11
GCCGATGCCCTGATCAGCGCGCTGGCTCAGCTCCACCTCCACGGCACGTCCGCGAACTGGAGCGCCTTCTACAGCGGCACCGGAGCACAGAAGGTCGACCTGCCCACCTACCCCTTCCAACGACGCCGCCACTGGATCACGTCTGTCGGGACCCCGGGCGATGCCGTCGGTCTCGGTCTCGACGGTGCGGGACATGCGCTGCTGGGCGCGGTCATGGACGTCGCGGAAGGCGGGTCGGTGGTACTGACCGGCCGCCTGTCGTTGACCGCGCATTCCTGGCTGGCCGATCACTCGGTCCTCGGCGCGACGCTGGTGCCGGGCACGGTCTTCGTCGACCTGGCGTTGCGGGCCGGACGGCAGGTCGGCTGCGAGCGCGTCGAGGAGCTGATGCTCGAAGCGCCCTTGGTGCTCTCCGAGCGCGGAGGATTCAGGCTCCAGGTCGTCGTGGAGCAGAGCGCCGACGACGGCAGGCGTTCCGTCTCGATGTTCTCCCGGCCGGACGGGGACGAGCAGCCGTGGACCCGGCACGCCACCGGCTTCCTCATCCCCGAGGACGACGTCCAGGCGGAGGGTCTGCCGGTGTGGCCGCCGGCCGCCGCCGCCGAAGTGGACCTGGAGACCTTCCACGAGCACCTGAGTGATCTTGGCTACGGGTACGGTCCCGCGTTTCTCGGGATCAAGCGTGCATGGCATGGCGACGGAGTGGTCTTCGCGGAGGTGGGCCTGCCTGAGGAGGCGGGTGAGGCGGCGCGCTTCACGCTCCATCCGGCGCTGCTCGACGCCGCCGTCCGGACGGTTCTCGTCGAGGGCGGTGACCGGCTCGTGGTCCCCTTCGTCTGGAACGACGTCCGGGTCACGAAGCCGGAGGTCTCGGTGATGAGGGTCCGGCTCACCTGGTCGGGCGACGACACCCTCACACTGGTGGCGACAGACGAGCTGAACGTTCCCGTGGCGTCCGGTTCTCTGACGCTCCGCCCGCTGACGAGGGAAAGCCTGCGCCAGGCCGGGGCGCCCTCCGACGGCCTGCACACCCTCACCTGGACGGCCCGGCCACTCGATGCCGTCGCTCCGGAGCCGCTGCCGTCGCTGGACATCGTTCACGTGCCGGTGGGCGATGCCGTGGAGACCGCCGCCGCCGTTCTGGAGCGGATACAGGAACAGTCGTCTCGCACCTCACCGCTGGTCGTGGTGACACGGCGCGCGGTCGGTGTGGGAGATGAGGAGCTGCCGGGGCTGAGCGCGGCCGGTGTGTGGGGGCTGGTGCGTTCGGCGCAGTCCGAGAACCCGGGCCGGTTCGTTCTGGTGGACTCCGATGAGGACCTGTCGGACGAGTCACTGGCGCGGGCGGTGGCCTCGAACGAACCCCAGATCGCCTTCCGTGACGGGAAGGCGTTCGTCCCCGGACTGACCCGGGCGGTCGTCGCCGCCGAGTCCTCGCCCGCCTGGGATCAGGGCGCGGTGTTGATCACCGGTGGTACCGGTGGTCTGGGGGCGGTGCTGGCCCGGCATCTGGTCGCCGAGCACGGCGTTCGTGAGCTGGTGTTGCTGAGCCGCCGTGGTTCTGAGGCTCCGGGAGCTCGGGAGCTTGAGTCGGAGCTGACGGAGCTGGGCGCGGCCGTGTCCCTGGTCGCGTGTGACGCCGCCGACCGCGAGGCCCTCTCGAAGGTGCTGGCCGCGCATTCGGTGACCGCCGTCGTCCACACCGCCGGCGTCCTGGACGACGGTTCGATCCCCTCCCTTACCCCGGAGCGGTTGGCCGCCGTCATGCGTCCCAAGGCCGACGCGGCCTGGAACCTGCATGAGCTGACCCGTGACCGTGAGTTGACGGCGTTCGTGCTGTATTCGTCGGTCGCCGGTGTGCTGGGTACGGCAGGGCAGGGGAACTACGCTGCGGGTAACACCTATCTGGACGCGCTGGCGCAGCACCGGCGTGCGCTGGGGCTGCCCGCGATCTCCCTGGCCTGGGGCCTGTGGGAACAGGCCGGCGGCATGGCCGAGTCCCTCTCCGCCACCGACCGCAAACGGATCGCCCGCAGCGGCCTGGTCTCTCTGGGCACAGAGGAGGCGCTCGCCCTGTTCGACGTCGCGCAGAGTCTGACCCACGCCACGACCACGGTCACCCGTTGGGATCACGCCGCGCTCCGGGCCCTCGGCGACCGGCTGCCATCGGTGCTGCGTCCCCTCGTCCCCGCACGAAGGACCGGGGCCGGACACCGCCCCGGTGCTTTCGCGGGGCTCAATGACAGCGAGCGCCGCGCGGCGCTGGTGGATCTGGTGCGTGTGCAGGTGGCCGGTGTGCTGGGGCATTCGGATCCGGCCGGTGTCGCGGTGGATCGAGCGTTCCAGGAGCTGGGGTTCGACTCGTTGACCGCTGTGGAGTTGCGTAACCGGCTCACCGCGGCGACCGGGCTGAGGCTCCCCACCACTCTGGTCTTCGACCACCCTTCGCCCGCCGCCTTGGCCGACCACCTTGCGGCCGAGCTGACGGGGGAGGCGAAGGACACCACCGAGACCGCCGCCGCCGTGGCCGACTCCGACCCCATCGTGGTGGTGGGGATGGCGTGTCGCTATCCGGGTGGGGTGTCCTCACCCGAGGAGCTGTGGGACGTGGTGGCGAGTGGTCGCGA
>NZ_JBPJUQ010000234.1:0-2606 GCF_051192615.1 Streptosporangium sp. G11
CACTCCTGCGAAAACGAGTCCTGCTCGCATGATCATGAACACCCACAGTCACCCATCACGAAAATCTTGCCAGATCCCACTTCTCTACCAAGAGCCGCTACTACTCCACCACCCTCGGGGAACTCCGCCGGACCCGTGCCGACTACCGGGCCGCGCAGGCCCGGATGCTTCTCGGCCTGCCCGATCCTGCCGAAGAGACCACGCTCACCCTGTCGGCGTGGCGCTACGCCGGAAGCGGCCACCGACACGGCGAACCCTTCTGGGCGGAACTGGCTCGGCAACGCATTGCCACTGCCCGCAGGATCGCCAAAGAACGGGCAGCATTGTGAGGCCCGTTGTCACGCGGCGGGCGGTGGGGCTTCGGGAGAAATCATGGATTGCAGGTGTTCGCGGGCCTGCCGTATCTCCGGGGTCGCGTTCCATTTAAGGGACGCTCGGAGGATTTCATGAACCCGTTTGTTGACTCTCGCCGAAGCGACGAACGGGAGCGCTCGCGCCAGTTCGTTCATCCGATCGGCTGCGAAAGACGGGTCAGAAGCCCTTAGTGCTGTTTGTATCTGCCGTCCCAGGTATTGCGCCCGGAAAAGCGGTGACCATTGTCCGATCGTGCTGGCTGCCTCATTCAACAGCGTTCCGGCTTCCCCGTACTCACGAAGATGGCTCAGTCCTATGCCGACGTCACCCGCTAAGGCGGCCTCTCCGAAGGGGGAGAGCCCTCCGACGTTGAGGGCACGATCAAGCGCGTCCCGGGATGCTGCTTTCTGCTCCGGTATGAGTGCCAGGGAACGCCCTAGCCGCATGCTCAAAGATGCCTGCTGGCTGCTCGTGATGTCCGGGACTTGTAGTCCTCGCTGAGCGTAGGTGACCCCTCGGGCATGATCACCTCGATAGAGACTGACCCGGCTCAGGCTGTCGTACGCGCGAGCCTGGCTCTTGAAGTCCTGGGCTCGGAGTGCGAGGTCAAGCGCGATGCCGCCGGTCCGGTCGGCTTGGGCAAGCTTCCCCGCGTCATACAGAACAAGGGTGACCTGATACATAAGCTCAGAAACCGCTTTTTGCAGAGGCCGCTCGCTGACGTCTTTCAATATCCGATCGATGTGCTGCATATGGCTTGACGCGCGCGACATGAGCGGAATTCCGCCAAGCTCATACCGGCTGCGAGCAAGTGATGTAGCCAACGTGTTTACATAGTTGGCGTCTTGATAGGGGTTCGCGCTAGTAGAGGGAACGAAGATAACGGACGCGGCTGCTGCCAGGAATTCCCTGCGTTCCACAGACTCCTCCACTTTGGGCGATATGCGTATTTCCCAGCCTACGCGCGCCAGTAGGTTGATGGCCTTGGCCATGCCGGTGTCCTTCTGACCTCGGGACACTTCAGAGACCCATGCCTGGGAAACACCTAGCTCACGGGCGAGATCGGTTTGGGTCCACCCTTGCTGCTCCATGATCGCTTTAAGGGCCTCTGGGAAAGTCCGCACATCCACGGAACGAGCGTATCGCTGTGAGCGATCTTTCCCCTAGCACTCCTATCGCTGTAAGCGATGCCCTTGCTGGTGCTCTCAGAAACGGGTCGGAACCATGAGGGCCCCAAAGAGCGCGCACCTGTGAGAGGAAAGGCGGGTGTTATGAGAGTGACGCGAGGCGAAACAGAGGGGCAGGGCGAAAACCAGCGTGGCGACGAGTGCGGCGAGGTGATCAACGACGCTACAGCGGAAAGCCAGGACAGGGCTTTGGCCGTCGTGCAACGACTTCTCACCGAACATGGCATTCGTGCCCACCGCCACAACACGATCAGCCTCGGCCTCTACGGCAACCACGTAGATCTCCCCACCTGGCCGAATCGACCTGACTCCCGGACGTGGGTGAAGCGACACCCGCCAGAACTGACCGTGAAAGGTCCTCAAGGCTGGCGCGATGTCACGGTGACCGTGGGGCCGCGCTCGGGCTGCTACCTGGTGTCTATCCGCAACGGCTCTGATCTTCAGGCTGTCGGGCAGGGACAGCCGGAAAAGGTGGTTGACCTGATCCTGGCCGTTCGGGAGACGTGATCGTGTACGGCTGGGTCATCCTGGGCGATGCGGCAACGAAGAGAGTCAACGGCCAAGAGATCATCGTCACTGCCGGGAGATCGGGCAGCCTCGGGGCGGCTATCAGAGCTTGGGAGGACAACGAACGTCACCGGATGGCGTACGAACTGGGAAACCTGGGCCGCCTGGTCAATGACGCGTTGGACCGGCTACGGCAGGCCAGGGACACCTGATAGCGACGGCGAAGGTAGGTCGCTCTCGCTGTTGGTAACCATGTCATCCGGTGGCAACCCGACCCGAAGCACAGGGCCGCCAGGCCCGCGCATCGGAAGCGGGGCGGCAGAGGTGTTATCCCACCATTCGAGCGTTCCTGATGAACACGAGCGGAGCGGCCGGCGCAATCCGAAGGACCCCGGAGGGGCCGCGTAGCGGTTGGGCCGGTGGTCGGAGCGGGCGGCAGTGCGTTCACGGTCGGCGCGGCGTTCGGTACGGCGGACGGGCTGGTGCGGCGGGCGGCGGGGTCCGGCCGTCCGCGCCGGGCGGGCGCGGGACGGGACCGGCGCCCACGCCGCATGCCCG
>NZ_JBPJUQ010000235.1:0-2511 GCF_051192615.1 Streptosporangium sp. G11
CCAGGGGTCGTCGCGCAGATCGCCCGCGAACTGCGCGAGCGCTGCAGGCAGTTAACGGTGCGCATCAACCAGCTGGAAGGTCAGCTGAGACAACTCGTGCAAGCATGGCCCCGCAGTTACTGGCCATCCCCGGCTGCGGCGTGCTGAGCGCGGCCACGATCATCGGCGAAACCGCCGGAGTGCACCGGTTCCGCTCCAAGGCGGCCTTCGCCCGCTTCACCGGCACCGCCCCCATCCCCGTCTGGTCGGGCAGCAGCAGCCGGGTGCGCCTCAACCGCGGCGGCAACCGGCGTATGAACTGCGCCCTGCACATGATCGCCGTTACCCAGATCCGAGGCATCGGTCCGGGTAAGACCTACCTCGACAAGCTGATGGCCGAGGGCAAGACCCGCACCGAGGCCATCCGGCTGCTGCGTCGCCGCCTGTCCGACGTGGTCTACCGCACCCTCAAGGCCGTCGACGCCTCGATCTCCGATACGGCCGAGCAGATGTTGATAGCGGCGGCTTGACGACATAGGAGCATCAAGGAGACCCGGTGAGGGTGCACCCCTTCATTGAGGCGGAAAAGCAGAGCGGACACAACGTCAAACGCGCGTGTGAGCTGCTGAAGGTCTCCCGAGCCGCCTTCTACGCCCGTCGCCAGGGCGCCCCTGGTCCCCGGGCGGTACGTGATGGGCACCTGACCGAGCGCATCAGCGAGGTTCATCGACACTCGCGCGGCACCTACGGGGTTGAGGAACCTGCGGACAGCCGTTGGCGGTACCGGCGAGTAACTTAGCTGGACGCCTGGGCAGGTCATCCCGCGGGTGATCATTTCCGTTCAAGATCTGGACGTGTGGCGTGTTTCCGGTTGTTACCGGGCGCTAGGTGGTGTGCCTACGGTCGTCGGTCATGCCTGCAGAGTTTCTGTCTGATGAGCAGAGGACGGCGTACGCGACGTTCGGTGAGATGCCGTCGCTGCCGGACATGGAGAAGTTCTTCTTCCTGGACGCGTTCGACCGGGAGGTGATCGGGCGGTCGCGCCAGGATTCACATCGCCTTGGCGTGGCGATCCAGATCGGGACGGTCCGGCACAAGGGCTTGTTCCTGGAGGACCCGCTCGAGGTGCCGTGGCCGGTGGTGGACTACCTGGCCGAACAGTTGGGCATCGGGGACCCCTCGCAGGTGAAGAGGTACGGGGAGCGGCCGAAGACGGTCTATGAGCACGCGTGGATGATCCGGGATGTCTACGGCTATCACGACTTCGACGATCGGGAGTCGTGGGAGGGCCGGGTTCTGTCGAAGCGGTTCTTGACGTTCTTGCACGGGCGGGCGTGGACGCATGCCGAGGGGCCGACGGCGTTGTTCGATCAGTCGGTGGCGTGGCTGCGCCGGCATCGGGTGCTGCTGCCGGGGGTGACGGTGCTGGAGCGGCTGGTCGGCTCGGTGCGGGAGCGGGCTGATGAGCGCCTGTATGCGACGGTGACGCGTCAGGTGGAGCGCGCCGATGCGGGGTTGCCGCGGGCGTTGTCGGGGCTGCTGGTGGTTCCCGAAGGGGCGCGGATCTCGGAGCTGGAGCGGCTGCGGCAGGCGCCCAAGCGGCAGTCGGGCACCGAGATGGCCAAGGCGCTCAAGCGGGTGGACGACATCGCGGCGTTTCGGCTGGTGCGGGTGCGGGTGGACAAGGTGCCGGTGCGGCGGATGAAGACGCTCGCCAAGTACGGGGCGGGCACCAAGGCGCCGCTGCTGGCCAGGCTGTCCGAGCCGCGCAAGACGGCCACGATGCTGGGGGTGACCCGGTCGTTGGAGGCCGAGGCGATCGACGACGCCCTGGATCTGTTTGCGCTGCTGATGGCCACCCGGTTGATCTCGCCGGCGCGGCGCAAGTCGGCGGGTGAGCGGATGGCGATGCTGCCGAAGCTGGAGAAGGCCTCCAAGCTGCTGTCGCGGGCGGGCCGGGTCCTGGTGGAGCAGCTGGACCTGGTTGCCGAGGTGGGCGCCGATCTGGATGTGGCCGCGTTGTGGACGGCGGTCGCCGCGCAGGCCGGGGCGAGCAAGGAGCAGGTGCTGGCCGCGCTGGAATCGGTCGAAGAGCTCGTGCCGGAAGACGACGGGGCCGCGGAGGCGGCGCTGCGCGCCGCGCTGGTGGACAAGTACAACACCGTCCGGCCGTTCTTGAAGCTGCTGGGCGAGTCGAGGGCGTTGGGGGCGGCGGCGGGCGGCCGCAAGGTGCTGGCCGCGGTGCGGCGCCTGCCGGAGCTGGCGCGCCGGCAGGTCGGCAAGAAACCGCTGCTGCCGAAGGAGATCGACGCCTCGCTGGTGAGCGCGGCGTGGAAACGGCCCGTCTTCGCCAACCCCGACCTGCCGGAAGGGCGGTGGATCGTGACGCCTATGCGGTGTGCGTCCTGGAGGCCCTGTTTCGGGCGCTGCAGGTGCGGGACGTGTTCGCCGCACCTGAGGTTCCCCCGGTTTCCCGGAGTGTTTCCTATGTGGTTTCGGTCAGCTCGGCGTGGCTGCTGACAGTGTCGGGTA
>NZ_JBPJUQ010000236.1:0-2449 GCF_051192615.1 Streptosporangium sp. G11
GCTCCTGGCCGGGTTCATCGCCCAGACCGGCCTCATGATCTCCGAGCCGATGTAACGCTCGGCTTTCTCGCTCAGTACAGCAGTCGCGTACAGCAACACCGTCTTACGCGATCACATCCCACCGAACCACATCTACCGCCTGACCAGCGTGTGAGTCTCACGACCTGGAACCTGCCCTTGGCTACGGATCAGAAGGTTGGGGTTTCGAGTACCTCCGGCCGCACAGCAGCAGGAAGGCCTCTGAACAGGCATTACGCCCTCAGGGGCCTTCTTCGTTTCTTGATCGTTTGAGCTTCTTGTCAACACCCCTGCTAACAGGGTGGCTCCCGCTGCTTTCCGATCTCTCATACGGAGTGGGCGAGCGGTCCGTGGCCGCGTAAATGACCGACTCCGCCCGTCATTGTGGATCTTGATGACGGGCGGAGTGAGCACGCCGCCATAGGTCGGCCAGGCCGTGTCCATCTGCTCACAGATGTCGATAAGTCTTGTACTTCCCAGTGAGTGAGGATGCGGCTGCCTCCGCGACGTCTTCTCGGGATCCTGCGGCGCAGGTGGTGAGGAAGGCGTGCACGGGCTGCCCCTGCCAATCCGCCGCCGCCACGGCAGGCCAGAAACGGAGTCCGTCCTCAGGTAGCCGAGGAGCCAGAAAATCGAGGATTCGTCCGATGGTCTTGTCGTCGGGAACCATGTGCAGCATCGCCATCGCACGGAAAGCCCCGTCGATGAGCCGGTCGTTGCCGGTGTTGAGGCACCGAAGAATTGGGGTGGAGTCATCATCCTCCTGGTCCAACCGAACGAGCGCATCCCCGATCGCTGTATGGACCATGGTGGCCTTGAAGGGATGACGCGCGAGTTCGTAGAGGTACGGCACCGACGCCCGATGGTCGCAGGCGCCGAGCGCCATCACCAGGTGGTAGAGGGTCTCCCAAGCCTGAGGACCCCCGGTTTCGCGCCGCAACGCTTCCAGCAACGCCAGCCCCGCCGCTGGATCGGCGAGTTTTCGCAGCCGTTTGGCTCCCGACTGTCGGCGAGCTGCCGCGCGATCGGCAAGTCGTCCGACCGCCTCGCCAAAGGTGAGCGCCACTGATTCTCCTTCACCAGTCGGTCAGTCGGCAGATCCGTTATTCGTCCCCGTATGTCCCACTTGAGCTTGACGCAGAGGGATGGGCGCCATGTAACACCTGCTCTTCTGCCTCATCCAGCCAGCGCCGATACCAACGGGCGAACCCGAGCGGCTTTCCGTCGTCGTCACAGAGCGGTCGGAATCCCTCGTCGTCAGCGGTGTCGTTCGCCCACATCTGACCTCGCGCCGGGCCACTGATCACCAGGGCCTCCCGTAACGCACAGCCAAGGTGACACAGATACAGCAGCCCGATCGAATGCCGAGGGTCGTAGACGACCGCGTCGTGCCGCTCCCAGTACGCATCCTCAGCCGCGTTGAACTCCTCGGTGGAATCGAAATCTTCCTCATCAGGCGGCGCGGGCATACCGTCGGCCGGGTTGAACGCCTCGACATGAGGAAACGGCTGGTCCAGCGTGTCCAGGTCGGTGAGGTCGGCGCCATCGCCCTCCCACTGCCACCGTCCGTTCACGCGACGCAGGGGAAAGAGGCCGTAGGCGGGGCCTGCCCCACCGCGCCCCGCCTGCAGCAGGAAGGACCGGTACTCGCCGGGCAGTTCTATCCGAAGCTGTGCCTCCACGTCGGCCAGGGCGTCGGCTTCCAGCGGCGGTTCAAGCGTCCAGCCGTGGCTCCCAGCGCCGAACACCGTATCGACACCGGATGCGGCGGCCGGCCGCGAAAGCCGTTCGCGTACATCTGCCCAGTCGGCATGCGTCACGTCCGGCACGATACAAGCATGAGCGGCCCGCACACAGCAGTGCGGCGATCGCAACGGATCCGGTCGCAGGCCGGGGGGTGGGACACTCGCCGAGTGCCGCCAGAGGAGAGTGAAGCGTGTGACCGAGATCCGTATCCTCTCGTTCGCAGCTTGGCGAGGAGGCCACTATGTCGGCCTGGCGGAGGTCCTCGCTTCTCTTGGTGCCTTGATTGAGGGCCATCGCTGGCAATTGATCATCGACTGGCTCGTCTCTCCGGAGACTGAAGCGATCGCCGAGGCCACGGCGAACTCACTGGTGACCACGAGTCATCTCATCGACCTGTTCAGCGGGGACTGCCAGCTCATCGATGGAGAGCTCGTGGGCTACGCCGACAGTCCGTCGGTGCCGGAGGTGAGAATCCGAGCGTTCGACAGCGGCCACTGGGATGTGCAGACGGATAGTCCTGAGCTGTTGGAGAAGATCATCATGCTCTATCCCGACGTGCACGAGCTTCCCGAGTGGTGAGTCCGCGAGACTCACCACGAAAGGCCTCCTAGTGCCGCGTTCCTCATAGCCGGTAGACGAACGTGCGGCGGAGGGTGCGGGGCTGGGGTGGTGGTCGCCCCCAGAT
>NZ_JBPJUQ010000237.1:0-2399 GCF_051192615.1 Streptosporangium sp. G11
CACCGTTGGCTGTGATCCGTTCCTCCGAAACCGCCGTTGGCGGGGGATGGAGGGGGCCGGGGATATTTTTTCCGGCCACAACTGATTTGTCCGATGGTCGGTGTAATCCCGGCCCCTCATGGTGCATGGAGGAAAAGCAACATCCTCACGGCTGCGACTGGTTGTCAATGCTGTGGAAGCAGGGATGTGAAGGGGATAAGCGGCGACCTCGACGACCGTGACGCCCCAAGCAGGCTGCCTATGGTCAGGAGACGAACGCACGCCCGAACTGTCGTTAGCAGCAACAGGCCCACGCGAGGTAATGGGTCTGGCCCGTGAGGGCATGGTCCATCGGGGCGGACAGGTCCAACGGTGTCCGTCCATGCATCCACTCGATGGCCCGGCAGACAGTGCGGACCTAAGGGCGGCGTCAAACGGATGAATCGGAACGGAGTAACCCTGTGCAGGCTCTCACCAGGTTGGTGAGCAGGCGACCAGGCCGAATGCCTGCATGGGGAGGGATTGCCCGAGAAGCAAATGCGTGGGGTAATGCCCACGATAAGCCGACGCGGGCACGGTCATGTGGAAGGAAAGGGGTGTGAGTAGTGGGAAGTAACGGAAGCGACGGCGCTCCCGATGAGGGACAGCCGATCGAAGACTGGACATCGATTCCCTGGCGGAAGCTGGAGACCACGGTGTACCGCCTGCAAAAGCGCATTTTCCAAGCCTCGTGTCGCGGTGATGTGTCGGTAGTTTGGAGTTTGCAGCGCCTGTTGATGAAATCAGAGGCCGCACGCTGTCTGGCAGTACGCCGGGTGACGCAGGATAACCGGGGCAAGCACACGGCAGGGATCGACGGAGTGGCTTCCGTTCTGCCCGGCCAGCGCTGGCTGATGGTGGAACGCCTACGGCACCCGGAGACGATCAAACCTCGGCCCGTCAGGCGGGTATGGATTCCCAAGCCCGGAAAGACCGAGAAGCGCCCACTGGGTATTCCCGTCATGTTGGACCGGGCACTTCAGGCACTGGTGAAATTGGCCGTGGAGCCTGAATGGGAAGCAAGGTTTGAGCCGAACAGCTATGGTTTTCGCCCGGCCCGCGCGGCCCATGACGCGATCGCGGCGATCTTCGATGCAACCTGCAAGAAGGACAAGTACGTTCTGGACGCAGACATCGAAGGGTGCTTCGACAACATCGCGCATGAGCCTCTCCTTGACAAACTCGCCACGTTCCCCATGTTGCGTCGCCTCATCAAGGGGTGGCTCGCTGCGGGGGTCATGGAGGATGGCGTCATGGAGAACACCTGGCGGGGCAGCCCGCAAGGTGGAGTTGTTTCTCCGCTGCTGGCGCTGATCGCCCTCCATGGGCTGGAGACAGCGATCACATCAGCGTTTAGCAGTCGCGACCGTCCTCAAGTCGTGACCTATGCCGACGATTTTGTGGTCCTGCATCCAACCCGTGCCGGGGTCGAGAAGGCACAGCGCATCGCGGAGGAATGGCTGAGCGGGATCGGGTTGCGTTTGAAAGCGAGCAAGACCCGGATTGCTCATACCCGGCTTTCCCTGGACGGGCCTGCCGGTTTTGAGTTCCTGGGTTTTCACGTCCGCCGCTACGTGACCAGAGAATTCCGGCCTGACGCTAGTGGGCGGAAGCAGCCCGTTATGAAGACGCTCATCAAACCCAGCAAGGAATCCGTCAAGCGGCATCATCGAGCCATGCGGGACATCGTCCATGCACGTAAGACCGTTCCGCATGAAGCGTTGATCAGCGACCTCAACCCGGTCATTCGGGGTTGGTCGATGTATTACCGCACGGTGGTCTCTAAACAGGTGTTCGCCTCCTGCGACTACCGGCTGTTCTCCACGTTGATGCATTGGGCGGGCCGTCGCCACCCGAAGAAAAGCGCGGGGTGGGTGTTCGCGAAGTACTGGCGGCGGGGTGAGCGGGGCCGTCTGGAATTCGCTGTTTCAGACGGTTTGCGTCTCGCCGTTCACGCGGACATTCCCATCAAGCGCCATGTGAAGGTGCGTGGTCACGCCAGCCCTTACGACGGGAACCTGATCTATTGGGCCTCCAGGCTACGCGATCACCCGCTGACTACCAGCAGGACCGCAATCCTGCTTCGTCGCCAGCGGGGAAATTGCGCATACTGCCGACTTCTGCTCACCGAAGCCGACGCCATCGCCGTCAAACAGTTCTCCCCTCCAAGCTGGAAGGGACTGGCTGATCTGGCGAACATGCGCATCGTGCATCAGCATTGCCGCGGCAAAGTCAACGACATGGCGAGAGAGCCACTCACGCGAACGTCGCAGAGGTATTCACGGCAAGAACCACATGATTGAGGAGCCGGATGAAGCTAAAGTTTCACGTCCGGTTCTGTAGGCGAGTCGCCCCCGCGAGGGGGCGACTTAGCCAGCGCG
>NZ_JBPJUQ010000238.1:0-2371 GCF_051192615.1 Streptosporangium sp. G11
ACTACTGGATCGTCCCGGCCGCCGTCGCCCGCCTGGGTGCGCTGTTCACCCCGCTGGCCGAGTCCGCGAGCGTGTGAGCCCGCCGACGCCAGGGGGAGCGGCCGGTCGGCCGTCCACAAACGAAGACCCACATAACAACCTGTCGTTGTCGTACTAACAGTGCGACCGTCCCAGGGAGACGGTCGATCCCTCAGCGGATGAACCGGATCTGCGGGTAGCGGGGTGAGGGGTGCTGGAGCAGGTGGCTGTCGTGGTGGCGTAGATGAAGGTCGAAAAACGCTCGTACGTAGTCGCGTTGCGCGCGGATGGCGCGGTATGGGGCGAGGGTGCCGATTGCTTGCGCGACTTGGCTGGGGGTGAGCCCGAGGCTGGCCGCGGCCTGGGGCAGGAGCGTTTCGAGATCGGTGAACGAGGTGTGGGTGGAGCCCGTGAGGGCCAGTTCGCGTTTCCAGCCGTGCTGGCCGGCCCAGAACCGGTCCCAGCTGGGATCTTCCGGACCCGGACCGGGGTCGCTGCCGAACAGGAGGAAGGGCCGGTCGGTGCCCGCGGTGGCGGGTGATAAAAGGCTGCCGTCCAGGTTGACGCCGGCCCGCAGGCGCTGGTCGGCGCGCATGGCGGCGGCGGCCGTGGCGCCACCGAGGGAGTGGCCGAGCATGCCGGTGCGGGGCAGGTGGAACGCGCCGGTGAGGGTGGGTGGAAGGCGTCGCCGCCCGGCGTCCACGTTGTGTCCGGCGTTGAGCGCCGTGAGCTGATCCAGCACGAACCGGGTGTCCGCGGTGCGTACCACCAGGGCCTTGCCGATGAGGGCGTCGTCGACGTCACCGGTGATGGCGAACCTCTCCACGCGCCCGCCGGGGAACTCGACCTGGTCGGCGTCGTAGGTGTGGTCGACGGCCACGACGAGGTAGCCGTGGCTGGCCAACTCCTCGACCAGAAGAGTGCCAAGGCTGCGGTCGCTGCGCAGGCCGGGCGAGTACACGACGACAGGCCGCCCGCGCCGGCCGCGGTCCACCGGTGCGGCCACCCGGGCATGGGAGGTCGGCAGGAGCAGCGTGCCGGGTGGGATGCCCTGTGCCTGCTCGAAGAAGGGGACGGCGGCGGGTGACATCCACGGCGCGAACGGGTGGCCACGAGCGGCACGCGCGGGGTACCAGAGTTGGACCATGAGTTCACGGGCCGGGCGGGAAGGCTGCCATGGATCGATGCGTGCCCGGTCGACCAGGTGCAACCAGACCGTGCCGATCGGGTGGGGGCCGCTCGGTGCGGGCAGCGTGAGCCGCACCGGAGCCGGCGTACGGGCTCCTGCCGCGGGACCGGGTGAAGCCTCGGCGCGTCGAGGCTGGGCGATGGCCGACACCGCGACAGCGCCGAGCAGCGAGCGTCGGGTCAGGCTCAGGGATCGTCTCGCGTTCAACATGGCCAAAAATGTAAGGTCAGCCTTCCATTAAGTCAAGGAAGCTTGACTGTATGGAAGGGCTGCTTTACCTTCGTGTCATGGTGAAACAGCAGGACCAAGTGACGCTCGCGGCCCGCCGCGCTGTCCTCATCGACGGCCTACCCGTGGCCATTCTGGGCCCGGTGGCCCTGGCGCTAGGCAGTGATCCCGACCAGAGCACCACGCAGAAGGCCTGGTGGATCGCGGCTACGGCCGTGTTCGCGCTCGCCGTGGCCTGGGTCCTGCTGCGGGCGTTCCGGCGTGCAGACGAGTACCTGCGCAAGGTCCAGCTGGAAAGCATGGCCATCGCCTTCGCGGCGGTCCTCGTGGCACTGCAAGTGGCCACCGTGCTCGACGCCGTGGGCGTCATCCAGCTCCATCAGCTCACGCAGCTGATCCTCCTCGGCGGGGTGGGGATCTGGCTTGTGATCGCCGACCTGCGCACCCGCCTGCACCGATGAAGGCGCCGCCCCCGTGAAGAACCGACTACGCGAACTGCGAGCAGCCCGCCGGTGGAGCCAGGCCGCCCTGGCCGACCGGTGCCAAGTCTCCCGGCAGGCCATCAACGCCATCGAGACCGAGCGGTACGACCCCAGCTTGCCCCTGGCGTTCACCATCGCCGACGTCTTCGGTCTGACCATCGAGGAGATCTTCCTGCCCGACCGGGCGGACACGACGAACGACCCGGCCTGATCCTGAACCCCTCAGGCCGGCTTCCAGCCGGTCGGCGCGAGCGAGCGGTGGTTACCTGGCGTCGAGCTCGGCGATGAGTTTCTCGATGCGGGTGCGGATCTCATCGCGGATCGGCCGGACGGCCTCGATGCCCTGGCCGGCCGGGTCATCCAGCTTCCAGTCCTCGTAGCGTTTGCCGGGGAAGAACGGGCAGGCATCCCCGCAGCCCATGGTGATGACCACGTCGGAGTCCTGGACGGCCTC
>NZ_JBPJUQ010000239.1:0-2326 GCF_051192615.1 Streptosporangium sp. G11
TCACCCAGCACCGCCCAGTTCATACCTCGAAATTGCCTGGTGTCGGCATTGGCCGGCGGCGCGGAGACGACGAGGCTTGTCACTGTGGTGAGCGCGGTCACCACAAGGGCGATCAGTAACCGGCGCAACGACCGAGTGCTCCGCGATGGTCCTGATGAGTGACCATCAGGTGCCGTGATCAGTGCCATGAAATGTCCAATCACTAGATCTGAATTCCTGGGTCGGGCCCTCGGCCGGCGTGACGACCGGGTCGTTCTGGTTCAGGGGCATCCAGATGGGGCCATCGGAGTTCACCGCCAGGTGGAGGGCGTGGTCGTCACCGGACCGGTTCGGCGACTCTTCGAAGCAGCCCATGACATGGACCGAATACGTGGCCGCCGACGCTGACGGCGCCGCGGCGATGTGGACGACACTGCCCAGCACGGCCGTCGACTACGTGACGGTGGCGACGATCTTTTGACGCAGGGACACCGCGGGCATCCTTTCCGGGAATCGGTGAGGAGACGGCGAGGGGCGACGTCACAGCTGCGCACTCGCGGCGAGGCCTCAGGGACAAGGGGTGGCATCGACGGGCGCACGAAGAGCTGTTAACGCTAACATTTATGCACGAACCTCGTCCCTACGAGCTTGGCAATGGGGCGATTGATTCCCAATGAAGGGCCGACGGTCGGGTCGCATTCATGTTTCTATTGCATTTCCGCAAAGTGTCAGGGTTCGCAGGCGGGATGTCAACATCTCGCTACAGGAAATTCGTCTCCATGCAGTCGACATCCTGCGGCGGTGGCGATGGCGTGTAGTGCCGATCTCGGGCCACAGGCTGTCATATCGCCTGTTCAGCCCTCTTCGATGCTTGGCAGTCGGCGGCCTGGGGCATCATGCCGACCCTCGGGCCACGGGCCGGAAGGTCCAGTGCGGTCGATGACAGCGGGTATTGACCGCACTCATGTGAACGCGCACACTGGTGTGATGTCGATCTAGCCCGCCACCCTGTCGCGGTTACGGACTGCGCTTCACACATTGGGACCTGCATTATTATCGCGTTCCAATAGTCATCCTGGTTACGTTAACGCTGACGCAATCGCGGCAATGGTGCCGCCTGCGACTTTGTGCCGACGATTCGCGTGGCATCGCTTTCCGCGTCGCCCGGCCCGCCCGACCATGCCCGGCCCCTGAAGGTCGCCATCGCCGAAGGTGGCCGCGCCCCGGCATTTCCCTTCGTCGCTCGGATCGGGGGCGTCACACGGATTCGGCCACTGCCCTGTTGTTCCCCGCTACGGGCCGCCGCGACGGACCCACGAGCGGTCTGGTGCGCCCCTGGTCTTGTGGAGGCGGTTTCCTGGATTCTTGTGCCACTCGTTGAGAGGAGAGTGGCATGGGACGGCGTGGCCATCCGTCGGAGTTCCGGCGCAAGGTGCTGGATCTCGTTGAGGCGGGCCGAGAGGTCGCCGCTACCTCAAGCACTACCAAGGTCACGTCGGCATCGACGCCACCGCCATCCCCACCTGGGCCACCCCCCTCGCCAACAGAGGCCTGGCCTCGACCGAGATCACCACAGGCTGGCACCACAGCGCCGGCAACGACCGGCCCACCTTCGGCTACAGCGCCACCGCACGAGCCGAAATCAACCCGCCCAGCGACCACAGAACCTCGGAAACGAAGAAATCCCGCCCGATCAGTCGATCGGACGGGATCTCGTCAACCGTTCATGAGCTAACTCAAGAACAGCCCCTGGTGGGATGTTCACGAGTAGGGCTGGCCAGGAGTGTGAGAGGGGTTGAGAAGATCGCTTCCCGAGGAAACCATGATCGTTTCCCGCAATCCGTGGAAGCCCTGTCTCCGAAGGAGATCGAGTAGCACCCCGCCCTCCAACCGCAACGCGGTCGTGCCGAGGATGGGGTGGGCAGCTTGGTTCCACGCAAGCGCACGAGTCGTGCTCATCGACTACGCCGATCTCCGCAGGTTCCTCAACCCCAAAGGTGCGGGCGATGCCGGATGAGGTGACGCTGATGCACCCAGGCCCTACGCGGTGATGTGTACGTGGCTGTGTACATCTACCCGTACGCCGACACATCCATATCAGCTTGTGGCGAGTGCTTCGCGGCGGATCCACTGGAGCAAGGTGGGGTTGCCGACGGTGGTGATGACGCCGACGGTGGTACGGAGGCAGCGGTCGTCGTCCAGCAGGGCCAGCATGCTCGCGGCTAGGTGTACTGACCACAAAGGTTGAGTACACCTGGCCCGTGTCACCGGGTCGCGTCCTCGGAGCGGTGTAAAAGGCTCGACGAGGTAGGTGCCGTGGGTTGATCTTAGGCGGCCTCGGTCGTGG
>NZ_JBPJUQ010000240.1:0-2324 GCF_051192615.1 Streptosporangium sp. G11
CTTCTCCAACGCCTCCAGCAACTCAGGGTCCATGACCATCCCGGCGGCGTGGTGGTGGGCGCGGACCGTGGTGGAGTTCACGCTGACCAGGTCGAGGTCGGCCTGCCCGCGGGCAGCGGCCTCGGCGATCATCGCCTGCATCAGCTCCTCGAAGACGCCCGTGGCCGCCCAGGACCGGAAGCGGTCATAGACGGGGTCGGGGAACGCGGGGACAGCCATTGGCGGTGAGATGGATCATGGCGCGGATGGTCACCGCGACCTGCGGAAACACTAAAGATCGTGTTGTCGCGCCGGACCGTCCCGCCATGTTCGGGTCGAAAGGCCGACTCGACACCGTTGGCCGTTCACCGCCCTGACCTGCTCGAACAGTCCGCACCGCCAATGACTGTCCCGCTGTTCCTCGACCCCGAAGCCGCCGACTTCCTGCGCCCGGGCGCGGGGGAGCGGGTCACCTCGATCGTCTCGACCTCCGACGCCCAAGAGTTGCGACTTCAGGTACGCGGTTACGTCGAAACCGCACCCACGCTCGACCCGCGCGCCCAGGCCGCGCACGAGGCGCTGGGAGCCGACGTCAGCACCGACGACATCGCCTCCGGCGACCGGCTCGCGATCGCCGATCACCTGTTCGCCACCCTGCGCGGGTCGCACAACCTCATCTTCGCCAACTCCCGGGGCGCGGTGGAGGACTACACCGACCTGCTCAGCCGTCGCTGCGACATCGCGGGAGTGCCGAACGAGTTTCTGCCCCACCACGGCAATTTGTCCAAGGACATCCGCGAGCACACCGAGTCCCGGCTCAAGGACCGCAGCCGGCCGACCACCGCCGTCTGCACCTCCACCCTGGAGATGGGCATCGACATCGGCTCAGTGGCCTCCATCGCCCAGGTCGGCGCGCCCCCGAGCGTGGCCGCCCTGCGCCAGCGGCTCGGCCGCTCCGGGCGACGCGGCGGCCCCGCCGTCCTGCGGCTCTACATCAGCGAACCCGAACCGACCCCTGCCATTCACCCCGCCGACGAACTCCGCACCCAGCTCATCCAGGCCGTTGCGACCATCGAACTGCTCCTGCAGCGCTGGTACGAACCTCCCCACGGCATGGCTTTACACCTGTCGACGCTGGTGCAGCAGCTTTTGTCCCTCATCGCCCAGCACGGCGGCATCACCCCGCCCGACGCCTACCGCACCCTCTGCACCCAAGGACCATTCCGCACGATCGACGCGCCGACGTTCGCCGCCTTGCTGCGCGACCTCGGCGCCGGACGACTCATCCGCCAGGAAAGCGACGGCCTGCTGCTGCACGCAGAGGTGGGGGAGAGGCTGGTCAACCACTACACCTTCTACGCCGCCTTCACCGCCCCCACCGAATACCGCATCATCACCGCGGGACGAACCCTCGGCAGCCTTCCCCTGGAGAACTCCCCACCCGAGGGGGCGCTGCTCATCTTCGCCGGCCGCCGCTGGCGCATCCTCACCATCGACACCCACGCCAAGGTCATCGACGTCACCCGCACCTCCGGCGGCCGCCCGCCGCGTTTCGCCGGCCCCGGCCCGGACATCCACGACCGAATCCGCACCCAGATGCGCCACATTTACCAAGAGTCCACCGTCCCGCCCTACCTGGACGCGACCGGCCAGCACCTCCTTGCCGAAGGCCGCGCCGCCTACCGCCGTTTCGGCCTGCACCACAGCCCGCTTCTCGGCTACGGCGCCGACAGCCTGCTGTTCCCCTTCCGGGGAGACGCCATCATGACCACGACGGCCCTGGCCCTGCATGCCCGAGGCGTCGACGTCGCCCGCTACGGCGTCGCCTTGCTGCTCTGCGCGACCCCACCCCGGGCGGCCGCGGACCTGTTGGCCGACTTGGCCGACTTGGCCGCCTCCGGCCTCCCCGACGCCGTTGACCTGGCGAGCCTGATCCCCGACAAGAGAATCGACAAGTACGATGACGTCATCGGCGAGAGCCTGCTGACCCGCTCATACGCCGCCCGCAAACTCGACGTCCCCGGCACCGAGCAGGCGATCGCCGCCCTCGCCGACCAGGCCGCTCCCGCGCAGGCTACACAGGCCGAACCTCCTGTCCTTACGGCTGCGGCGTCGCGTCGTCACCGGCTGGGATCCCTTCCCTACGCCGTCGTCGACGTCGAGACCACCTCGACCGACGCACGCAAGGCCCGCATCGTCGAAATCGCGATCATCCGCTTGCATCCCGACGGCAGCGACGACCGCCTCTACTCCACGATCGTCGACCCTGGAACGGGCCCCGGCCCCACGCACATCCACGGCCTTACCGCCGGGGATCTGGCGGGAGCCCCGCGTTTCGCGGAGAT
>NZ_JBPJUQ010000241.1:0-2303 GCF_051192615.1 Streptosporangium sp. G11
TAGAAAGGGCCGTCGTGTCATACCTGCACCCCTACCCCTCACGGGATGGCTTCACGATCACCTCTCAAACACGTTCTAAGGCGGCTCCCTTGAGAATGTCGACGTCCTCACGTAACAGGCGCAGGTAGGCCCGCCGCATTGCTGCGGCGGGCCGTCAAACCGTGCGGGCAAATCCTCGCTGAACACGGCTCAAGTAAGCTCCGAAGGGCCATTCAGCTGTGCTGTGCCCCTGCGCCGGCGGGCGAGCAGCATGCGATGGCTAGAGGCGTGGACAAGGCGGGGCTGGCACCGTCCGAAGGGCCGGGTCGTCCGTGGTGCACGAGGTAGTCGGCAACTATCGCGCGTCGGCGGCATGAAGCCACCATCGCTCCCATTGGGCCGGAATTGAGGTGGCTGCTCGGCGGTCAGGAGATGATATCCGCAGAGCAGACCCGCGCGTTCTGCCTGGCGAGAAGCCGTAACATGTACCGATCGATTGGAGGGGTCACCTGCTTGCGCCGATCGACCATGTAGCCGGTTCATCGATGGATCGCCGGGAGACGCCCCACCCAAGACCAATATGTGCCGGACGATGCTCGCCCAGGGCAATTTCGTCAGGTAAGCGCCGCTGTCGCTGTCGCCGAATACTCGCCTATCATTCCTGAACGTGTTTCATTTTCTCACGGCGAAGTATCACCGGACGCAGATCGGCGAATCAGCGCACCGACTCCGTCAATCCTGAATATTGATGTAGGGGTCCCAGTAGTAGTAACCCTGCTTTTCGCCTTTGTGGTTGAGAATCATGAAACTGAAGTTGTAGGTGACCGTCCCCGTGTCCAAGACCTCGGACTCCCAGTAGTAGCTGTTGATTTTCTGGGTAGTGGGATTCAACGGGTCCTGACTGCTCGGCTGCGGCTCGTTGAGGACCACCGACCTTGGCACGGGAGTGCTGATCAGATCCTGTCCGGACAGGGCGTTGAACCTGTAGAGGACGCTGGTGTACTCGGAGTTCAGAGATAGTGTCGTCTCACGCCATCTGATGATGTCCATGGGGGAGGCGTTGATCGTCAACTCGCTTCCCGGAGTACTCCCGAGTTGGTTCTGCCGGGTCGTCATGTAGATCAAACTGCTGCTGTCGGGGATCGACGTGGGGCTGTTCGGATCGGTGTTCTTGCCGTATTTTCCGAGAATGGTTTCCGCATCGATGGCGATGAGGACGTTAATGAACTCCGACATACAGTAATTCTCCCTTAATGTCCGAAAAGACAGACCGTAGTCCAGAATCCTGCAATCACGACTTGACTGTAAATCGCCCGCACTGGAGAGCTTGCCGAGCCAGTGAACCATTGTCAAGATTTGTGAATCAAGATCCTTGAGCAGGGTTCTCATTGGGGCATTCAACAAGGATGCTAAGGGTCATGCTTCTTCCTTTTTGGCAACGCAAGAAATGCCGTTCCGTAGTGCCCTTAAGTGCTAGCCCTACACCGTTGAGTCGGTCGACTAATGGGAATCATGATGAATATCGAGACTAGAATGGTGGATTGGAAGGCGGTCGCGCAGGCGGGCGCTACTTGGGGTTCCACGAGCGGGGATGCCTCTCGCACGCGGGGATGATCCCGCGACCTGGACGGTTCCCGGGGACGCCGTCCCGTGCTCCCCGCGCACGCGGGATGTCCCACCGGCGATGACCCGCAGGCGTTTTTCGGAGAGTGCTCCCCACACACACGGAGATGACCATTCCGGCTCATTCTTGGCAAGTGTGCGTGTTGTCGTCAGCGTTGTCGTCAAAGCCAAACAAGAACGCCCCGAACGATGATCGTTCGGGGCGTCTTTGCTGCTCAGATAATGTGGTCAGGGGCGGGGTCGAACCGTCGACCTTCCGCTTTTCAGTCTTTGATGTGGCTGCGCGCACGCCCTGCGGGCGTGAAAATCGGGGGTGGTTGCCCGCCGACGTCGAGTCCGCCTGGTGCCTGGTCGAGGCCGGTTTTCAGTCTGACGCCGGGAGCCGCCCAAGGGGCCCTGAATTGTCGCTTCGAGCACGAGAGCCCGGCTCTTGATCCTTCCCCTTATCGGCTCCCCGGGCAACCCCCTGCCCACGACGGAGGAGACGAGGGAGACCTGTGCAGGAAAGCGATGAGCCACTGGAGTTGGTGGAACGGGTCGCGGCGATCGACATCGGCAAGAGCGGCCTGGTGGTGTGCGTGCGCGTACCCCACGACGACAAACCCGCACGGCGCCGCCAAGAGGTACTGAGCGAGAAAGCCGGGGGTTATGCCGGATCGGAGATCATTAGGCCGGTCTCGGCGATGAAGCCGTTCAGCAGG
>NZ_JBPJUQ010000242.1:0-2275 GCF_051192615.1 Streptosporangium sp. G11
TCGACGCTTATTGGCGCGCGGCCAATTACCTGTCGGTCGGTCAGATCTACCTGCTGGACAACCCGTTGCTGGCCGAGCCGCTGCGGCCCGAGCACATCAAGCCCCGGCTGCTGGGGCACTGGGGGACCACGCCGGGGCTGAACTTCTGTTTCGCCCACCTCAACCGGGTCATCGCCGAACGCGGCCAGGACATGATCTATGTCGCCGGTCCCGGCCACGGCGGGCCCGCGGCGGTGGCGCATGCCTGGCTGGAGGGCTCTTACACCGAGAAATATCCGGATATCACGCAGGACGCCGAGGGGATGCGGCGGCTGTTTCGGCAGTTCTCCTTCCCCGGCGGTATCCCCAGCCACGTGGCGCCTGAGACGCCCGGCTCGATCCACGAGGGTGGCGAGCTCGGCTACTGCCTGGCTCACGCTTATGGGGCCGCGTTCGACAATCCGGACCTGGTGGTGGCCTGTGTCATCGGTGACGGTGAGGCCGAGACCGGGCCGCTGGCGGCCAGCTGGCATTCCAGCAAGTTCCGTGCCCCCGGCCGCGACGGCGCCGTACTGCCGATCCTGCACCTGAACGGCTACAAGATCGCCAACCCGGCCGTGCTGGCCCGCATCCCCTCCGACGAGCTGGTCAAGCTCATGGAGGGCTACGGCCACCGCCCGCACCTCGTGGCCGGAGACGACCCCGAGGCCGTGCACCAGATCATGGCCGAGACCCTGGAGACGGTGTTCGACCAGATCGCCGAGGGCGGCCGGCCACCCATGATCATTTTGCGGACGCCCAAGGGGTGGACCGGGCCGCGCGAGGTCGACGGCCTGCCGGTCGAGGGCACCTGGCGCTCTCATCAGGTGCCTTTGTCGGGGGTGCGCGACAATCCCGAGCACCTGGAGATGCTGCGGGAGTGGATGCGCTCCTACCGGCCCGAGGAGCTGTTCGACGCCGACGGGCGGCCGGTGGCCGAGATCCTGCGGACGGTGCCGGTCGGGCCGCTGCGGATGAGCGCCAACCCGCACGCCAACGGCGGCGAGCTGCTGCGGCCGCTGGCGCTGCCGGACTTTCGCCGGTACGCGGTCGAGGTCACCTCGCCCGCCACCGCCATGAGTGAGCCCACCCGGGTGCTGGGCGTCTTCCTGCGCGACGTCATCGCCGCCAATCCCGACACCTTCCGGCTGATGGGCCCCGACGAGACCGCCTCCAACCGATTGTCGGCGGTCTTCGAGGTCACTGACCGGGCCTGGGACGCCCAGATGCTCCAGAGCGACGAGCATCTGGGGAAGGGGGGCCGGGTGATGGAGGTGCTCAGCGAGCACCTGTGCCAGGGCTGGCTGGAGGGCTATCTGCTGAGTGGCCGCCACGGTTTGTTCAACTGCTACGAGGCGTTCATCCACATCATCGACGCCATGTTCAACCAGCACGCCAAGTGGCTGGAGTCCTCACGGAAGATCGGCTGGCGGCGGCCGGTGGCCTCGCTGAACTACCTGTTGTCCTCACATGTGTGGCGCCAGGACCACAACGGGTTCTCCCACCAGGATCCCGGTTTCCTGGATGTGGTGATGAACAAGAAGGCCGAGGTGGTGCGGGTCTACCTGCCGCCGGACGCCAACACGCTGCTGTCGACGGCTGATCACTGTCTGCGTTCTCGCGACTACGTGAACGTGATTGTGGCGGGGAAGCAGCCGGTGCTGGACCTGTTGTCGATGGAGGCGGCGATCGCCCACTGCACGCGCGGCCTGGGCATCTTGGAGTGGGCCGGCACCGATGCCGGGAGCGAGCCGGACGTGGTGCTGGCGTGCGCCGGTGACGTGCCCACCCTGGAGACCCTGGCGGCGGCCGCCCTGCTGCGTGAGCATCTGCCCGAGCTGAGGGTCCGGGTGGTCAACGTGGTGGACCTGATGCGGCTGCAGCCGCCGTCGGAGCATCCGCACGGCATGTCGGATGCCGAGTTCGACACGCTGTTCACCGCCGATCGGCCGATCATCTTCAACTTCCACGGCTATCCGTGGCTGATCCACCGCCTGACCTACCGCCGCAACGGCCACGACAACATTCATGTGCGCGGCTACAAGGAGGAGGGCACCACGACCACGCCGTTCGACATGGCCATGCTCAACGACATCGACCGTTTCCATCTGGTCATGGATGTCATCGACCGGGTTCCCGGGCTGGCCGGGCGGTCGGCGCATCTGCGTCAGCACATGGTCGACGCGCGGCTGCGTGCCCGCGCCCATACCCGCGAGCACGGCGAGGACCCGGCCGAGATCCGCGACTGGACCTGGCC
>NZ_JBPJUQ010000243.1:0-2242 GCF_051192615.1 Streptosporangium sp. G11
TACGCCGCCGCCAACGCGTTCCTCGACGCGCTGGCCGCGCACCGCAGGGCCCACGGGCTGGCCGGGGTCTCGCTGGCCTGGGGCTTCTGGAACCAGCGCAGCGGCATGAGCGCGCACCTGGGCGACGCCGACGTCGCCCGCATGGAGCAGTCCGGCGCCCGCGGCCTGTCGTCGGAGGAGGGGCTCGCGCTGTTCGACGCCGCCTCGGCCGTCGACGAGGCCCTGCTGGTGCCGATCCACCTCGACCTCGCCGCGCTGCGCGGCGGGAACGGCATGCGGTCGGCGCTCCTGCGCGGCCTCGTCCGCGCCCCCGCCCGCCGGGTCGTCAGGGCCGCGGGAGGCGCCGCCCCCACCGCGTCCGGGCTCGGACAGCGCCTGGCGGGCCTGTCCGGAGAGGAGCAGGTGGCCGCTCTCGTCAAGATTGTCTGCGCTGAGGCCGCCGGGGTGCTCGGGCACGCGAGCGTGGACTCGGTGGAACCCGAGCGGGCCTTCAAGGAGCTCGGCTTCGACTCGCTCACCGCCGTCGAGCTGCGCAACCGGCTCGGTGCCGCCACCGGGCTGCGGCTGCCGACCACCCTGGTCTTCGACTACCCCACCCCGAGCGTGCTCGCCGAGCACATCAGGGACGAGATCGCCCCGCCCGCCGCCGACCCCTCCGCGTCCGTGCTCGCGGAGGTCGACCGGCTGGAGAGCCTCCTGTACGCGGCGGGCGGCGGGGACCCCGTCAAGATCACCACCCGGCTGCGGGCGCTGCTCCGCAAGTGGGACGACACGCACGGCGGCCCGGCGGAGACCGAGCCCGAGCAGGACCTCGAGTCGGTCACCGACGACGAGCTCTTCGCGGTCCTCGACGAGGAACTCGGCACCTCCTGATGGCGCACCCCATGACGAATCCCTACTGCCCCGAGGCTGGTTGACGTCCGATGGCGAATGACGACAAGCTGCGTGACTACCTCAAGCGTGCCACCACGGACCTGCAGCACGCCCGGCGCCGCCTGCGCGAGGCGGAGGCCAGGGACCGCGAGCCGATCGCGGTCGTGTCCATGAGCTGCCGCCTGCCCGGCGGGGTGAACAGCCCCGAGGAGCTCTGGCGGCTGGTCGCGGACGGCAAGGACGCCATGTCCGCCTTCCCCGGCGACCGGGGCTGGGACCTGGACCGGCTCTACCACCCCGACCCGGACACCCCCGGCACCACCTACGCCCGCGAGGGCGGGTTCGTCGCCGACGCCGGCGGTTTCGACGCGGGCTTCTTCGGGATGAGCCCGCGCGAGGCGCTGGCGTCCGACCCGCAGCAGCGGCTGCTGCTGGAGACCTCGTGGGAGCTGCTGGAGCGGGCCGGCATCGACCCCGCCACGGTGAAGGGCAGCCGGACGGGCGTGTTCGTCGGCGCCGCCTCCAGCGGGTACGGCATCGGCCAGGGCGTCTTCCCCGCGGGAGTCGAGGGCCATCTGCTGACGGGCACCTCCACCGCCGTCATGTCCGGCCGGATCTCCTACACCCTCGGTCTTGAGGGACCGGCGGTGACCGCCGACACCGCCTGCTCGTCCTCGCTGGTGACCCTGCACCTGGCGTGCGAGTCGCTCCGCAGGGGCGAGTGCTCCATGGCCATCACCGGTGGCGTCACCATCATCTTCACTCCCGAGATCTTCGTGGAGTTCAGCCGCCAGCGTGGCCTGGCCGAGGACGGCCGGGTCAAGGCCTTCGCCGCCGCCGCCGACGGCACCGCCTTTTCCGAGGGGATCGGCCTGCTGCTGCTGGAGCGGCTGTCGGACGCGCGCCGCAACGGTCACCCGGTGCTGGCGGTGGTGCGGGGCAGCGCGGTCAACCAGGACGGCGCCAGCAACGGCCTGTCAGCCCCGAACGGCCCCTCCCAGCAGCGGGTCATCCGCCAGGCGCTGGCCAACTCCGAGCTGGTGCCCGCCGACGTGGACGCCGTCGAGGCCCACGGCACCGGCACCATGCTCGGCGACCCGATCGAGGCCCAGGCCCTGCTCGCCACCTACGGCCAGGACCGCCCGGCCGATCGCCCCCTGTGGCTGGGTTCGGTGAAGTCGAACATCGGTCACACCCAGGCCGCCGCCGGGGTCGCGAGCGTCATCAAGGTCGTGATGGCCCTCCAGCGCGGCCTGCTGCCCAGGACACTGCACGTCGACGAGCCCACCCCGCACGTCGACTGGTCGGCGGGCGCGGTGTCGCTGCTGACCGAGCCGGTCCAGTGGCCCGAGAACGGCCACCCGCGCCG
>NZ_JBPJUQ010000244.1:0-2217 GCF_051192615.1 Streptosporangium sp. G11
CATCAAACAGCACGACCGACACGCACCGCACCCGCTGCCCGGATGACCCCCGACGAATTAACGGGCGCGACCACTAGTGCCGCATCAGGCAACGTTCGCCCTGTTGTGATGTGACGCGCCGCCCGGGGTTCTGTCCTGGGCTGTGGGTGGCAGTCACGCTGTGCGGATGGCAGATCGAGTACGGGTTCGTGAGATCGATGACGGCGAGGGCCGACGGCTGCTGCGGATCATCCGCCGGGGCACCGGGTCGGTGGTGACTTGGCGGCGGGCCCAGATGGTGCTGTTGTCCGCGCAGGGCATGGCCGTGGCGAAGATCGCCGAGGTGACGTTCACGAGCACGGACCGGGTCCGGGACGTGATCCACAACTTCAACGCCGACGGCTTTGAATCCCTGTATCCGAAGTACAAGGGCGGTCGGCCGAAGACCTTCACGCTGCCCGAGCGCCGCGAGATCAAGAAGATTGCCAAGTCCAGGCCGGCCGAGCACGGCATGCCGTTTTCGACCTGGAGCCTAACCAAGCTGGCGGACTTCCTGGTTGCCGAGGGGGTGGTTGACGACATCAGCCACGAGGGCCTGCGCATCCTGCTCCGCGAGGAAGGCGTCACCTTTCAACGCGTGAAGACCTGGAAGACCTCCCGTTTACGCGGCCAAGAAGGCGCGGGTGGAGCACCTGTACGCGATCGCCGACGGCGAGGTCATACCCGAGGCGGGCGAGCCGGAGGTGGTGTTCTGCATGGACGAGTTCGGGCCGCTGAACCTGCAGCCGCACCCGGGCCGGCAGTGGGCCGAACGCGGCGGCAAGGGTAAGGACCTCGACCGTGAGCCCAGGCCCAGGCGACGAGCGACCTACACCCGCCCGCACGGCGTCCGGCATCTGTTCGCCGCCTACGACCTGGCCAGGGACAAGCTCTACGGGCACATCAAGAAGACCAAGAACCGGTCGAAGTTCCTGGAGTTCTGCCGTTACCTGCGCACCCTCTACCCGCCGACGGTCCGCCTGGCGATCGTGTGCGACAACTACTCCCCGCACCTGACCACCAAGCGGTGCCGCCGGGTGGCGGACTGGGCCGAGGCCAACAACGTCGAGATCGCCTACACCCCGACCAACTCCTCGTGGCTGAACCGGATCGAGGCCCAGTTCACCGCCCTGCGCTACTTCACTCTCGACGGCACCGACCACCGCACCCACAAGGCCCAGTGCAGCATGATCCGCCGCTACATCATCTGGCGGAACAAGCACACCGCCGATGAACGGCTGCGCACGCTTGTCGCCAGAGCCAACGTCGCGTGAATCACGTGACGGCCCGGCGATAGATCTGTCGTGAACCGCCTTCTGGACCCGGATCGGCGGCCTCGGCAGGGGCGAACCCGAGACACTCGTAGAAGACGCGTGCGCCGCTGGCAACGGCACCCGGGTGGTCGGCTCCGAAGGTGATCACCTCAATACTGCCCGGACCACGCACGAACCTACGTGTCGCCTCCGCCATCAGCGCACGACCGGCGCCCTTCCCGCGTTCCTTCTCTGAGACGACGAGCCAGTGGACGTGGTAAGTCGGGGCCTTCGCACTAAACAGCAGGCCGCCAAGGAGATCCAATCCCGAGGAGACGGCGACGAGCGCCGTGGACCGACGAATGTGCTTCTTCACGGCGCTATGGAAACCGGGATCCTCGACCATCGGGCCGAACCATTGCTCGACCTGGGCTGCCAAGCCAAGGAAGCCAGAGAAGTCCTGCTCTCGCGCGAGTCTGACGATCATCCAGGCAGTCTGGCAGACGAGGCAAACGTGCCTGATGCGGCACTAGTCACTTCGCCGTCGGGGAGTTGTCCCCCGTGGATGCGGATCCGATGTTCTGCCCGGCGATCGAGCGCTCACCCGTCGCCTCGATCCTCACGGAAGCAAAGGTGGATGGATCCGACGAAGTGGTCTGGGCTGCTTGGGGAGCCGCCTGGCTTCTAGCCTCGGCAGAGGGCTGTACAGGTGATGTATGAGATGTGTTTCCGGTTGACGCGGTTTCGATGTTCTGCCCGGCGATCGATCTGTTTCCGCCGGAGGTGATCTGCACTCCGACCGTCGGAGCCTCCGCCGCCTGAGCCCGTGGCGCGCGGGCAAGCTCATACACCGACAGCCCAACACTGACGAGCAATAGTCAATACCTGTGGATCGGTTTGGGTGTTGCTGAGTCAGTGAAGTTGCCCGGTCTGGTGTAGGTGATCG
>NZ_JBPJUQ010000245.1:0-2189 GCF_051192615.1 Streptosporangium sp. G11
TCTACGAGTGGGATGGGCGTTCCCGAACTTGCCGACGTTCGCTCACAGCGATCGTAATTATGTAAGTAGTCCTTGGGAGTGACCCTCTCAGGGGTGATGCGATCCAGGTCAGACAGCTCGTAGGCTGGTCCGGTGATCTCGGCCGTCTTGAACGCCCTCTGGGACACGCTGGCCCGGGGCGACGCGGACCCGCCGACTCCCCGCTCCCCCCGCCTGCGCTGGCCCATGCCCCGGTGGGCGGGACCGCTGCCCTTCCGGACGATCGACGTGGTCCGGGTCGGGGACCTCGTCCTGGCCTGTCTCTTCTTCGGCTCGACGCTCTCGGAGTTCCTCAACGCCAACGAGCTGCTCTGGGCCACCCGCCCGCTGGTGGGGGTGCCCGTCCTGTTGGTCTACGTGGCCGCTCTGGCCTTTTCCGTGCCGCTGGCCCTGCGCGACCGATGGCCGCTGGCGGCCTGGCGGACCGCCGCATTGTCCTACCCGTTCGCGATCTACGTCACGACGCGGCTCAACCCCAACGATCTGCCGTACTCCACCCCGGCGGCGATCACCTATCTGCTCGTGCTCTACGCCGTGGGCCTCCGCGTGAAACCCGCGGTCTCCCTGGTCGTGTGGTTTCTCACCGTCCTCGCGCTGTGGGTGGGCAACCCCGACACGGGCGTGGTGATCGAGATGATCGTCGTGACCGTCGCAGTCCTGTTCGGCTACAACGTGCGCGTACGGCGCAGCGCCACGGCCAAGCTGGTGGAGGGGGAGCGGCGCACCGAGCTCGCCGAGGGGGCGCAGGCCGTGCTCGCAGAGCGGACGCGCATCGCCCGCGAGCTGCACGACGTGGTGGCCCACCACATGTCGGTGATCGCGATCCAGGCCGAGGCCGTCCCGCTGGAGGCGCGGGGCGACCCCGAGCTGCTGGAGAAGGGTCTGGCGCAGATCCGCGGGCTGTCACTGGAGGCGATGGCGGAACTGCGGCAGGTGCTGGGTGTCCTGCGTGATGAGGAGGGCCGTACCGACACCGCGCCGCAACCCGGCCTGGACCGGGTGGAGGAGCTGGTCGCGACCACCCGCGCGGCCGGGATCGCGGTCGCGGTCAAGCGCTCGGGCCCGCTGGAGGGACTGCCCTCGGCGGTGGAGCTGGCGGTCTACCGGATCACCCAGGAGTCGCTGAGCAACGCGATGCGGCACGCGCCGGGCTCGGCCGTGGCGGTGGAGATCACGCGGACCGCCCAGGAGGTACGGCTGCGCGTCCTGAACGGGCCGGGCGGCGCGTCCCCGGGACTCACGGGGGCCGGGCACGGCCTGCTCGGCATGCGCGAACGCGCCACCCTGCTGGGCGGCACGCTGGAGGCGGGACCGCTGGCGGGCGGCGGGTTCGAGGTGCGCGCGGTCCTGCCCGTGCCAGACGAGGGAAAGGTGCGATCGTGATCCGGGTGCTCATCGCGGACGATCAGGGGATGGTGCGGACCGGGTTCACGGTGTTCCTGAGCAGCCAGCCGGACATCGAGGTGATCGGAGAGGCGGCGAACGGACGGGAGGCCGTCGAGCGGGCCGCGCTGCTGAAGCCGGACGTGATCCTCATGGATGTGCGAATGCCGGAGATGGACGGTCTGCAAGCGACCCGCCAGATCCTGACTTCTGGCGATTTTTTGCCAAAAATCTTGATCTTGACCACTTTTGATCTGGACGACTACGTCTACGAGGCGTTGCGGGCCGGGGCGAGCGGGTTCCTGCTCAAGGACGCCTCCGCCCTGCAGCTCGCCGAAGCCGTCCGGGTGGTCGCGGCGGGTGAGGCGTTGATCGCCCCGGCGATCACCAAGCGGCTGATCACCGAGTTCGCCCGGCTGGGCGGCCCCCGCGCGCCGATAGTGCGGCGGCTGGCCGAGCTGACCGAGCGGGAGACCGAGGTGCTGACGCTGATCGCGCAGGGCCTGTCCAACCAGGAGATCGCCACCCGGCTCACCGTCTCGGAGCAGACCGTCAAGACGCACGTAGGCCGGGTGCTGGGCAAACTTGACCTGCGCGACCGCGCCCAGGCGATCGTCTACGCCTATGAGACCGGACTGGTGCGGCCGGGTGAGTGAGTCCCGCCGGCACGTGTCGCCGCTGATGCTTCAGCTCATCGACGTGGCCGTGGCCGTGACGCTGTTCTTCGTCGCCCTGGACGGACTGATGGACGCCCAGGCCCAGAACTA
>NZ_JBPJUQ010000246.1:0-2111 GCF_051192615.1 Streptosporangium sp. G11
ACGGCTCTGGTCGGCGGCGCTGCGCTCGACCGCGGCCAGCACACGCTGAACGTTCAACCCGTCGTCGAACGACGGAGTCGGAGCGATACCCGATGCGATCGCCTCGACGAAGTCCTTCACCTCGTGAGTGAAGGTGTGCTCATACCCCAGGCCATGACCCGGCGGCCACCACGCCCCCGCATACGGATGCCCCGCCTCGGTGACCAGCACCCGGCGGAACCCCGCCTCCTCGGCCGGCAACGCGTGATCGTGGAACCACAGCTCGTTCATCGCCTCGAAATCGAACGCCAAACTCGCCGCCGACCCGTTGACCTCGATCCGCAACGCGTTCTTACGCCCCGTGGCGAACCGGGTCGCCTCGAACGACGCCACCGCCCCGCCACTGAGACGGCCGATGAACAACGCCGCGTCATCGACATCCACCCGCCCCATCCGCGCACCCTCACTACCGCCGCCCTCGGCCGACAACCCGGCCGAAGCCTCAGCCAGCGGGCGCTGGGTGATGAACGTCTCGGTCAGCCCCGACACCTGCGTCAGACGCTGACCGGTGATGAACTGCGCGGTATCGATGATGTGCGCGCCGATGTCACCCAGCGCCCCCGAACCGGCCAGCTCCTTTTGCAGCCGCCACACCAGCGGGAACTCCGGATCAACGATCCAGTCCTGCAGATACTGCGCCCGCACGTGCCGAATCTGCCCCAGGCGGCCCTCGGCCACCCAGCGAGCGGCCTGGGCCACGGCCGGCACCCGGCGATAGTTGAACGCCACCATCGCATACACCCCGCGCCGGGCCGCGGCCCGCGCCGCCTGAGCCATCGCCTCGGCCTCGGCCACGGTGTTGGCCAGCGGCTTTTCACACAACACGTGCTTGCCGGCCTCCAACGCCGCGATCGCGATCTCGGCGTGGGAGTCACCCGGCGTGCAGATGTCGACCAGCTGCACGTCATCACGAGCGATCAACTTACGCCAGTCGGTCTCCGCCGCCGCCCAGCCCATCTGCTCGGCCGCCGCCGCCGTCCCCTCGGCCGAGCGGCCGCACACCGCGGCCATCACCGGCCGGGCCGGCAGATCGAAGAACGCCGACACACTACGCCAGGCCTGAGAATGCACCCGGCCCATGAAGGCGTACCCGACCATGCCGACCCCCAGCGGCGGCTTGTCCGCACCCACCATTAGGACTCGAATCCCAGCGGCAGGTACTGCGCCACGTTCTCCTTGGTGATCGTCTCCGACGCCAAGGTGATCGACTGGGGCACCTGGTTCTCCACCAGGTCACTCATGCCCTTGCCCTGAGCGATCAGACGCGCCAGCTTGATCGCCGAGGACGCCATGGTGGGGCTGTAGGTCACCGTCGCCTCCAACACCCCCGAACCGGCCTGGATGTCACGCATCGCGTTCGCCGAACCGGCGCCGCCGACCATGAAGAACTCGCTGCGCCCGGCCTCCTTGATCGCGGCCAGCACCCCGATGCCCTGGTCGTCGTCGTGGTTCCAGATCGCGTCGATCTTCTTGTGCGCCTGCATCAGGTTCGCCGCCACCTTGGTGCCCGACTCCACGGTGAACTGCGCGTCCTGCTTGGCCGTCACACTGAACCCGTAGGTCTTCAGCGCGTCCTCGAACCCCTTGCTGCGGTCCTGGGTCAGCGGCAGCGTCGCGATGCCCTGGATCTCCAGGATGACCGGGCTGGCCACCCCCTTGTCCTTGAGCTTCTTACCGATGTAGTGACCGGCCGCGACCCCCATGCCGTAGTTGTCGCCGCCGATCCAGGTGCGATACGACAGCTTGTCGGGGAAGACCCGGTCCAGGTTGATCACCGGGATACCGGCGTCGGAGGCCTGACGGGCGATCTGGTTGAGCTGCTGACCGTCGTTGGGCAAGATCACCAAAGCGGCGACCTTCGCCGCGATCAGCGACTCCACCGCGGAGATCTGCGCGTTGATGTCGTTGGTCGGCTCGACCGGCTTGAACTCGATGTCGGAGTACTCCTTGGCCGCGGCCTCGGCGTTCTTGGCGATCGCGGCGATCCAGCCGTGGTCGGCCGCCGGCGCCGAGAAACCGATGACGACCTTGTCGCCGGGAGCGTCGTTACCGCCGGTCGCGGCCGGCACCGG
>NZ_JBPJUQ010000247.1:0-2086 GCF_051192615.1 Streptosporangium sp. G11
CCGCCGACGACAAGCCCAAGCTCGACGCTCCCACTACCGAAGACGCGGCCACACCACCCTCTAAACGCCGTTGCAGTACTAAGACCTCTACGCTAAGCATTTAAGGATCAACGTAGGGGATAAGCAAGCTATGACAGTCCCACACGTCCTTCACTCGTTCGATGTTCACCGATGCCCACTCGTTCAGCCTTCCAGCATTCCAGTTGCCCGATAGATAAAAGCGCGTAGCCGCATAGTCGAATATATTCCTTGCTCGCCCTGTATCTCCTCGACGGAGATATTCAAAGGCAAGCAGCTCGGCAAACTCCCCCACACCGGCCAGGCCCCCCCCGTAAAGGGGGGGAAGAATATATTCGCCTGCATGTAGTGACTGGGCACTATCTGAGACAAATTCTCGATAGACCTTTGATCTGCCAATGGCTGTGCCTGGACTGAAGATAGCTTTATCAAGCGGATTGGCGGATCTAGGCCACTTCTTAGCCGCCTCTTGTGCGCGGTCAAGAAAACCAGAGACGGTATTGGGTGAAGGCTCCTCAGTGCGCAGATGGTATGCGATAGCCGAGATCCAGAGCTGCTCTGAATCCCGCTGATTGGATGCAGCAATGAGAGCAGGCAATACTTCCGGATGGACGATTCGATCACGAATATGGCTTATAAGACACCTCATGATCATGCAGTAACGGATCGTGGCTTCAGGTTCCGGCAGAGACGATCCGAGCGTCGCAGAAAGGGAAGCCAGGCACGCATTTGGGTCCAAGGAGGAGGCTAGAACTGTCGAAAGCAACTCCACTACCTTGTGCGGAACCCTTGATTTCAGTTGGAGGTAATTACTCTCAAGTGCCACTTTGGCATCCAAAAGACCTAGAGTTTTCAAGATCTCTTGGAGGTCGCCTTCGTAGACGAATACGTTAGGTCTACAAAGAAGTCTGCGTTTGGCTGGAATCTGCATGTCATCTTCGAGCTTCCGAACGCACCAGAGCTGTGCCTGGTCGCCATGCAGATGATCGTATAGGCTCGGTTCGTAGCCTGAGTATCCAAGAAAAACCATTGGATAATTCAACCAGCGACTAGACGCGACCGGCAGCTGAACCACCTCACGCCTGTAGGAGCAAACCACGTCCCTAGTCTGAAATGACCCGTGTGGATGAAAGATAGCGACCTGCTCGGATGCAGGTGAATCAAAGCTTTTTTTGGGTCGCTGGCCGGGACCTCCAACAAGAACCTCAAAGCCGAGTTCTCTGAAGGCGCGCTCTTGCAAGGTGTCCCAATTCACGGTGAAGAAAACCGGAGCGACGGCAAGTCCGCTGCGGTAGTACTTGGCAACTGCTCGATGGAGTTCGTTTGGGGCTACTTGCTCGTTCAGTTCATTGAAGAATGACAGTAGGGACTTCGAGAGATCAAACCCTACAAGTTCGAACAAGTCCAAGAGGTTCTCAAGAGGCCAGCGGGACTGTAGCATCCAAGTCAGCTGCTGCCGCTGCTCATACGGAAGAGACTCTGGGATAAGTAGAGTCAGGATAGATTCGGTTACGGCTGCGCCAGACGGAAAGCCCGATGGATCCGCTACCGACAGTATCGAGCCGGTCCAAAGCAGAGGTTTCTTTTCTCTAATCCAATTCGCGGCAGCCTTTGCATCTCTTAGCCTAGTCGGACTAGAAGTCCTTTGCACTAGCCTATCTGGCTTCGCCGCAAACACCCATTCAGTGCGATGATCTAGACGGAATTCGTCATCCTTCTCTTCTTGTGCGCGGCCAGCGCCTGGCAATTCCGATCACCTCCCTTCGTTCATCGCTGTTTTATCGATGGACATCAGTGAATTAGGCTCTTTGCGCCGGATCATTCCCGGGACTTACTATTAGCAAACTATAGGGATAGCAATTAAGCCATCTCTGCTGTCAGAGCAGTTGCCACGCCGGATCCCAGGGTGTCGTCGATCTTGTGGAGCCCGGCGGCGAGCCGCTGCTGCAGATGTTCGAGCGGCATCTCAACAGCCTGCCGCGGGCCGTCTAAGAACGTGTTTGAGAGGTGATCGTGAAGCCATCCCGTGAGGGGTAGGGGTGCAGGTATGACACGACGGCCCTTTCTA
>NZ_JBPJUQ010000248.1:0-2046 GCF_051192615.1 Streptosporangium sp. G11
CCACGACCGAGGCCGCCTAAGATCAACCCACGGCACCTACCTCGTCGAGCCTTTTACACCGCTCCGAGGACGCGACCCTCGACGAAGACTGCCCGGATGCGCGCCGTCCCCGCATCGAGGTCGATGTCACTGCGGCGGAGCGCGCTCACCTCGCCCCATCGCAGACTGGCGAAAGTAGTCAGGAGCACCAGGGCGTGGAAACGCCGGTCATGGGTGCAGTCGCCGACCGTCCGTGCCCATCTTCCACAGCGCCCGTTCGGCGTCCGCGCGTGTTCGACGCGCCACGTGAGCTCGTCTACCGAGCCTTCACCGATCCGGACCACCTGGCAGAGTGGTGGGGCCCGATGGGCAACTCGCTGCCGCGCGAGGAGATCGATTTCGACGTGCGTCCCGGCGGCTATCAGCGGTGGACGGAGGTCTCTGCCAACGAGCCAGACCTTCGCATTCACATCTACGTCAACCTCACAGACGTCACAGACGGCGAACTGCTTGAGGGCGTCATGCACGTAGCCGGCCAACTGCAGGAGGGCATCGAGCCGTTCGCAACAAGATTCCGATTCGAGTTCCACGACGAGGGCGAGGGACGCACGCGACTCGAGATCCGCCAGTGGCTCCCACCACACCTGGCGCGCCCCAGCGAGCTGGGTTGGCTCGAGGCGTTTACCAAGCTGGACGCCGCGCTAACAAGTGCCCAGATCGCGGCCGATCGTGAAGGTGTCGTGGCATGACCAAGCTGATCTACGTGACCAATATGACTCTGGACGGCTACATCGAGGACGAGCGTGGCGCCTTCGACTTCGGCCCGGTGGACGCCGAGGTGTTCCGGTCCCACACAGACCTCCTGCAATCCGCGGGCACGTTCCTTTACGGGCGGCGCCTATACGAAACCATGGCCGTGTGGGAGACCGACGCCACGCTAGCGGCACAGTCCGACCTCATGGCCGACTTCGCGACCGCCTGGCAGACAGCGAACAAGGTCGTCTACTCCACGACGCTGACCGCCGCGTCGACCGCCAACACCCGCATCGAACGCCACTTCGACCCCACCGCAGTGCGCGAACTGAAGGCCGCGGCCAGCAGCGATATCACCGTAGGGGGTGCGAACCTCGCGTCCCAGGCATTCAAGGCCGGGCTGGTTGACGAGTGCCAGCTGTACGTCTGGCCCACTGTCCTTGGTAGGGGAAAGCCAGCCTTACCGACCGACGCGCGCGCCGACCTCGAGCTCATCGATGAACGCCGATTCGGAAACGGTGTTGTACTCCTCCGGTACCGCCCTCTGGGACGGTGACTCGCGGCCCTGTCTGATTCGCCGGGCGCGAGCCTCCATGACGCGCGGAGCACTTAAAGCCGTTTTACCGAGAAAGGGAATCCATAGACTTATTCCCTTCGAGTATCGCAACTACAAGTTCCCCAAACTCTCTTCTTTGTTTATCTTTTTGTTCACGTGAAATAATGCGGCACGCTATTCCGGAAACTGTAACTCCATACTACAAAAGAGTCTTTATGCGGGAGTGTTGCGTCGAAGATAGGCCCGAGAGATCGCCGGTTGTCGACCAAGATCAACCTGTAAGCAGAGGCTTCGAGGTGCTGTTCTATCGTGCTGCGCTGCCGTTGTCGCACCAGAGCCTGACCTACCTGACCTACCTGACCGGCGTGATCCGCCGTCACCGAGCTGCGATCGGCTCGACCTGGCGCCGGCTCAATCCCGGGCCGTTAAACCATGCTGGTACTGGTCCACCTGCGCAAGGGTGAGACATTCGCCGAGCTCGCGGCCGGATTCGGAGTCGGGGCAACCACCGCCTGGCGCTATGTCCACGAGGCCGTGGCCCTGCTCGCCCATCGTTCGCCCACCCTGGAGCAGGCACTCCGCACGGCGACACGCGCCGGATACGCCTTCGTCGCGCTGGACGGCACGCTCATCCCCATCGATCGCGTGGCCGTCGACCGCCCGTACTACTGCGGCAAACACCAACGCCGGTAAGTTAAGCCGATTTACCGGGTTGACGTGGCAACGAGGCCCCTGAGACGACTGATTTCGACCAAGAG
>NZ_JBPJUQ010000249.1:0-1989 GCF_051192615.1 Streptosporangium sp. G11
TGCCGCCGGGCACGGCAGACGAGCGGTCATCACCCACCCCCGAAACGCTCGAATGAGCATTAATCAGGTGATACCCGGCACACGGCTTGATCCAACAGACCACCGGTACGCTGCTGCCCACTTCGCGCAGGTCAGCTCGTCAAAGCCATCTTCGTCCTTCAGGCCCGCGAAGCGGGATGAAATACGTTCAATTGTCTCCGAGTGAGACGGCGGGCCACCCGGCGGTACCGTCCGTGAACCGTCTGCGACGCGATTGTGCCGACAATGAGCTTTGCTTAGCATATTGTCGTCGGTCGGTCGACCGATTTCAGCGCACGTGGAACCGCTCCCACAATCGTTGCACTGGACTTGCGGACGGTTGATAATTCTGGTTGCGAAGGCGTTCGACGTGTCCGTGACCGTGCCGGTCATCCTTTGTCACCCATTCACAGGAGGTTCCGTGAAGGTCAGCGTCGTCATTCCAGCCTTCAACGTGCGGAGCAAGTTGCGCCTGTTGCTGTACACCCTCGCGCACAGCGTGCTCGATCCGGAAGACTCCTTCGAGCTCGTCGTCGCCGACGACGGCTCCACCGACGGTACCGGCGAGATGGTCGCCGAGCTGGCGGGCCGTGACAATCTGACCTACCTCTACCTTCCGCGCACCGATCGGTCGAGCCGGGCAGCCGCCCGTAACGCGGCCATCGCCAAGGCCACCGGGGAGCTCATCGTCATGGTCGACGCCGATACGGTGGTCGGGCCGACCTATCTCGCCGAACACGTCCGTTATCACCGGCTCAGGAATGATCTCGTCGTGATCGGCCCCCGCCCGGACCTCGGAGACGGAGACTTCGACAAGGAGCGCCTCAGCCGCGAATTCACCTTTGACGCCATGCCCGCCGTCGCCTGGGGTGATCCGCGCGAGCAGGTGCTGGCCGAATTCTCGGGCAACATGAACCGGCTCGCCATCTGCTGGCATCTCCTGTTCACCTGCAACGCCTCGGTGCGCATCGAGCACCTACGCCGGCTCGGTGGTTTCGACGAGGCATTTCTCGGCTGGGGACTTGAGGACACCGACCTGGGGTATCGGCTGCGGCAGGCGGGACTGGCCTTCGCTTTCAACGTCTCGGCCGTGGCCTACCACCAGCGGCGCCGGGGGATAGACGCCGGAATGTACAGCGACTGGGTCCGCAATCTCGCCTACATGATGGCCAAGCATCAAGCGCCCGAAGTGGCGATCCAGTCGATCGTCGGTTTGGCCATGAACCCCGCTGACCGGCGGATCGGCTGGGTGGAGGCGATGCGCTGCTTCGAGTTCGCCGCGCGGGCCCTCGATGGCCGGCTGCCGGTGCCCGTCACCTACCAGCTCGTGGTGGTCGAGGAGGACACGGTCGACGCCGCGACGGCGGAGTTGGTGGCCCGCGGTGCGACGAGCGATCTTCTCATCATCGATGAGACCCGCGGCGCCGAGCTGGCCGGCCTGGTCCAGTGCGTGGACACCCCCGGCGAGCTGCTCTACTTCCACCGGCCGTCGGCGACGCAGCGAGCCGAGATCTTCAGCCGCTACCCGGTGGCCGGCGGATGAGTTGAACGTATTTCATCCCGCTTCGCGGGCCTGAAGGACGAAGATGGCTTTGACGAGCTGACCTGCGCGAAGTGGGCAGCAGCGTAGTTTCTGGAGGATGTGCCAGGTCTTCAACACGGCGTTGGCGCGCTCGCCGGGGCCGCGGAGCTTGGCGTGGGAGAAGTTGGCTGTCTTCTGTGAGGCTGGTTTGTTTCTTTCTTTGCAGGGCACCAGCACCTGCCGACCTGCACCGACGTAGCCCTTGTCAGCGAGGGTGATCAGTCCGGCTGCCTCCAGGCGCCGGATGATGCCCCAGATTCGCGCCGCCGTCAGGTCGTGTACCGAGCCCGGCAGTGATCCCGATGTCCACAGCGGAGTGCCGTCCGGAGCGGCGATGACCTGGACGTTCATGCCGTGTTTCTTGTGTTTGCCGCAACGCCGGTAAGTTA
>NZ_JBPJUQ010000250.1:0-1976 GCF_051192615.1 Streptosporangium sp. G11
GCCGCGGATGCCGGGTTGTGGCTGGAGATCGGCCCGGACGCGGCTTTGACCCCGCTGATCGGTGACATCGTCCCGGATGTTTTCGCGGCTGCGACGTTGCGCAGGGATCGGGAGGAGTCGCGGTCGTTCGTGACGGCTTTGGCCGAGGTGTTCGTTCGGGGTGCTTCGGTGGATTGGTCGGCGCAGTATGCCGGTAGTGGAGCGCGGAGGGTCGATCTGCCGACCTATCCCTTCCAACGACACCGCCACTGGATCGAACCCGAGGCCACCGCGGCGGGAGCCGGTTCGACCGGTCACCCGCTTCTCGGCACCGCCGTCAAGCTGGCGGGCCGTGACGAATTGCTGCTCACTGGACGCCTGTCCCAGCGCACCCACCCGTGGCTGGCCGATCACGCGATCCTGGGCTCGGTGCTCGTGCCCGGCACCACATTCGTGGAGGCGGCCTCGTATGCGGCCGAGCACGTAGGAGCCGACGGAGTCGCCGAACTGACCTTGTCCGCCCCGCTGGTCCTGCCCGAACGCGGAGCCATCGACCTCCAGGTCCTCGTCGGCGCGCCCGACGAGGACGGACGCCGGCCCGTGACCGTCTATTCACGTCCCGACGGCGACGAAGAGCGGGCATGGGCCGTGCACGCCGACGGGCTGCTGGCCGTCGAGCTCCCGGCGCCCGACGACGCCGGGATGCCGCTGTGGCCGCCGACGGGCGGTGAGGACGTCGACCTGACCGAGTTCCACGACAGGCTGGGTGACCTCGGCTACAGATACGGTGCCGCATTCCTCGGGGTGCGGAGGGCCTGGCGCGGCGAGAACGCGGTCTTCGCGGAGATTGTTCTCCCCGACGAGGCCGGTGACGGCGAACGGTTCGTTCTGCACCCGGCGCTGCTGGATGCGGCACTGCGCATCGTGCTGATCGAGACCAAGGGGCGGGTCCTGCTGCCATTCGCCTGGAGCGACGTGCGGACCTCGGCGCGCGGCATCTCGAAGCTCCGAGTGAAGATCACCTGGATCGGGGACGACACGGTCTCCGTCGTGGCGACGGACGAACTCGGCGTCCCGGTGGCCACGGTCGGCTCGCTGGCATTGCGTCCCCTCTCGCCGGAGGCGCTGCGGCAGGCGGGCGCCTCCACAGATGAGCTGCATGTGGTCTCGTGGCTCCCCCTGTCCGTCCCGGACGAGGTCGACGACGCTCCGCTGTTCGCCCTCATGGACGTCGGGAAGCAGCCAGGGCCGGCCGTGGAGGTGACCGGCCGGGTTCTGCGCCGCCTCCAGGAACATCTGGAGGACGAGGAGGGTCGGCTCGTCGTGATGACCCGGGGATCCCTCAGCGTGAGCGGTGAGGGCGTACCCGCACTGGGGGCATCCGGTGTGTGGGGGCTGGTGCGTTCGGCGCAGTCCGAGAACCCGGGCCGGTTCGTTCTGGTGGACTCCGACAAGGACCTGCCGGAGGGGTTACTGACTCGGATGGTCGCCTCGGGTGAGCCGCAGCTCGCTGTCCGTGCGGGTGAGGCATTCGTGCCGAGGTTGGCCCGGCTGACGCGGCAGGAGGAGGGGTCTTCGCCTGTTTGGGGCCGTGGCCCAGTGTTGATCACCGGTGGTACCGGTGGTCTGGGGGCGGTGCTGGCCCGGCATCTGGTGGTCGAGCACGGTGTCCGTGAGCTGGTGCTGCTGAGCCGCCGTGGTTCTGAGGCTCCAGGAGCTCGGGAGCTTGAGTCGGAGCTGACGGAGCTGGGCGCGGCCGTGTCCCTGGTCGCGTGTGACGCCGCCGACCATGCGGCGTTGCGGGCGGTGCTGGCCGAACATCCGGTGACGGCGGTCGTTCACACGGCGGGTGTCCTGGATGACGGTGTCATCGGCTCCTTGACCGGTGAGCAGCTTGAGCGGGTTCTGCGTCCTAAGGCTGACGCGGCCTGGAACCTGCATGAGCTGACCCGTGACCGTGAGTTGACGGCGTTCGTGCTGTATTCGTCGGTCGCCGG
>NZ_JBPJUQ010000251.1:0-1963 GCF_051192615.1 Streptosporangium sp. G11
CACCCCGCAAGCCCTGCCCCGACATCACCGGCCAGGGTTCGCTGCCGCCTGCCCACTAACGCACCGATTTTCGAGCCAGGCGGAGCGATCACCCTGGCCGGGTAGCGGAGACCGTGGTCAGAGGGTGGTGGACGGCAGCCGAAGTGAGTCCGTGTGTGGAGACGTTGCTGTCAGCGCTGCTGTCACCTCAGCCATGGTCAACGGTGGCAAGTCCCGACGAAGGAGGGGCTTGGCATCGATCGCCCCAGCGACCAACGGCGGTTACCGAAGTCAGCGATCGTCACGGCCTCGCCGCAGGGCTTGACAAAGACACCCGCATCAGGAGAGCGCGGGCTGCGACTTCCCCATAGGGGAGTTGACCTGCAGAAACGCGGTCTCAAAGTCGCTCGCCACCCCTGATCATCCCGCGCATGTCCCGCTGGTGCCTGACTGCGCCCGTCATCTGACGACACGTGACTTGCATCGCTAGGCCGTCAAGCTCCGAAGGAAAACCGGATGACCTGCGGTGGCAGTGTCTTTCAGGCCAGACCGAGGAAGCGCTCGAAGTATGCGTTCAGCTTCGTGATGACCCGCTGCTTCTTGGCGCCGAGATTGTTATCCTTCGCGAAGCGGGCGACCGGTGGCAGGATCTGGGTGATCGCCGTTCCGTTGGTTGCGATTGCCCCGTCGCGGAAGGCCACTTCGATGAACGACTTCGTTTGCTCGGGCCGGAGGTGCTCGGCGTCGATGATCTCGGCGAGTTCGGCTTCTTGTCGTTGGGTGACGAAGATTCGCCAGTCGTCGCTGACCTCACCGGTGACCGATATGGAGTCGACGAACTCCATGATCAGGTCCTTCTTGTTCCGCAGTGATGGGCTGGCGTCGACGGCGTCCTCGATGGCACGTAGTGGCGTCCTGCCTTCCTCGCCCATCTTGACTTGGCCCTCGTCACGCCACCTCTGCACCAGCATCAGGATGTAGTCGATGTTGACCTCGACCTGCTTGATGAGTTCGATCTCGAAGACGACATCGTCGAGAATCGACTCCTTCTCGCCGGTGTCCCGTTTGCGGTGCCTCTCCCACCGTGCGTTGTAGATGCTCGTGTAGTTCTGTAGCTGTCTCGGTGTCAGCGACTCGTCGTGAGCGAACTCGTCGAAGGAGGTCAGGATGTTGCGCAGCTTGGGGACTGTACGGGTTTTCGGCTCTGGCCCACTTTCGGTGGTGACGGAGCGTGTTAGCCGAGCAGGATGCGGTGGCGGAGGAGCGCAAAGCCGGCTCGGCCGTACATCTGCCTTTTGATCATTTTCGTTTTGGTGTTGACGCCTTCGGTGCCACCGTTGTGGAACGGGAGGGTGAGTGCGGCGTTGACGGCGGCCCGGTCGTAGTCCAGCCCGCGAGTGAAGGCGTGCAGGTGGGGCAGGTCGACCTGACGCGTTTGTTCGATCCAGGCGGTCAGTAGCTGGTCGTTGCCCTGTTTGGGGTCCAGGAGGGCGGCGAGGTCCCGGACGAGTCCGGCGAGCATGGTCATCTCGTGGCAGGCGGCGATGGCGGCATCCAGTTGCTCGGCGTGGTGGTCCTTGAGCTTGCTCGGTTTGGTGAGGAGAAGGCCGGCCAAGCGCTTGGGCGAGATCGCGGGCCGGTCACATTCGACGCGGCCTTGGTTGATGTACCGGTAGAGCAGGTTCTGACTGCCGGTGTAGCCGAGCTTCTTGATCTCGACGAGGAGTTGCTGGACCGGGACGGCGGGATCTTCGGCCCGGCGTCGACGCAGATGGTCGCGGAACGGGTCGACCAGCGTAGGCCGGTACTTCGGCACGCGCACCAGCCGGTCGGGTTCGTTGACCCGGGCGTAGCGCTTCACGGTATTGAGCGCCAGACCCAGGCGGCGTGCGCATTCCAGCAGCCCAACACCCTGGTTGAGCAGGGCATGGACCTGCTGCCAGCGCTCGCGCGTGGTGGTGGCCCGCACCCCCTGTTTCGGCGG
>NZ_JBPJUQ010000252.1:0-1954 GCF_051192615.1 Streptosporangium sp. G11
CAGTCGGGTAGCCCAGGGGGATTTCACCCCTGGGCTCCCACAGATCCCGGCGTGAATCTCTCGATTCACCGGGCTCTTGTCACTCTGGTCACCAAACGCGCGGGACCCATGGAGCCCAGTTCCAGTGCGCGAACATGCGAGGATACCGTTCGGTGATCCCTTGCCAGCACTTGAGGGCTTTCTTTCTGGCCTGCAGCCGTTTGTACTTCTTGCGGATCCAGCGCACCAGGTAGGCGTTGATGCGCGACAGGAGCGGATACAGTGCAGAGCGGTAGAACGCCCCGTAATACTGCATCCAACCTCGCACGATCGGGTTTATGCGCCGTGCGAGTTCTTTAAAGGTATGGCCCGTGCGATTATGCAGCCGCCAATACCGCACTTCCGCGTTGATTCTCTTCAGGGCGTCCTTGCTGATCGCGGGCAGGAAGTTATTGAAGTTCTTTCCCTGCTTGGTCCGCGCCTTGCGCTGCCGGAACGTGAACCCCAGGAACGTGAACGACGTGTGCTCATGCGAGCTTCCGCGTTTCCCATCCTGGCAATACACGATCTTTGTCTTGTCGGGATGCAACCGCAGCCCGACCTGCTCCATCCGCTCCGCGATCGCCTTCACCACTATACGGGCTTGAGCCTCGCTGGAACAGTGCACCACCGCGTCATCCACGTAGCGTTCAAAAGCGATACCCGGGAACTCCCGAGCCATCCACGCGTCAAACGCATAGTGCAGGAACAGATTAGCCAGCACAGGCGAAACCGCCGATCCCTGTGGGGTACCACGGTCTCGTTGTTGCAAGGTCTCGTCGGCCGACTGCAACGGCGCTTGGAGCCACCGTTTGACGTACAGCACGACCCACGGCTGGTCGGTGTTGGCCTCCACCGCCTTGACGATGAGGTCCCAGCGGACGCTGTCGAAGAACTTCTGGATGTCCAGATCGATCACCCAGTCACTCTTCCAACAGCGCCTGCGACATGCGTCTACCGCATGCAGGGCGGACCGCCCGGGTCGGTAGCCGTAGGAGTCGGCGTGGAAGATCGGTTCGACCTTCGCCTCCAACCTGCGGGCCACCACCGTTTGAGCGATCCGATCCGCCACGGTGGGCACGCCGAGAATCCTGGTGCCGCCGCCATGCGGTTTCGGTATCTCCACCGCCAGCACCGGGGGCGGAAAATAACTCCCCGACGACATTCGATTCCAGATCCGGTAGAGATTGTTTTTCAGATCTTCCTCGAAGTCATCGATGGAGCATCCATCCACTCCCGGCGCCCCTTTGTTGGCCTTAACCTTCTGCCATGCCTCCCATACTTCCCGCTTGGAGATATCAAATGGCTTGTCTGATGATTTCAGCTCGCCCACGCGACTCCTCCCAGGCCGACGCCCGGTTGACCGAACGAACAAACCACGAATGACCTGGCCCCTTGGCTCCACTCCCACCGCGTCAAGCAGGAGCCTCATTGCTACTACGGGCCAGTCCGCCGACGCACCCCGCAACGGTACTCAATCCCTCACGGTTTAAGCCGCTTGGGACGCTCCCTCTCACCACCCCGAACTATCAGGTTGGAGGTATCGGGGCACGCCTTCTCACGTTCCACGTGGAAGCAGCAGACCAGGCTCACGTCGCCTTCATGCCGGACACCACCTGGCCAATAAGTGGGCACCCGCCAGGCTCATCCCAGGACTATGGACACGCCCTGGTTTCGATGTCAACCATGCTTGTTTCGACACTTCAACGGCTATGACACTCGTCTTCCTGATCCCCACCTGACGCATCAAGTGCGCCTTTTCCCACATCGCTCACCACGACAGTCTTCAGCTAACGCAGCAGTGGGCGGTTTGAAGCCTCCCCCCACAGGGCGACTCCGAAGGGCCAAACCTTCATCTTCCACGCAGCACCGCATCAAGGAGCCCTTCCTACATAAAGCTCCTCTCTGCGTTCGTGACACACGCCCACATAAGCCC
>NZ_JBPJUQ010000253.1:0-1937 GCF_051192615.1 Streptosporangium sp. G11
GCCGCGCTCGCGGGTCGGGCGCAGGCCGCCGCCGTGCCTTTCCGGGCGCTGGTGGCCGACTGCGCCTACGGCGACAACGCGGCCTTCACCGCTGAACTGTGGGCCGCCGGGCTGCCGTTCGTGCTCGCGCTCAAGCCACACCAGGGCTTCTGGGCCCTTGCCGATGAGGCACACACGCCGATCGACGCCGCCCGCGAGCTGGAGTGGGCAGGTCCGCACGCACCGGGTGCCTGGAGCAAGGTCGTGCGGCGGTTTCGCGACGGCCACACCACCGTGTGGTGGGCCGCCGACGCGGCCTTGGGCGGCTACGGCCCGCACCAGGCGGTCCGGCTGATCGTCGCGACCGCCGACCCGGCGACGCTGCCGGCCAAGGCGACCTGGTATCTGGCCACCAACCTGCCCCGCCCCGGCGGTCCGCGTGCCGCCCTCTCGCCCCATCCGCCAGCCGACCTCGCCGAGATCGTGCGCCTCTACGGCCTGCGCACCTGGATCGAGCAGGGCTACAAGCAGGTCAAGGACGAGCTCGGCTGGGCCGATTTTCAGGTCCGCTCCGATGCCGCGATCCGCCGCCACTGGGCCCTGGTGATGTGCGCGTTCACCTTCTGCTGGCATGCCCGGCCCGCCGACTCGGCCCCGTCACCGCAGGTTCCGCCCGCCCCGGCCGACGCCGCCAGCGGAGAGAGGGGGGCCCACCATCACGGTGCCATCGGTGCCACTGTGCCGGCCTCGGGCCGTCCGCTACGTCCGCGGCTGGCTGACCCCCTGCGCACTGCTGCAACGCTGGTGGCGCACCTGGTCGACCAGGCCCCCGCCCGCTGAACTACAAGCCCTGATCACAGCCGTCACCGCAGGACGGCCCCTCAATCCCTACGCCCCGCCCTAACAAACCACCGACTAGAGCAGCACGGACTGCGGCGCTTGGGGTAGTACCCAGAGCCGGGGACACGAGTGTGGCGCACAAGGCGTACGAGGATCTCCACCGCTTCGCTTCACGTCCGCATCGCCGTCCCTTGTCGGCGAACACGCTCCGCGGCGGCCCGCAACGCCACACCTTCGCCGTAGCGGCCAAGCTGCTGTGGTGGGTGGTCCCCCATCCCGGCTGATCAGGTCATGGACCGTGACGATGCCAGGCTGGTTCAGCCGTGCCGCCGAACGCGCTTCGCGCAGCGCCCGCTGCGCCGCACCTGACGCAGTGCGGCGTACATCCCGGCAGGCAAGATGACCTCCTTGACCGCGACGTCACGCTCCAGCGACTCAGACGCCAAGGCCAGGCTGAACCGCAGCCGGGGATCAGGTGCCGCTGTCACTGGTGACCTTGACGGCGGCGCCGAGGCCGGGTGCCGCCGTCAAGGCCAGCTCGTGGGCGTGGGCCCGCTCTGCGTTCTTCGCGACCACGATGCCCGCGCGATCGGGTGTCAGAGAGGCGTGGACAACGGCGTACCGAGCGGCCACCGCCTCGTATGCGGCGATCGCCTCGGTGGGGAGGGCGCCGTTGAAGTCGGTCCCGACGGAGATTCCGGGCCGCGCGTCGCGCCCCGTGCGGACTTCCAGGGACATCACGTTCGACAGGGGCTGGTGCTGCTCGCCGTCGGTGACCATGTCCTTGAACAGCGTTATCGCGTCGGTGGCGTCGACCGCGGTGAGCTCGATCTGCCAGCGGCCAGTCTCTTTCGTGGACGCGTCGTCGATGTCGCCGGTCAGCATCCGGTCGTCGGCCGTCAGCGACCGCCACAGCGCCAGTACCTCATCGGTGCGTCCCTGGTCCGCGACGACGGTGAAGGTGACGGTGCCCGCCGTGATCCGGCCGGTGATCGTGTCGTTCTCCGTACCGACGAGCGTGCGATGCGACTTGGCGGCCGCGGCGGGCGGTCTCCTCGTTCAAGGGAGCGTCATCGTGACGCTGCCCGGGATCGCGGCGAACGCATCACGGAGGCGGG
>NZ_JBPJUQ010000254.1:0-1915 GCF_051192615.1 Streptosporangium sp. G11
CACCGGCATCACCGTCTGGGGCGTCCGCGACAGCGACTCCTGGCTCGGCGCCAACACCACCCCGCTGCTGTTCGACAGCTCAGGCAACAAGAAGGCCGCCTACACCTCGGTCCTCAACGCCCTCAACGCAGCCGACCCCAACCCCGACCCCGACCCCACAGTGACCCCCACCCCCACCCCGACCTCGGGTGGCGGTGCCAGGCAGATCAGGGGCGTGGCCTCCAACCGATGCGTGGACGTGCCCAGCTCCAGCACCACCGACGGCACGCAACTGCAGTTGTGGGACTGCCACACCAACTCCAACCAGCAGTGGACCTACACCTCCGCCAGTGAGCTCAGGGTCTACGGCAACAAGTGCCTGGACGCCGCCGGCACCGCCAACGGCGTCAAGGCCCAGATCTACGCCTGCCACGGCGGCAACAACCAGAAATGGCGCCTCAACTCCGACGGCACCATCACCGGCGTGCAGTCCGGACTGTGCCTGGACGCCGCCAACAACAGCACCGCCAACGGCACCCTGATCCAGCTCTACTCCTGCCACGGCGGCAACAACCAGAAGTGGACCTGAACCGGCAACGCCGTGACCGCCGGCTCCCAGCGGAGGGACGCCAACGCGCGACATCGGCCGCGCTTCTGACCGCATCCGCGATCGACGAATGCCGATGACCAGCATTTGCCGGCACACCCGGGTGCGTCCAATTAACTGGACACACCCGGGTGTGCCGTTTCAGGCCGATCTCGTTGAGATGTATGCGGCGACGCCGGCCGTTTCCCTCGCGGTTCAGTGCTTCACCGCCGGTGACGAAGTGGCGTCGACCCCGGGTCATGATCAGGAAAAACGGCACCAGGGTGACGATCTTTCGCGGCGAACCGGCGGCGTACGGCAGAAAATCATCACCATCGCTGAACGTTTCATCACGGAGCCGGTCCCGCACGGTGCGATCGGATGCCCGTAAGGGCAGGTGAAGGCCCGCCGAGGGCGGGAACGCGGGGAAAGGGCCACGGGCCGCGCATTGACGCGGATCGGCCACACGATATTGGCTCCGCGCACCACCTCCCGCCAACGAAACGGAGTAGTCCGCCAGCGGAGTTTTGTGAGCGCTAACAACAATCGTGGCCCAGACGTACGCGGGGCCACGATCGTCGTCAGCGCTCACCAGGCGAGTCCATCGCGTCCGGCTCCGTCGTGACCGTCCGCCACGCCTCCTACGACTGCTCGCCCGGTCTCCTCCACGACCTTCGGCTTCACCGCGAACGGCAACGCCGCCACCCCACCACCCGCGCCAGCCCCTGACAGCGGCTTGACGAAAAGATGAGGAGCACACATGCGCCTGCCCTGGCGACCACGGACACCGCGCCCTACCGCCACACCGGCGGCGCCGTCCCGATCGGCCGTGCACCGCGGCTTCGCGATCATCTCGATCCCGATCCTGCTGGCGGCGGCCGGGCTACTGGCCACGCAGCCCGCGCAGGCGGCCGTCGCCTGTCGGGTCGACTACACCGTCAGCTCGTCGTGGCCGGGTGGCTTCGGCGCCAACGTCACCATCAACAACCTGGGTGACGCGGTCAACGGCTGGCGGCTGACCTGGTCCTTCGGGGGCGGCCAGCAGATCACCCAGATCTGGAACGCCACGCAGACCCAGTCCGGTTCAACGGTGACCGCGACCAACGTCGGCTACAACGCCGCCATCCCGTCGGGGGGCAGCACTTCCTTCGGGTTCAACGGCTCGTACAGCGGCAGTAACCCGTCGCCCACCTCGTTCTCCCTGAACGGCGTGGCCTGTACCGGCACCCCCGACCCCACGGTCACGCCGACCCCCAATCCGACTCCGACTCCGACGCCGACGCCGACCGGTACGTGCAACCTTCCCTCGTCGTACCGCTGGACGTCGACCGGAGCGCTGGCGCAGCCGAG
>NZ_JBPJUQ010000255.1:0-1888 GCF_051192615.1 Streptosporangium sp. G11
ACTGCCTCACCGCCCATCAACGACCCGCTGGGCCCTGATAGTACGTCTAATCTTGCTGTCCAAAAAGGAACGAAGCACTAGAAGTCCACGCCGCTGCGGGCGGGAGTGGCATCAACGACGAAATCCTCGACGATGGCCGCGCTGCGGGAGTTCCGGGAAGACTGGTTCGGCTGCCTGGGCGCCCGCCGGAATGCGTTGTTCGAGCTCACCGACGCGGTGTTATCCGCACCGACGATCACCTCGCTGCCGTACTTGAGCCTGGAGCCGGTGTTCCGGCCGCGTGACCTGGCCGGATGAGGTTTTCGGCGGGCGCAGCGTCGAGCGGCCGTCGGGCCGGTGCCGGACCGGGGACGGGTACAACTGGAGAGAAATGCCGGGGCGTCAGCGCGGCGGACCCATGATGATCTGGCCGTACGTGTCGGCGGCTTCGGCCAGCCGGTCCTTGGAGATCTCGTATCCCTCCGGCCGGGGGGTGCTCAGGTCGCGGCCGGCGTGGCGGAACATGCCCTCGATGCCGCCGGGCGTGCAGATCATCAGCAGGTCCGCAGTGTCGGAGGTGATCCGGTAGCTGTGCGGGACGTTCTTGGGCAGGTAGACGATGCCGCCCTCGGACAGCTCCATCTCCTGGTCGTCGGACCACACCAGCGCGGTGCCCTTGATCAGCATGAAGACCTCGTCCTCGCGGGTGTGCATGTGATGCGGAGGCGCTTCGCCCTTGTTGACGCTGAACCGGCCGACGGTCAGCTGACCGTCGGTGGCCGCGCTGTCCAGGAGCACGGCGAAGACGCCGCCATCGAGCCATTCGAGCTTCTGCTGCTGATCGGGCTGGGCGAGATAGGCCATGCTCATGACGGTGATCCTTCGGTACGGTCGGCGGGCGCGGCGGCTCCGCCGACGGGGATGAGCGCGATGACGGGGATGATCCGTTCGGTCTTGCGCTGGTAACCGGCGAATCCGGGGTAGCGGCGGGCCTGTTCGGCGAAGTGGGCGTCGCGCTCGGCGCCGTGCAGTTCGACGGCGCGTACGGCGAGGTTCTCGTCGCCGATCTCGATCCGGGCCTCGGGATGCGCGAGCAGGTTGTGGTACCAGTCCGGATTGCGGTCGGACCCGGCCTTGGAGGCGAAGACGAGAGAGCGCCCCTCGTCGGGCAGGTACATCATCGGGTTGACCCGCGCCGCGCCGGAGCGGGCACCGACGGTGTGCAGCAGGAGCAGCGGTGCTCCGGCGAAATTGCCGCCGACCTGGCCGTGGTTGGCGCGGAACTCGGCGATGGTTTGTGCGTTGAAGTCGGTTGTCTCGGCCATGGCTTTCTCCGGTTTCACGGGCGCCGTACCGCCGCGGCGGTATGGCGCCCAGGGATGGGAATTGAACGGTGGAGTCGGACAGTGGGCATCGGGCGTCAGGATGACCTTGCCCCGGATCCGGCCGGCCGCGCTTTGCTCGTGCACCTGGGCGGCCTGCGCGAGGGGGTAGGTATCGGCTTAGGTGCGCGCTGCCAGCAGGCCATGAGCAGGAGCGGCACAAGTGCCGTGCCGGAGACGGGGGTCGGAGAACAGTAGAACGAAAAGTCCCGTCACAACTGTTCGCCGAGGTGAGAGGACATGTGAGTCGCGTGGTGGTGTGGGGCCCCACTCGCCGGGTAAGGGCGGCGCATTGCAGTGCCGCCCTGGTGAATCAGTTACGCGTCGGATCTGTCGCTGGGGAGGGCTGCTGGGAGTGCAGCAGTTCTGCCACGATCGCGTCCTGGTTGATCACTTGGCGGGCGACGGCCGACAGCTGCTGGTTGTGGTTGCGGGCGTAGGCACGCAGCAGGACGAATGCCTCGCTGACGTCGATCTGGCCGCGTTCGGCCAGCATGCCCTTCGCCTGTTCGATGACGATGCGGCTG
>NZ_JBPJUQ010000256.1:0-1873 GCF_051192615.1 Streptosporangium sp. G11
GAGCAATAGTCAATACCTGTGGATCGGTTTGGGTGTTGCTGAGTCAGTGAAGTTGCCCGGTCTGGTGTAGGTGATCGAAGATGATCTGGTCGACAGGGGACACGCGGTCGCGGTCGGCGTAGGTCAGCCAGGTGATTTCTTCGATCTCGCTGCTGGGTGTCGGTACTCCGTGATGGTCGGCGGTGTAGCAGGTCATCTGCACGGTGATGCCGTCGGCGTGGCCGTGTGCTTGGGCGTGATAGGTGCCCGTGTGGGTGGCGGTGGTGGGGATGATGGCGATGGAGAGTTCCTCGTCGATCTCGCGGATGAGGGTGTCGAGGTCGGTTTCGCCGGGTTCGCGTTTGCCGCCGGGGATGTAGTAGGCGTTCTTGCCTCGTGAGCGGGTGCTGAGGATCTTGCCGTTGTCCAGGTGGATCCAGGCGATCTTGTCGATGGTCTTGTTCACCGTGTGCTCCTGTTGTCGGGCGTAGTGGGAAGGGTTCAGGCGGCCAGGTCGTCGGAGCGTTCGAGGAGTTTCCCGTTGGTGAAGACCGCTCCGGCGCGGACGAGTGCGACCAGGTGGGGTGCGTTAACCGCGCGCCAGCGGGCCTGGGCCGATTCGATCAGTTTGAAGGCCATGGCCAGCCCGGCAGCCCGGGAACCCGGCCCCTTGGTGACCTTGGTGCGGTGCCGGACGGTGGCAAAGGTCGACTCGATCGGGTTGGTGGTGCGCAGATGCACCCAGTGCTCGGCCGGGAAGTCGTAGAAGGCCAGCAGCTCATCGAGGTCGTCGACCACCTTGGCGACGGCCTTGGGATACTTGGCGCCATAGGCGGCTTGGAAGTCCTTGACCGCGGCCAGGGCGTGGTCCTTGTCCTCGGCGTTCCAGATCTCCGCCAGGGCCTTCTTCGCGGCCGGGTGGGCGGACTTCGGGAGCGCCCCCAACACATTGGCGATCTTGTGGAACCAGCACCGCTGCTCTTTAGCCTGCGGAAACACCTCCCGCAGCGCCAACCAGAAGCCGAGCGCGCCGTCTCCGATGGCCAGCACCGGAGCGCGCATCCCGCGCCTTTTGCAGTCGCGCAGCAGGTCAGCCCATGACTCGGAGGACTCGCGATAGCCGTCGGTGAGCGCGACAAGTTCCTTGCGGCCGTCCGCGCGCACGCCGATCATCACCAGCAGGCACAGCTTGTGTTCTTCCAGTCGGATGTTGACGTGGATGCCGTCCACCCAGAGGTAGACGTAGTCGACGGCCGACAGGTCACGGGCGGCGAAAACACGCTGCTCGCCCTTCCAGGTCTCGGTGAGCTTGGTGATGACCGGCGCGGACAGGCCCGCGGTCGAGCCGAGGAACTGCCCCAGCGCAGGCACGAAATCACCGGAAGACAGGCCATGCAGATACAGCAGTGGCAGCACCTCGCTGATCGAGGGAGTCTTGCGGGCCCAGGCGGGCAGGATCGCCGAGGAGAACCGCTGCCGCTCGCCGGTCGCTTCGTCGATGCGCTTGTCGTTGACGCGCGGGGCGGTGACCTCGATCGCGCCGGCCGCGGTAAGGATCTCGCGCGGCTGGCGATAGCCGTTGCGCACGACCATGCGGCGGCCGCGGCTGTCGCGTTCGTCGGCGAAGGCGGCGATGTAGGCGTCGACTTCGGCTTGGAGTGCGGCGGCGAGCATCTTGCGGGCGCCCTCACGGACAAGCTGGTCGATCAACGAGGGTGAGGCAGGGACGGCCGAGCGGTCGTGGTCGCCAGCGGGCAGCTCGGGCACTACGGTAAGCGGCACGGGTGTGCCTTCCCGACCGACGCGCCAACGTCGGCCTTATCTCGAAACCATCATCGGATGATCCGGGAAGGTACACCCTTCCCGGCAGATCCACAGGTTTCGATCATTGCTC
>NZ_JBPJUQ010000257.1:0-1872 GCF_051192615.1 Streptosporangium sp. G11
TTGCCCGAGACCTACCACCAGGTAGGCCCCGAGGCGGGGACCGCCACTTCAAGTTCTACGAGCTACGGGACAACCTCCTTCGGCCTCTTTGAGGGTGAGTCAGCGTTCCGCCTCCCGCTTCTTCGCGAACGTCTGCGGAGCCGGACGCATCTGTCCATCCGGTCCCCGGTATCGGGCTTGGAAGCGACCCGAGGCCAGTTCTCGCGTACTGCCGAAACTCCGCTTGGCCATTACGCGGCCCTCCCACGTCGAGGGCTTACGTACTTCCATCCACGGCCACCACAGGAGCAACACTGAGCCTTTTTCATCCTCTCGCCAGACAGCCCGGAAGCGGGTGATGTGGAGTTGCTTGGACTGGGCGGGACCGCCCGACACCTGCCCGGCGGCGGCTTGAGTGTTCGCCTCTACTGGTTCACCCGCTCTGAGCTGCGGCTTCAGGACGAAAAAGGCTCGGTAGCCCAACAGGAGGTGGGCCTGTCCGAACCTTGGACAGGCCCGCCCTGCTCCGGCCCGAGAACCCTTACGGGATCGCGAACCCCTATGTGACTACGATTCGGCAGCGGCTAGCAAGCAGTCTTGCCCGCGCTGAACCCGGCGTTGAAGCCATGTATGTATGCGGCATCCTGCAGCGCGGGGCTGAGGGACCTGAAGCCCTCCTTGTTCTTGCATGCGGCTATCCCGGCCGTGTATCCCTCGCTCCAGCCATTCGAGCACAGCTTCTTGAGCTTGCCCTTGAATGATCGGCTACACACGGGCGGCGTGACCTTCAAGGTCGCCATGGTGTAGCTGTCGCCGACGCTTACAGACGTTGGAACGGCCGAAGCTTGCGAGATGTCGACCGTTCCAAACACGAGGGCGACGGCTAGTGGACTGGCAATGAGCAGGCATTTTCCGTGCATCTTCGCCTCCTTCCCGAACGAAGCCGCTTCGACAACCGCGACTTCGTTTGAGGAAATAGCGCTAAGGACAGCTCAAGGGAGCCAATCCTTATGGGGTCAGCCTTGATAATTTCTGCTTTCTTACCTCCTAGGAGGAGCGCCTGGCTACGGCTCCCGATTTCCACCGCCGCCCACTAGCGATGTTCTCCGACATCGCGTGTCGGTTGGGACGATGCGCTTACCTACACCATGGGCTTCGATTTTTCAGCGCGTCCAGGCATTTGGCTTTAATTTGAGCATCACTTTCACTTCTACTCGCAGATCTCCGAGATCTTAACTAAACCCAAAAGGGTCTGCCCGTTTCGCAGGGTGATGGTCGCACGTGGTTGGCTAGCAATGGAACAGTGAGGCTTTTTCATCCCCTGGCGGCAGAGTGCTGGTCACAGCATGATCGCGAGCTTGGCGTTCGCCTGACGAAGCAAGAAACCCCTGGTAGACGGATTGATCACCACAACCAGATCCGTCACAACCAGGGGCTTCGAATGCTGTTCTATCGTGCTGCCGTCGATTTGTCGCGTTCAACGCTGAACTACGTCGCTGGGGTGATCCGCCGGCACCGCAAGGCGATCGGGTCTGCCTGGCGGCTGCTCAACGCCGGGCAGCAGGCGCTGCTGGTGCTGGTCTACCTGCGCAAGGGCGAGACGTTCACCGAGCTCGGAGTCGGGTTCGGGGTCTCAACGGCGACCGCGTGGCGGTATGTGGAGGAGACGATCGCGCTGCTGTCGTCTCGCTCGCCCAAGCTCGGGCAGGCGCTGCGCAAGGCCCAGCGAGACGGGCTGCACTACCTGGTGCTGGACGGCACACTGATCCGCACCGACCGGATCAAGGCCGACCGGCCGTACTTCTCCGGCAAGCATCAACGCCGGTAAGTTAAGCCGATTTACCGGGTTGACGTGGCAACGAGGCCCCTGAGACGACTGATTTCGACCAAGAG
>NZ_JBPJUQ010000258.1:0-1855 GCF_051192615.1 Streptosporangium sp. G11
CCTCACCGCCCATCAACGACCCGCTGGGCCCTGATCGTACGTCTAATCTTGCTGCTCAAAAAGGAACGAAGCACTAGAGTCGCGGGCCGACACGATTCACTGACGCGGACGGCAGTACCAGAACGGTCGTATTTCGGCCCTCTGCGATGTCATGGTGCGGCTACCTACGCCGACGCGAGGGCTGGTCCTACCTGGTCTTGCGGTAGGCGTTGCTGGCGGGCATGAAGAACAGCACGATCGCGGCCAGCGCCAGCACCACGAAGGGCACATCGGCGATCAGCGTGAGGGTTGGTATGGCGATGAACAGGTCTGCCGCTTTCATGAGCAGGGAGAAGGCGAGAATCAACGCGGAGAAGACCCGGGTGGCACGGCCGCCGCGCAGCGCCAGCCATGCGAGTAGGACGAGCACTAGCGACCAGAAGATCGTCGCGTACGCCATCGAGGTGTAGATGGTGACCAGGTTCGTCGCCCGCTCGGATCCGGTGTCGACCATCTCCGGAGTCACCGGGCCGTCGCTGGAGGTCGCGCTCGCGGCGATCTGCTCTTTGACCACATCCATGCTCGAGGTGAGGATCGCGATGGCACCGATCAGGTTGAGCCCTGCGGCGGCGATGGCGGCGGCCACCGCCGAGGTCAGGGTCGCTGGCCGCCTGTTCACGCCTCTCACGGACTGGCGACCGAGGGAGACGGGAGTTTGCTGTTCGTACGTGGACATCGGAAAGCTCTTTCTCCAGATCGTTGACGTGTGGGACGAGAACTGGCGCTTTGTGGATGGATCGGAACGACCCTGTGTTCAAGGCAGGTTCTCGCCCGGAATTCAGTTGGGCTCAACGAGCTTGACTGACGTTGCTACGTGACTGTCCACACCCGCAAGACCGTGCCATCGTCAACAAGTTGCGCGGCCGTGCAACTTGTTGCCGCGGTCGCATCGATGAGCCTTGCCTCGGGCGTGCTGGACGGCCGGGCCGGGATCTTCGTTCATGACGACTACTGCGGCTGGCACCGATTCGACGCCCCTCACCCCGTGCAGCAGTGTGCCTCGCATATCTTTGCGCTACCTGCAGGGCGCCGCCGCGCTGCGTCCGACCTTGCAACAGTGGGCGGGCGAGGTCCAGCAGGACTCATCACGCCCGACGGCTTGTCATGGCGAAAGATCGCCAATTACGGTCAAGTCCGTTATCTACGCGCCACCACCATCAAGGCGGCAATCCTTGCGAGCCCGACTCGCGGCTGTCGTAGTCGCACTCTTATTCCCGTTGTCGACCGCTCCAGCGCTGGCCGAGCAGGCCACGCCGCCCACCGGTTGTGGTCTCCAGACTCTCGGCACACTTCCCCTCATGTCGGCGACCACGCCGGGCACCGCGCTCGACGCCGACCACCCCGCAGGACCGCGCATCTACTCGGTCACCTCGAGCGCGTCCCCGCCCGCAGTCCTGGGCATCAGGAACGCGCTGGACGGCAAGCTAATCGCGGAACGACCGCTCCCCGTGGCGCTCGGCTCCTGGGCTGTCACTGTGGCTCCTGACCACTCGGTATATGTGGGCAGCTATAACGCGGCCGCCGGCGCGATGGGGCGGCTGTTCCGCTACAACCCGGCAACCGACCAGGTGAGCGAGCTCGGCATCGCCGTTCCTGGCGAGACGTTCGCCTGGACCGTGGCCGCGTCGCGAGACGGTGCCGCCGTTTACGGAGGCACCTCGCCCAACGGCAAACTCTTCCGCTACAACACCGCCACCGGGCAGATCAAGGACCTGGGCAGCCCTGTCCCCGGTGAGCAGTGGAGTTGCCCCGGTTCGGTAGACACGTCAGGGCTTTCGGCTACGCGGCAGCATAGTTGTCTTCGTGAGTGGGCTTG
>NZ_JBPJUQ010000259.1:0-1850 GCF_051192615.1 Streptosporangium sp. G11
TAGTGCGGTGACCACGTACGTTAGCCGGGTTGATTGATCGGCTGACGATGGAGGCGTACTGATCTCGCTGTGGGTTATCGACAGGGTCTACCCGCAAAAAGGGGAGGACCCGCCATGGCCGAACGAGTACGAGTACGCCGGTTGACCCCCGAGGAAGGCGCTGAACTGCTGCGGATCGTACGCCGTGGCAAACACGGCTCGATTCGGGTCCGCCGGGCGATGATCATCATGGCGTCCGCCTCCGGGAACACCGCCCCGGCGATCGCCCGCCTGGTAGCCGCCGACGACGACACCGTGCGCGAGGTGATCCACGCCTTCAACGACCACGGCCTGGCCGCGCTGGACCCTCACTGGGCGGGCGGACGCCCCCGCCGGATCACCGCTGAGGACGAGGCGTTCATCGTGGCCACCGCCAAAACGCGGCCCAAGCGCCTGGGACTGCCGTTCACCCACTGGAGCATCCGCAAACTCACCGACCATCTGGCCACCGGCGCCGAACACCGAGTGGACATCGGCCGCGAGCGGCTGCGCCAGATCCTGCGCGGCCACCGCATTTCTTTTCAGCGCACCCGCACCTGGAAGGAGTCCACCGACCCCGCCTTCGACGCCAAATTGGATCGTATCGAGGAGGTCACCGGCCGCTTTCCCCATCGGTGCTTTCGCCTTCGACCAGTTCGGGCCGCTGTCGATCCGACCGGTGCACGGCACCTGCTGGGCCCGGCAGACCCGCCCTGACCGGCTGCCGGCCACCTACCACCGCACCTGCGGGGTGCGCTACTTCCACGGCTGCTACTCCCTGGGCGAGGACCGGCTATGGGGAGTGACCCGGACCCGTAAAGGCGGTGACCATACCCTGGCCGCGCTGAAAAGCATCCGCGCCGCCCGCCCGGACGGCGCCCCCGTCTACGTCATCCTGGACAACCTGTCGGCCAACACCACACCCGCCATCCGGGCCTGGGCACGCCGTCACAAGGTCGAGTTGTGTCTCACCCCGACGTATGCCTCCTGGGCCAACCCGATCGAGCCGCATTTCGGGCCGCTGCGCAGTTTCGTGATCGCCAACTCCGATCTGCCCAATCACATGGTGCTGGCCCGTGATCTGCAGGCCTACCTGCGCTGGCGCAACGCCCACGCCCGTCATCCCGATGTGCTGGCCGCCCAGCGCCGCGAACGCGCCCGTATCCGCAGCGAACGGCAACAGCGCTGGGGACGACCTCGCCCTAAAGCCGCATGAGAGACAACCCGGTGAACGTTCATGGTCGCCGCCTAGCCGGAGAACCTCTTCGCGAGGTCGCGGGCCCATTTCGCGGCCTCGGCCGCCTGGTCGCCAGTGAAGGGCGCACCGGGCCACCGGCTCAGGCGCTCCACCTGTTCGGCCCAGCTCAGGTGCTCCCGGTGAGCGTGTTCCCTGCAGGCGAGGCAGGTGACGCTTTCCGGGCGGGGAGAGGTCATCGCATAGGGCACCTGGAGGCCGCAACCGGTGGTGACGACGCTCGGAGAGTCGGGCACGAGGCCCAACGTCAACACCATCGCGTTGCGGCCGCCGGCGCTAGCCTGCATCACCTTCTGGTCGACGTGGATGTGCGGGTCGGTCTCGCTCATGTGCGTCTGTACCTCCGCCCGAGTCGTCTCGGAATCAGACTAATGCGGTGACCACTCAGGTTCACCGAGTGGTCAGGCTGTTCGTGGCCGACCCCAGCGTGGTCGACGTTCGCTGTGGATGCGGGCTCGGGTTACGGGCCAGGCAACCGGCCGGATTCCGCTACAGCGGGGGAACGAGCACTCGGGCGTGGCAGGAGCCCCAGCCGGCGTGTCGCCGACCCGGCGAACGTATGTGGTTACCGCACTAG
>NZ_JBPJUQ010000260.1:0-1818 GCF_051192615.1 Streptosporangium sp. G11
GTGAAGTAGGCCGCCGACGAGGTGCCTCTGTGGAGGTCCTTTTTCGACGGCCCCTTCCCGAACCGGACTGGCCAGTTTCCCGGCATCCGGCTCTCCAGTGATTACTTCCGTGGTGGTGCGGTGCCTCGCCCGGCGTGGATGTCCTCGTGGCAGCGGCGGCAGATCACTAGGGTCTTGCGCCGTCGCTTTGCCATCAGGTGCACCCATGCGGGCTTGTCCCGGCGTCCGGGCCGGTTGAGGTCGGCGAGCTTGCGGACGTGGTGAACCTCAAGATTCGTCCGGGCTTCGCAGATCTCGCAGCGCTCGGCGAGGAGCCGGTGAATCAGCTCGTTTCGCTTCGCGCTGGCCATGACCGGCCGCTGGTCGGCGAGAACTGCCGTGCGCTGTCGTTTGAGCGGGAGCCCACCGAAGCGGGCGACCAGTGGTTTCCTTCCCTGGTCGCGTGGGACAGTGACGGTCAGACAGGTGCGCGGTCCTTCGGATGTCTCGACGATGCTTTTGTACTTGCGAGCCATCTTCGTGACCGTCGACCGATGCTTCCCGGCCAGCGTCTTCAGCAGCGAGGTCTCCATGACCCACTGGAGCCTGCCCAGGCGGAATACGTCCTGGGCGAGAAGGTAGTACTGGACCAAACCCCGGTACTCGGCCTGATACTTCGCGACGATCGTGAAGTCCTCATCGTGAAGCAACATGCCGCGCTGCGCGGGTTGTCCCTTACTCATGTAGAGAGCGCATTTCTGCCTGATCACCTGCTTGGGCACGAACAGGCCAATCGCTCCGTTGACCGCCCGACGGTTGCGGGTGATCTTCGTGTCGGAGTGCTGGGCTCGGATCTCATAGCCAAGGAAGTGCGCCGCCTGGCTGGTGGCGTGGGTGATCACGGTCTTGGACTTCGATAGCTCCAGCTTGAGTTCTTCGCGCAGGAACTCGCCGATCCTCGCCGTGATCTTCTCGGCTTCGTGCTTGGGGCCGGCGAACCCCAGGAGCCAGTCGTCGGCGTAACGGACGTAGCGCAGCCGCCGGTAGTTCGGATCGTTCGGGTCCTGACTCGGCAAGGTGCGGCGCTGAAGCCGAAGCGCCCGCACCGCTTCCCGGTCGCCGTGCCGTTTGGCCTTGTCGATCGCGTAACCGATAACCTGATACGCCCGGTTGGGCTGCCGACGCAGGCCCCGGTTGTACTCAGGCAGCAGAGACTGTTCGATGAACTGGTCCAGCCGGTCAAGGTAGATGTTCGAGAGGATCGGGGAGGCCACTCCGCCCTGCGGCGCGCCGCTGAGCGTGGCGTGCCAACGCCACTCCTCCAGATATCCGGCCTTGAGCATGTGGCTGATCAGTCGCAGGAACCGGCCGTCGTGGATCTTCTCCGCCAGCGTCGACAGCATCACCTCGTGATCGAGGCTGCCGAAGCAGTCGGAGATGTCTCCCTCGATGAACCAGTGCGTCCCTTTCCAGACTTCCACCACCTCACTGAGCGCGGTGTGGCAGCCCCGCCCGGGGCGGAAACCGTGGGAACGGTCGGAGAACTGGACGTCGTAGTACGCCTCAAGGAGCAGACGCACGACCTCGGCGACCAGCTTGTCCGACCAGGGCGGCATGCCCAGCGGTCGCTTCTTCGTCGATCCCTTCTTCTCGATGTAGACCCGCCGGGTCGGAGACCATCGGTAACGCTCGGCGCGCAAGGCGCCGATGATGCCGCCGATCTTCTCCAGTGACATGCCGTCCGCGGTCTCCCCGGTGACTCCGGGCGTCATCGCACCGGCGTTGGCGTAGATGCGCCCGTAGGCCACCAAATACAACTGGGGGTTGAACAATTGCCGA
>NZ_JBPJUQ010000261.1:0-1750 GCF_051192615.1 Streptosporangium sp. G11
CTTGACATCCACTCCGTCCTAAAGGACGGAGATTCCCGCCTGCCGCGTGGGCTTCGGGTGGGTTCCTGCTTCATCGCGCGGTGCCGGAACAGGTCCCGGTCTTACCCGCGCTCCACAGTCGTTTAGTCTCTCCGCCTGCCCGGCGGCGAGGATGTTGATCGCTGCGTTGATGTCCCGGTCGTGGATGACACCACATCCGCACGTCCACGACCGGACGTTCAACGGCATCTTGTCCGCGATGGTGCCGCACGCCGAGCACAGCTTCGACGAGGGGAACCAGCGGTCGATCTTGGCGAAGTGGCGGCCGTACCTGACGGCCTTGTACTCCAGCATGGTCACGAACTGCGACCACCCGGCGTCGTGAACCGACTTCGCCAGCTTCGTGCGCGCCAGACCGGACACGGCAAGGTTCTCCACATAGACCGCTTGGTTGTCGCGGATCAACATGGTGGAGAGCTTGTGCGCCCGGTCGCGGCGCGTGTCGGTCACCTTGGCGTACGCCTTGGCAACCTTCGCCTTGGCCTTGGCCCGGTTCGCCGAGCCCTTCTGCGTGCGGCTCAGCGCCTTCTGCGCCCTGCGGAGCTTCTTCGCCGCGCGCCGCAGGATGCGCGGGTTGTCCACCTTCTCGCCGTCTGACATCACCGCGAAGTGCGTCAACCCAAGGTCGATGCCGATCTCGTCCGTCGTCTCCGGCGGCGCCTCGTCCGAAGTCTCGACGACGAACGACGCGAAGTACCGGCCCGTCGAGTCCTTGATCACCGTCACCGAGGAAGGTTCGGACGGCAGCGAACCGGCACGTCCCCGATCTTCGGCAACCGCAGGCGGCCCGACTCGGTGACCGTGAACCGGGCGTTCTTGGTGAACCGGATCGCCTGGCGCGAATCCTTGCGCGACCGAAACCGGGGCGGGGCGGCCTTACGGCCCTTGCGCTTTCCTGCCAGGGAGGCGAAGAAGTTGCGGTAGGCGGTGTTCAGATCGGCGAGCGCCTGTTGAAGGATCACGGCGGAGACCTCGCCCAGCCAGGAGCGCTCCGGGGTCTGCTTGGCTTGGGTGATGATCCGCTTGGACAACTCCCCGTCCGAGATGTACGGCAGATTCGCCGCGCGGGCGTCGGTCCGCATGCGCAGCCCGTCGTTGAACACCACGCGGGCGCACCCGAACGCCCGCGCCAGCGCGGCACGCTGGTCGGTGTCGGGATACACCCGGTAGTTGTAACGGAGCTGCATCCGCTGATCATATCGTTGGTTTATGGCCGAGTGCGAAGACATCAGAACCGGCAGGCACTGTGTTTTTGCCCTGCATGCGCATTTGGTCTTCGTGACCAAGTTTCGGCACAAGGTGTTCACCGACACCCATCTGAACCGGATGGAGGAGATCATGCGGGACGTGTGTGCCGACTTCGAGACCGAGCTTGCCGAGTTCAACGGCGAGAACAATCATGTCCACCTGCTGGTGAACTTCCCACCCAAGGTCGCCCTGTCCAAACTCGTCAACTCGTTGAAGGGCGTGTCCTCCCGCAGGATGCGCACCGAGTTTCCCGAGCTGGCCCGTCACTATTACCGGGCGAACAAGCTGTGGTCGGGCTCGTACTTCGCCGGGTCGGTGGGCGGGGCACCGATCAGCGTCCTGCGCCGGTACATCGAGCAGCAAAACCGCCCGGCTTAGGGCACGCTCAGGCCCCAGGGAGCCTTCCCGCGCGGGCCCTCACCCCCGGCCTGAAGGCCGGAGCACTGGCCCGCATCCTGGTAGC
>NZ_JBPJUQ010000262.1:0-1728 GCF_051192615.1 Streptosporangium sp. G11
ACGTTCTCGGCCACGCTCAGCCCGTCCACCAGGTCAAGCTCCTGGTAGATCGTGGAGATCCCGAGCCGGATCGCCGCGATCGGGCTCGACAGCCGCACCTCCTCGCCGTTCAGCGTGATCGTCCCCTCGTCGGGCTGGTGAGCACCCGCCAGGGTCTTGATCAGAGTGGACTTCCCGGCACCGTTCTGGCCGAGCAGACAGTGCACCTCTCCGGGCAGCACTTCCAGGTCGACGCCGTCGAGGGCGCGCACTCCGGGAAACTGCTTGACGATCCCGCGCATGAGGAGCAGGGGCGTGGCTTCTGACATGGGGCCTCGCTGGTTCATCGTGGGGCCGAGAAGACATGGTCGCTGCTGAGCCTGGCCGCGCCGACCACACCGGCGTCGGGTCCCAGTTCCGAGAGCACGATGGGCAGGTTGCCGGTCGCCAGGGGCAGCGACCGGCGGTAGACGACGCTTCTGATCTCCGCCAGGAGAACGTGACCCAGCTGGGCCACTCCACCCGCGATGATCACAAGACCGGGGTTGAAGAAGCTGACGAGCCCGGCCAGCACCGTGCCGACCCTGCGCCCGCCGTCACGGATGAGCCGTACCGCCTCGGCGTCGCCCATCTCGGCGGCCGAGGCGACGTCCTCAGCGGTGAGGGTACCTGTCTGGTCGAGACGTCTGCCCAGGTAGGCCGAGCGCCCGGCGATGGCCGTGGCCTCCCTGGCGAGGGCGGTCCCGCCGAAGTATGCCTCCAGACAGCCGACGTTTCCGCAGGCGCAGACGGGGCCCTGGTCGTCGACGCGGATGTGGCCGATGTCGCCGGCGCTGCCGGAGACACCTCGGTAGATCTTTCCGTCCACCACGATCCCGCAGCCGATACCGGTGCCGATCTTGACGAGCAGGAAGTCGTCCACCTGCCTGGCCAGTCCCGCGTGGAGCTCGCCCAGGGCCATGATGTTGACGTCGTTGTCGACCACGGCCGGGCAGCCGAGAGCCTGGCCGACCGCCTCCCTGACGGGGTAGCGGTCCCAGCCGGGCATGATCGGGGGTGCGACCGGCACCCCCTCGCGAAAGCTGACCGGCCCGGGAAGGCCGATCCCCGCGCCGTACAGCTGGGTGAACAAGTCCTGCTCACCCAGCTTGGTGATCATCTCCATGGCCTGGTCGAGCACGGCCACGGGACCGTCGCGCACGTCGCACCGCTCGCTCAGGTGGCCGAGGATCTCCAGCTCGCCGTTGGTGACGACCGCGTCGATGGAGGTGGCGCCGATGTCGATGCCGGCGAAGCGGAGGTCCGCGGAGAGCCGTACCAGGCCGGACCTGCGCCCGCCGCGCGAGGCCGCCAGCCCCGCCTGCTCGGCCAGGCGCAGCTCGATGAGCCGGTCGAGTTCAAGGTTGAGCCGGGAGCGTGACAGGGCGGCCACATCGCCGAGTTCGGCGCGCGAACGCGCCCTCTCGCGCAGCAGCCGGAGCAACGCGGCCTGGTACGCGTTCTCTGGCCGAGCGATGGTCCGCTTCACTACACCTCCCTGTTCCGAGCAGGTGTGCAGAAGCTAACCCTCTTTAGATGGGTTTGTGAATCACTTTTACCTAACAGTTCGCCGACTTTTGCCTCAATCGGCAAAAGTCGGCGAACTTGACCGTTCCGGTCAGCTCACCCGGGTGAGCCTCCACTGCTGGTTGGTGCCGGTCCCGCAGGTGGCCTGGGTGAGTTGGGTGCCGTCCGCGGTCGAGGCGCCGG
>NZ_JBPJUQ010000263.1:0-1688 GCF_051192615.1 Streptosporangium sp. G11
ACCTGCCGCCGCGACATACCCGTCTCGCCCCGGCCGGAACACCACCCACCCGAACTAACTTAACGAAGTACTACTAGTGCAACGTTCCTCATTGGAGGCACAGATTCCTGCTGGCACGGGATGCCGAAGGCGAGGGAAGGCCTCCGATATCGCGACCATGCTGGCACGTGTATTGACCGATGCGGGTGCGAAACACTCCTGACTGGCCCGCGGGTACTGAGCTGATGCGCGAGGCCGCCTGGCTCTCGCCGCGATCTGGGACACCGGCGTTCGGTCAAGCTTTATCCTGGTGCCCATTGCTGGGAAGTGGGGGATAAGCCAAGATCGATGGGTTGATCCGCTGTGGCATACGCTGCGGCCCACCGTCGAAGGGTAGACAAGTGATCAGGTCTATTACGAAGGTCGTCGCCGCGACAGCTCTGGCCGCCGGCGTTCTCGCGGCCAACCCGGCGTACACGGCGTACGCGGCCTCCGCCCCCTACACTCCCGAGGGCGTCTGCGGGGCGGGGTTCACCCGGGTGAAGGACGGCTCCCGCCCCCTCAAGTCCGGACGTGACACCTTCGGCTACGTCTACCTCATGTACAACCGCAGCACCGGTTACAACTGCGTGGTCAGCATCAAGACCGCCTTCTACCGGACCGCCACCTACACCACCGCCACCCTGACGGTGAAAGGCAGCAAGCCGAAGACCGACGCGGGCAAGTTCAAGTACTACGCCGGGCCGGTCAAGGTGAAGGCTCGCGGCAAGTGCGTCTCGTACTGGGGCAGCACCCGGGACACCCGGCTGGACTTCGCCGAGGCGACCGGTGGCCGCAAGGCCTTCGGCAACTGCGGTTAGAAGGCCACTGAAGATGTTGGGGGTCTGACTTCGCCGCGAATGATGGCGGGGTCAGACTGGGTGTTACGCAAGGTCACTGGACTGGGGAGCTGGTCGGGCCGGATGTGTGGGTCACCTGCCGGGAGTTGATCCCGGCGGGCAGCGTGTTCGCGTTCCTGGCCGAGCACCGCGAGGAGTTGTTTCCCGGCGACATGTATCCCTCGCTCAATGGCGCCCGAGTATGCCGCCACAGGTGCCGGCCGCGGCGGTGGTGTTGCAGACGCCGCAGGGGGTCTCGGACTTCGAGGCGGCTTGAGGAGTTGCGCTGTGACCTGCGGTGGAAGGCAGCCTGCGGGCTGGGATTGTATGACACCGCCTTCGATCCGTCACTACTGACGTACTTCCGGCGCCGCCTGGCCCGCTCGGCCGAGAGACTTGGCAGGCCAACTACCGCCGCCGGCGACCACCCATCGAACGCGCCGTCGCCTGGATCGTGCCCGAGGCAACCGCCGCCTGCGCTACATCGGCACCATCAAAAACGACGCCTGGCTCCACACCCGCGCCGCCGCCGCCCTCAACCTCCGCACCCTGATCAGCCTCGGACTGACCCGCACGAACGGCACCTGGACGATCATCCCTTCCGGCGCATAGCGCAGGGGCATCCCAGCTCCAAGGCACTCCTGCACCAGCAAGATCTTCAGTGGCCTTCCAAGGGGTCTTCTCCGAACGTGACCCCAGACATCCGAGCACGTTGTGGTGTCAAGTGACGACGGTGAGAGGAGGTGGAAACGCGATGGACTCGTCGTAGGTCCGGCGCGTTTTGAGGCAGTGATAGAGGCAGCCGATCAGACGGTTGAACAGGTGCCGCAG
>NZ_JBPJUQ010000264.1:0-1676 GCF_051192615.1 Streptosporangium sp. G11
GACCTCGCCGCGCTGCGCGGCGGGAACGGCATGCGGTCGGCGCTCCTGCGCGGCCTCGTCCGCGCCCCCGCCCGCCGCGAGGTGACGGCGCCCGCGACCTCCGCCGCAGGGGGCTCCCCCCTGCTGCGCCAGCTGGCCGGCCTGCCCGAGGCCGAGCGCGAGCGCGTGCTCGTCTCCCTCATCCGTACGCAGGCCGCCACCGTGCTCGGGCATGCCGACGCCGACTCGGTGCAGTCCGGCCGTGCCTTCAAGGAACTGGGCTTCGACTCGCTCACCGCCATCGAGCTGCGCAACCGGCTCAACGCCGCGACCGGGCTGCGCCTGCCCGCCACCCTGGTCTTCGACTACCCGACCCCCGTCGCGCTGGCCGGGCACCTCATGGGCAAACTGCTCGGCGCGGGTGTCCCCGCGCGGCCCGCGGAGCCGCTCGCGCGGGCCGCCACGCCGGTGGACGACGACCCCATCGTGATCGTCTCCATGAGCTGCCGCTACCCGGGCGGCGTCGACTCGCCCGAGGCGCTGTGGAGGCTGCTGGAAGAGGGCGGCGACGCCATCTCGGAGTTCCCCGCCAACCGGGGCTGGGACCTGGACCGGCTCTTCGACCCCGACCCCGCACGGCACGGCACCAGCTACGCCCGCGGCGGCGGCTTCATGCACGAGGCGGGCGAGTTCGACGCGGGCTTCTTCGGCATCTCGCCGCGCGAGGCCCTCGCCACCGACCCGCAGCAGCGGCTGCTGCTGGAGGCGGCCTGGGAGGTGCTGGAGCGCGCGGGCATCGCCCCCGACGCGCTCAAGGGCAGCTCGACCGGCGTGTTCGTCGGAGCGTCGAGCACCGGCTACGCCACCGGGCTGGCCACGCTGCCCGAGGGCGTCGAGGGCTACCTGCTCACCGGCAACTCCAGCTCGGTGATGTCCGGCAGGGTCGCCTACGTGCTCGGCCTCGAGGGGCCCGCCGTCACGGTGGACACCGCCTGCTCGTCCTCGCTGGTGGCGCTCCACCTCGCCTGCGACTCCCTGCGCCGCGGCGAGAGCACGCTCGCGCTGGCCGGGGGCGTGACGGTGGTCTCCACCCCGGAGTTGTTCGTGGAGTTCAGCCGCCAGCGCGGCCTGGCCCCCGACAGCCGGGTCAAGTCCTTCGCCGACGCCGCCGACGGCACGGTGTTCTCCGAGGGCGTCGGCATGGTCGTCCTGGAGCGGCTGTCGGACGCGCGCCGCAACGGTCACCCGGTGCTGGCGGTGGTGCGGGGCAGCGCGGTCAACCAGGACGGCGCCAGCAACGGCCTGTCGGCCCCGAGCGGCCCCTCCCAGCAGCGGGTCATCCGTCAGGCGCTGGTCAACTCCGGCCTCTCACCCGCCGACGTGGACGCCGTCGAGGCCCACGGCACCGGCACCACCCTGGGTGACCCGATCGAGGCCCAGGCCCTGCTCGCCACCTACGGCGAGGGCCGGCCCGAGGACCGGCCGCTCTGGCTGGGCGCCATCAAGTCCAACCTCGGCCACACCCAGTGCGCCGCGGGCGTCGCGGGCGTCATCAAGATGGTGCTCTCCATCCGCAACGGCCTGCTGCCCAGGACCCTGCACGTCGACGAGCCCACGTCCCACGTCGACTGGTCGGCGGGCGCGGTGTCGCTGCTGACCGAGCCGGTCCAGTGGCCCGAGAACGGCCACCCGCGCCG
>NZ_JBPJUQ010000265.1:0-1646 GCF_051192615.1 Streptosporangium sp. G11
ACCACGTAGGAGGCGCACTTGTCGAGCTCGGCGGGCGCGCACTCCTGCCAGATGCCGGTGCCGCCCCGCATCAGGATCTTGTCGGCGTCCTTGACGACGTTGTGCTCGGCGCCGAAGTTGATCAGCGCCCAGGCGTCCTTGGCGTAGTACGTCTCGTCGAACATGACCGCGCGCGGATGGCCGAGGTTGACGAACCGCAGGACCCCCCCGAACGCCGCGATCAGCAACGGTCCCAGCCAGCCCCACAGGGCGCCGCCGGGCATCGGCGGCACCAGCCGGTCGCGCGCCGAGCCCCTCGACCCGCCGGACGGCTGGGGCTCCGGCTGCATCGGTGCCTGGTTGGTGAAGTCGGTCACGGCCACCCGGACATCGTACGGTCCTCTCACCACACCCAGCCCAGGAAAAACCTCTCAGATGCCCAATTCGGGAACTTCCCCCCAGGCCGGGGGCCCATCCGAAATGCGGGAGGATGGAACGGTGACGGACAACGGCAGGCTTGTGCTGGCAGGGGCTCCGATCGGACAGGTGGGCGACGCCTCGCCCCGGCTGCGGCAGGCGCTGGAGAGTGCCGACGTGGTCGCGGCGGAGGACACCCGGAGGCTGCGCCGCCTGGCGGGGGAGCTGGGCGCGGAGATCGGCGGCCGGGTCGTCTCCTACTACGACGCCAACGAGGCCGGGCGTGCCGCCGAGCTCCTCCAGGCACTCCAGGACGGCAAGACCGTGCTGATCATCACCGACGCGGGCATGCCCGGCGTCTCCGACCCCGGCTACCGCCTCACCCACCTGGCGGTCGAGGCGGGGATCACGGTCACCTCGCTGCCGGGACCGTCCGCGGTGACCACGGCGCTGGCCGTCTCTGGGCTGCCCAGCGACCGCTTCTGCTTCGAGGGCTTTCCGCCGCGCAAGGCCGGTGAGCGCTCCCGCAAGCTCTCGGCCCTCGCGGAGGAGGAGCGCACGATGGTCTTCTTCGAGGCGCCGCACCGGCTCCACGTCGCGCTGGCGGCGATGGCGGAGGCGTTCGGCGCCGACCGCCGGGCGGCGGTCTGCCGGGAGCTCACCAAGACGTACGAGGAGGTGCGGCGAGGTGGCCTCGGGGAGCTGGCCGAGTGGGCGGCCGGGGGCGTCAAGGGGGAGATCACGGTCGTCGTCGCGGGGTACGCCGGGCAGGCCCTGCCGCCGGTGATCGGGGACCTGGTCGACGAGGTGGCGCGCCGGGAGGAGACGGGGGTGCCGAGGAAGCAGGCGATCGTGGACGTGGCGAAGTCGGCGGGAATCCCCAAACGCGATCTCTATGACGCTGTCCATCGCGGCTGATTTATCACCATAATTGCCCGAATGGGATTGATACGGGATCGCCTCTTGCCGCCCATGCAGGGAAGCGTGGCCTGGGGCTGGCTGGGACCTTTGCTGGTCGCGGCGTTCGGAGGGGTCCTGCGTTTTGTCAATCTCGGGCGGCCGCACGCGGTCATGTTCGACGAGACGTACTACGCCAAGGACGCCTGGACGCTGATCCACTACGGGGTGGAGCGGGCCTCTCTCGGCACCGTGGAGGACCCGGTCGCCGATCGGATGATCATCGCGGGGAACACCGACTTCCTGGTCAAGTGCACGCCGCCGGAGGCCGACCCCTGCCCGCTCTACGTGGC
>NZ_JBPJUQ010000266.1:0-1644 GCF_051192615.1 Streptosporangium sp. G11
GGGGGGGAGCTGTCCGTCGACGTCGGCCGGTTCATTGGTGCATGCAAGCCCGTCAAAAGACTGACGCGGGAGCCTTGGGGGGTACCCCCCAGTGTCGCGTGCGAGCACGCATATCAGATTCCCGTTCCGATTGAGGCTCCCCGGACAGCTCCGCTCGTGTCCCTTCGATCGATCGTAGGAGTGCAGGATGCGGATCGTCTACGAACGGGCCGCTGGTCTGGACGTGCACCTGAAGACGATTCAGGCGTGCGTGGACCTGCCCGATTCCGCCGGCAACAAGGACCGTGCTCAGTCAGAGCGCGAGTTCACCACGTTCACCGACGCGCTGGAGGAGCTGGCGCGCTGGCTGGCCGACCAGCACGTCCAGGTGGTGGCGATGGAGGCCACCGGGTGCTACTGGAAGCCGATCTGGTACACGCTGGAACGGCACCTGCCCGGCGTCAGGCTGATCCTGGTCAATCCCGAGCTGGTCAAGCGGCTGCCGGGCCGCAAAACCGATCGGGTGGACGCCGCGTGGCTGGCCGAGCTGGCCGCCTGCGGGCTGCTCAGGGGCAGCCTGGTGCCCGATCAGCACATCCGGCAACTGCGCAATCTCACCCGCTACCGGCGCAAGCTGGTCAAGCAGCGCGCCGCCGAGACCCAGCGGGTGCTCAACGTGCTGGAGGACGCCGGGATCAAGCTCGGCGTCGTGGTGAGCAACATCCTCGGCGTCGCCTCCCGGCGCATGCTCGCCGAGCTGATCGCCGGGGAGCGTGACGTAGAGGTCCTGGCCGACCTGGCGCTGGGCAAGATGCGCGCCAAGATCGCCGACCTGCGGCGGGCCACCACGGGCCACTTCACCGACCATCACGCCGCCCTGCTGGCCGCTCAACTCGACCACATCGACTACCTCGACGCTCTGATCACCGGGATCGAAAGTCAGGTAGACGAGCTCATGGCGCCGTTCGCCGAGACCGCCGCGCACCTGATCACCATCCCCGGGTTCGGCAAACGCGTCATCGAGGTCGTCATCGCCCAGACCACCGGCGACATGAGCCACTTCCCCTCCGAACACCACCTGGCCTCCTGGGCCTGCATGTGCCCGGGCAACAACCAGTCCGGCGGCAAACGCAAATCGGGCAAGACCCGCAAGGGCAACCCCGTCCTGCGCGAGGCGCTGGTCGAGGCGGCCTGGGCCGCCACCCACACCAGCACCTACCACGCCGCGCTCTACCGGCGCATGCTCCGCCACCTCGGCAACAACCCCACCGGCCGCAAGCAGGCCGCCGTGGCCGTCGGCCACTCCCTGCTGTGTGCCGCCTACCACGTCGTCAAGAACGGCGTGGACTACCACGACCTCGGCGCCGACTACTTCAGCCGCCACCACGACCCCGACCGGGAAGCCGCCCGCCTGATCAAGAAGATCGAAAAACTCACCGGCAAGAAGGTCATCCTGGACCAGACCGCCTGACCCGAACCCGCGCACAACCCAAGACCGGCCCGGTCAGCGGTGCATCTACGCGGAACGGGAGGCAGCACCACGCCAACCGGTCGGCCGATCCTTCACACTTCACCTGAGTGCCCATAGCGTGCGCACAACCCCGCAACCCTCTGCCGGCCGGGGTCCGCTGCCGCCTGCCCAGCCGGGGCCAGTTTCATATCAGA
>NZ_JBPJUQ010000267.1:0-1637 GCF_051192615.1 Streptosporangium sp. G11
CTAGTGCCGTGACCGCATAGGTTCACCGGGTTGAAGTCGAACCGGCCCTCGTCGCCCGTGTGCCCCTGGCAGGATCTTGCACATGTTCAAAGAGAAACTCAACGCGCTCTCGCAGTTGATGGCCGAGCACATGGCCGCGCCGTTCCCTCCGGGCTTTCGCGGCCTGGACATCGAAGGCCAGGAGATGGTGCTGCTCGACGCGGACGCCTACGGCTATGCCTCCGATGTCCTCAAAGGCCCACTCGATGAGCAGCGCCGCGCGGGCTTGCTGAAGCTCACGGCGGCGTTCGAGAAGGTTCTCCCGGCGATCGACGACGAGTACGCGGTCAAGTACTACACACACGTGCGCGACATGGCCGTGCTGGCCGCCGAGATCGATACCTTGCGCGACAAAGTAGACCTCTGACTGGGAAGGTTCGCCGAGGTGGCGGTCGGGGCGGTTGGATGTGCAAGGACGTCCAATCCGACCGCTGGAGGTGCGGTGGCTGAGCCTGTCCGTGTGCGCAGACTGACCGACCAGGAGGGGCAGAAACTGCAGCAGATCGTGCGCCGAGGCAGCACCAGCTCGGTGCGGTTGCGGCGCGCGATGATGCTACTGGCCTCGGCTGGCGGGAACCGGGTCCCGGTGATCGCCCAGCTGGTGCAGGCCGATGAGGACACCGTCCGCGACGTGATCCACCGGTTCAACGAGATCGGCCTTGCCTGCCTGGACCCTCAGTGGGCGGGAGGCCGTCCCCGCCTGCTCAGCTCTGACGACGAGGACTTCGTCATCAAGACGGCCACCACCCGACCGACCACGCTCGGCCAGCCCTTCACCCGCTGGTCTATCCGCAAACTGCTCGCTTACCTGCGCAAAGCCCACGGCCGCGTGATCCGGATCGGCCGCGAGGCGTTACGCCTCCTTCTGGCTCGGTGTGGCGTCACCTTCCAGCGCACCAAGACGTGGAAGGAGTCCCCCGATCCCGACCGCGACGCGAAGCTGGACCGGATCGAGGAGGTTCTGGACCGCTTCCCGGACCGGGTCTTCGCCTTTGACGAGTTCGGGCCGCTCGGCATCCGGCCCATGATGGGCTCGGGCTGGGCCGTCGTTGACCACCCGGAGCGGCACCCGGCGACCTACCACCGCACCCACGGGATCCGATACTTCCATGGCTGCTACTCGGTCGGCGACGACACCCTCTGGGGTGTCAACCGCCGTAAGAAGGGCACCGTCAACACCCTGGCCGCGCTGAAGTCGATCCGGGCCGCCCGCCCGGATGGGGCCCCGATCTACGTGATCTTGGACAACTTGTCCGCACACAAAGGCGCCAAGACGCGCTGCTGGGCGAAGAAAAACCGCGTCGAGCTGTGCTTCACTCCGACCTACGCGTCCTGGGCGAACCCGATCGAGGCGCATTTCGGGCCGCTGCGGCAGTTCACCATCGCCAACTCCAACCACTGCAACCACACCGTCCAGACCCGGGCCCTGCACGCCTACCTGCGCTGGCGCAACGCGAACGCCCGCCACCCCGACGTCCTGGCCGCCCAACGCCGTGAGCGCGCACGCGTCCGCGGCGAGAAGGGCATCCGCTGGGGCGGACGCCCTATCAAGGCCGCAGCCTGACAAACCCGGTGAACCTATGCGGTCACGGCACTAG
>NZ_JBPJUQ010000268.1:0-1624 GCF_051192615.1 Streptosporangium sp. G11
CAACGCCGGTAAGTTACGGTTCGGTTGTGTTGGGTGGCCGGATGGTGATCGTATAAACGGTCCTGCTCAGCGGCGTTTTCCGGACGGCGCGAGCGTAGGCCAAAGTGCCTTTGCGTTCACGGGTTTTCACTCGGGAGCGTCGGACGAGTTGCGGGCTGGCCCAGATCTCGTTGAGGGCCGCGGACAGACCGCAGGCGGCGGCGCGGCCGATGCTGCGGACGAGCGCGCGAAGCGTGACGGTGAAGGAGACCCGATCAGGGTCGACCGGCTCAGGCCGGGGGTGTTCACGCGCCGCTGTGGCCCGTGCGATCTGGACGATCTGGTAGACGATGAACAGCGCGTAGACCTCTTGCGCCACGCCATCGGGATCCTTGGATCGAAGGACAGTCTGCGGTCCGCTCAAATGAATCTTGAGATCGGCATAGCCGGTCTCGGCTTCCCAGCGTTCCGCGTACAGCGCGGCGACTTGGGCGGCCGGGGCGACCGTGGAATCCAGGAGCGTGGTGATCAGTAGGTATGACTCGGCGCGGGGTTCACCATGCTCAGGAATGATCGCGATATCAGCCTGAATCACCCGGATGGGTAGTCCCGCGGCTTGCCTGGCCCGGACTCCACGCCGCTGGACATGACCCCGGACGCCCTTGGCCCGTGCTCGGGCGATCAGCTCCGGGGTGAGTTGGTTGGCCGCGGGCAGCAGGGACAAGAAGGAGCCATCGGGCAGAGGCTTCAGCACGGGCAGGCGCCGACGCGGGTTCGCTCGGATGATCAGGTGAGCCCCCGCGCCGGTAATGGCGGTCACCTGTGGTGATCCGGAGAAGTAGCGGTCGGCGAGTACCAGCATGCCTGGCCGGATCGCGCCGCCGTGAACCAGCTTGCGCAGCAGGGTCCCCTCGCCGGTTGACCGGCCGGCCCACACCGCATCCATGATCGACCGGGTGCCGCAGGCGATCAGCATCAGTACCCTGATCTGAGGGCAGCGCCCTGGGTCCTTGCTGCTCCGGCCCGGTGCCGGCCCGAAGGCAGTGCGGTTGGCCACGGTGTCGGGCACATCCAGCGTCGTGCCGTCCACCGCGACTTTCAACAGGGCCATCTGACATCCGAACGCGCTCATCCCGGGAGCGTCCCGGTCGGCATGAGCACCGCACAGCCTGCGGAACAAGGCCTTGAGGGGCTCGCGACCGAGCCTGCGCCGAGCCTGCACCGCCGCTGCCCCGGTCGGAACTCGTATCCGGCCGGCACCGATCTCATGGTGGAACTGGTCGAACAGCATGCGCAGCACCTCGCCGTATCCGGCACCGGGGCATAACCACAGCGCCAGGACGAAGTACAACGTGATCCGCGCGGGCAGGGCCCGTAGGCGTTTCTCGCCGCGGCCGCATTCACTGATCACCTCATCGACCACCCAGGAGGGGACAAGTTCGGTGACCGCTCCCAGGTTGAGCCGATCCAGCAGGTGACCGCGGAGCTTGATCAGTGAGGGGATGGCAACGGCCTTCTCCCCGATGCGAGTATGGACAGGCAACGAGGCCTCCGGGGAAACGACGGTTCTCTTGGTCGAAATCAGTCGTCTCAGGGGCCTCGTTGCCACGTCAACCCGGTAAATCGGCTTAACTTACCGGCGTTG
>NZ_JBPJUQ010000269.1:0-1596 GCF_051192615.1 Streptosporangium sp. G11
TTCCGGTTTTGTCCGGTACGGCGCGTGGAGTGGTGCGTTGTCAGAGAAGATGTTCTCCGAGGAGCAGTTGGAGCAGCTGCGCTCGTTCCCGGAGATCAGCGCGGATGAGTTGATCCGGTATTTCACGCCGACGGCGGCTGACGTGGCGTTCGTGAGTCCCGGCGGGCGGGGCCCTGTCGATCGGCTGGGCATGCTGGTCCAGCTCTGTACGCTGCCGTGGCTCGGGTTCGTGCCCGATGATGTGGCCTCGGCGCCGGCGGCGGCTGTGGCCCGGGTCGCGGAGCGGCTGGGCGTGGCGTCGGCGGCGCTGCGGCTGTACGGCAAGCGCGATCAGACCCGCTCGGATCATCTGGGCCTGGTCGCCAAGTATCTGGAGTGGCAGACCGCCCCGGCGGGCAGCCAGGCGATGAAGGAGCTGGAGCAGTTCCTGCTGGACCGGGCGATGGAGCACGACTCGCCGACGCTGCTGTTCAACCTGGCGCGCGAGTATCTGATGGCGGCCAAGGTGATCCGGCCCGGCGCGCTCATCTTGGCCAAGATGGTCGGCACCGCGCGCAAGGGTGCCGCCGATCTGACCTCGCAGTTGGTGGGGCACCTGCTGACGGCGGAGCTCCGCGCTGATCTGGAGCGGATGCTGGCTGTGGATGCGGGGCTGGGGATGACCCGGCTGGAGTGGCTGGTCGGCCCCGCCCGGGACGCCTCGGCGACCTCGGTGAAGACCGCGATCGACAAGCTGACCTGGCTGCGCGCGATCGACGCCCACCAGATGGACGTGTCGGTGCTGCCGAACGAGCGGCGCCGGTTCCTGGCCCAGGTCGCGCGCCGTTCGACCAACCAGGGGCTGGAGCGGCGCAAGGAGCGTAAGTTCCCGATCCTGCTGGCGTTCGTGGCCCAGGCCGCCATCGACCAGCTCGATGAGGTGGTGTCCCTGTTCGACCAGGCCGTCAGCGCGCGGGAGTCCCGGGCGAAGTCCAAGACGGACGAGGCGCTGGTAGAGCGGGCCAAGAAGGGAGAGGCCCGGCAACTGGTGATGGAGCTGATCCTGCCGGTGCTGGCAGACCCGTCGATCCCGGACGATGAGGTGGGCGGGATGCTGCGCGAGCGGATCGGCATGCAGCGGCTGCGGGAGATCACCTCTGATGCGTGGAAGCCGCTGCCCCGCGACCACGGCCGGCTGTCGGAGCTGGAGTCCTCCTACACCTACCTGCGCCAGTTCACCCCGAACGTGCTGGCCGCGATCGACTTCCAGGGCGAGCCGGGCACCGGCGAGCTGATGGAGGCGGTGGCCGTCTTGAAGGAGATGAACCGGCTCGGCGGCCGGAAGGTGCCCGCAGGGACGCCGACCGGCTTCGTGCCCGCCAAGTACGCCGACTACCTGGCCAAGGCCCGCAAGTCGGGGGAGGACACCGCCTACCGGCACTTCTGGGAGCTGTGCGTGATCTTGTCCCTGCGGGACGGGCTGCGCAGCGGGGACGTGTTCGTGCCCGGCTCGCGCCGCTACGCCGACCCGGCCACCTACCTGTACACGCCCGAGCAGTGGGCGCCCCGGCGCGCCGAGTACTGCCGCCTGGTGAGCAAGCCGCCGAACGCGGCCCA
>NZ_JBPJUQ010000270.1:0-1595 GCF_051192615.1 Streptosporangium sp. G11
CTAGTGGTCGCGCCCGTTAATTCGTCGGGGGTGGCGGGTCGAGCCAGGCCGTAGTGTCGCCGAGGTAGAGGCCGCAGGCGCAGTCGAGGGCTTCCTGCGGGGTGCCGGCCGGGTAGCCGGTGGGCAGGACGGACTTCTCGTAGTCGTCGTGGCTGGCGCGGTAGATGGCGAAGCCCCAACTGGTGGCGGATCCGGCGTAGCGGAGCCGGCAGAGCGGCAGGATGGCGCCGTCGGGGAGCCGGCCCGCGACGTAGGCGAACTCGCCGTGGCAGCGGACGGCGATGCCGGCGAGCTGAGGCCAGCGCTCGCGTGCCCGGGCGGCCAGGCGCTGGCGTAGCGAGGTCATAGTCGACTCAGGTGGCCTTGCCATACGGCCATCGTGCCCTACCAGCCTGGCTGCACCATGGAGCGCATGCCCTCCAGTCCCTATGTCATACGCCTTGGCGACGCTGAGCGCGCTGAGCTGGAGTCCCTGTCCCGGCGCGGCTCAGCACCGTTTCGCCTGGTGCTGCGATCACAGATCGTGCTGCTCGCCGCGGCGGGCACGGCGAATCGGATGATCGCGGAGCGGCTGGGCATCTGCCAGGACACGGCCCGCAAATGGCGGCGCCGCTACTGTGAACAGGGCATCGAGGGACTGGCCGACGCACCGCGCCCCGGCAGGCCGCGCGTGTTCTGCGCTCGCATCGTGGCCGGGGTCAAGGCCCTTGCGTGCGAGATGCCCACCTCGAGCGCAACTCCCCTGGCCCGATGGAGCTGTCCCGAGTTGGCCCGCCATGCGGCAGCCAGCGGCATCGCTCCCGCGCCCTCGGCGTCCACCGTGCGCCGCTGGCTCGCCGACGACGCCCTGAAGCCCTGGCAGCACCGGTCGTGGATCTTTCCCCGTGACCCTCACTTCGCCTTCAAGGCATCCCGCGTCCTGGACCTCTACCAGCGGGAATGGGAAGGAAATCCGCTCGGCGAGGACGAGTACGTGCTCAGCGCCGACGAGAAGCCCGGTATCCAGGCCCGCATGCGCATCCACCTCCCGCTCCCGCCAGGGCCGGGGCGAGCGATGCGGATCGAGAGTGAGTACCACCGCCTCGGCACCCTCGCCTACCTGGCCGCCTACGACGTCCACCGCGCCCGGGTCATGGGCCGGTGTGAGCCGACCACTGGCATCAGGCCGTTCACCGCGCTCGTGGACCAGGTGATGCAAAGCGAGCCGTACGCCTCGGCCAGGCGGGTCTTCTGGGTCGTGGACAACGGCTCCTCGCACCGGAACTGGGTGGCGACAGCCCGGCTCAGCGACGCCTACCCGAACGCCCAGATGGTCCATCTGCCCGTCCACGCCTCCTGGCTCAACCAGATCGAGGTCTACTTCTCCGTCATCCAGCGCAAGCTCCTCACCCCCGACGACTTCGAGGACCTCGATGAGCTCGCCGCCCAGATCCTCGCCTTCGAGAACCACTACAACGCCGCAGCCAGACCCTTCGACTGGAAGTTCACCCGCACCGACCTTAACCGCCTCCTGGCACGCATCAAACAGCACGACCGACACGCACCGCACCCGCTGCCCGGATGACCCCCGACGAATTAACGGGCGCGACCACTAG
>NZ_JBPJUQ010000271.1:0-1572 GCF_051192615.1 Streptosporangium sp. G11
GGCGACCCAAGAACCTCCCTCCGAGTTCCTCCCGACTGCGTCGGGGATACAACGAAGCGCCTCACGGCGCACACCCGGCGTGCGCGTCTCCACGCACCGGGCGCTCCACATGCCTTGCCCGTTGGTCAACCGCCGGTGGCGGCTGCCGGTGTCGGGGTCCACGGAGTCGCGATGTTGCCGCCGCGATAGCGGTAACGCTTCACCGAGACGCTGGACGTGCCGATGAAAACGACTCCTTGATGAGCGATCCTCCAACCGACATCGCAGAAACGACGCCGGAATTCAGGCATCCCCATGCGGGTCTTGCCCGCGTACTTGCGGCGGATCCAACGCATCAACCGTCCCCATGTATGAGCATCGATCGCTGCGAAGGTCGCCTTGGAAACCCCGAAACGGAAGTACTTCGCCCACCCGCGCAGTATCCGGTTCAAGCTGAGAATCAGCTCGCCTAGATCCTGGTTGCGGGTTGACCTGTAGCTCTTCGCCGACACCTTGTCCTTGATCGCCTGAACGGCCTTCTTGGACGGTCTGGTGTAGACGTAGTGCTTGTTCGTTCCTCGTTTCCGCTGGCAGCGGATGTGGTGCCCGAGGAAGTCGAAGCCCTCATCGATGTGAACCACGCGGGTCTTCTCCGGCGCCAACCGCAACCCCAGCGGGGCGAGAACGGCCGCCACCTCCTCACGCAGTTGCTCGGCATGGTGGCGGTCGCCTGACACCATCAGGACGAAGTCATCAGCGAACCTGATGAGTCTCCAGTTGCCCTGGCCGCTGAGCCTGCGCCGGTTCCGCCGCCACCAGGTACTCATCTCCTGCCGCCACTGACGATCGAAGTGATCGTCCAGCGCGGTCAGGGCGATGTTGGCGAGCAGCGGGGATAAGATTCCGCCTTGCGGGGTGCCGGTCCAGGTCTCTTCCCGATGGCCGTCCGTCGTCATGACGCCGGACTTCAGGAACGCCTTGATCAGCGCGTTCACACGCTTATCGGAGATCCTCGCCCGCAGGCGATCCATCAAGGCCGTGTGGTCGATCTCGTCGAAACACGCCGTGATGTCGGCCTCCAGCACCCATCGGTAGCTGATGGGTTCGGAGGCCAGGTGGTGGATCTCGGCGATCGCGTCGTGCGCGCGCCGGTTGGGGCGAAACCCATACGAGCACGGTTTGAAGTCCGCCTCGAAGATGGGTTCGAGCACCTGCTTGAGGCTGGCCTGGACCACTCGGTCGGCGATGGTGGGAATCCCGAGCTTGCGCAGCTTGCCGCTCGCTTTCGGAATCATCACCTGCCGCACCTCGACCGGGGAGAACTCGCTCGACTTCAGTGAGTCCCGGATCTGACCCAGGAACGCCTCAATCCCGATCCGAGTTTCGATATGGAGCACGGTGGCCCTATCGATACCCGGCGTCCGCGCCCCGACGTTGCTGGCCACGCGTTCACCAGGAACGCCTGGTCATAGACGAGATTGAACAGGTCACCGAACCGGCGACCGAGATCATCGGTCGCGCTGGCTAAGTCGCCCCCTCGCGGGGGCGACTCGCCTACAGAACCGGACGTGAAACTTTAGCTTCATCCGGCTC
>NZ_JBPJUQ010000272.1:0-1566 GCF_051192615.1 Streptosporangium sp. G11
CAGCCAGTAGTGGCGGTGCTGGAAGGCGTAGGTCGGCAGCTCCACCCGGCGCGGCCCCTCGACCCCGGCCGCGCTCGCCGCGTCGGCGAAGAAGGTCTCCCAATCGACGGTCACACCCCGCGCGTGCAGCGCGCCCAGCGCCGCGACCAGCTCGGAGGCCTCGCCACGATCACGCCGCAGCATCGGCACGAACGCGGCGTCGGCGTCGCCGGTGAGGCATTCCTGGCCCATCGCCGACAGCACCGCGTCCGGACCCGCCTCCACGAACGTGCCCACCCCGGCCGCCTCCAACGCGGCGATCCCATCGGCGAACCGCACCGCCTGACGCACATGCCGCACCCAATACTCCGCCGTGCCCAACTCCTCCCCCGCCAACGCCCCCGACACATTCGAGACCACCGCGATCCGCGCCGGAGCATACGAGACCTTCTCCGCCACCGCCCGGAAGTCCGCCAGCATCGCCTCCATCCGCGGCGAATGGAACGCGTGACTGACCCGCAACCGACGACTCTTACGCCCCAGAGCAGTGAAATGCTCCGCCACCCGCGCGACCGCGTCCTCATCGCCCGACACCACCACCGAGACCGGACCGTTCAACGCCGCGATCCCCACCCGCGCCCCGTCCGCGTCCACCCGCGACAACACCTCCAGGACTTCCGCCTCGCTCGCTTGCAGAGCGACCATCGACCCGCCCTCGGGCAGCGCCTGCATCAACCGGCCCCGCGCCGCCACCAACACACACGCGTCCTCCAGCGACACCACCCCCGCCACATGCGCCGCGACCAACTCCCCGATCGAATGACCCAGCAGATAGTCCGCCCGCACCCCCCACCCCTCCAACACCCGAAACAGCGCCACCTCCACCGCGAACAACGCCGCCTGCGTGTACGCCGTCCGATCCAGCAACGCCGCCGCCTCAGAACCCTCCTCGGCGAACAACACCTCACCCAGCGGACGCTCCAGCAACCCGTCGAACCGGCCGCAGATCTCCTCCACCACCGCCGCGAACCCCGGAACCACCCGGCACAGCTCCCGCCCCATCCCCACCCGCTGCGAACCCTGACCCGAGAACAACACCGCCAACCGGCCATCCCCCACCCGGCCCCGCACCACACCCGCAGCCGTACTCGCGGTGTCCTCGGCCAGCGCCGACAACCCCCGCACCAACCCCGCACGATCCCCACCCACCACCACCGCACGATGGTCGAAGGCGGACCTGCCGGTGGCCAGCGAGTACGCGGCATCCAGCGTCCCGAGGTCCTCGCGCTCCTCCACGAACGCCGCCAGACGCGCCGCCTGCGCCCGCAGCGCCTCCTCACTACGCGCCGACACCAGGATCGGCAGCGGCGTCTCCCCGGCGAGCTCCGCCACCGGGACGGGCAGGCCCGCGTCGGCGTCCACGCCGGTGTCCGCGCCGGTGTCCGTGGGGGCCTGCTCGATGATGACGTGGGCGTTGGTGCCGCTGATACCGAAACCGGAGATCCCCGCGCGGCGCGGGTGGCCGTTCTCGGGCCACTGGACCGGCTCGGTCAGCAGCGACACCGCGCCCGCCGACCAGTCGACGTG
>NZ_JBPJUQ010000273.1:0-1565 GCF_051192615.1 Streptosporangium sp. G11
GAGCCGGATGAAGCTAAAGTTTCACGTCCGGTTCTGTAGGCGAGTCGCCCCCGCGAGGGGGCGACTTAGCCAGCGCGGCGGCCGATGCCGGCCGCAGATTCGATGACCTGTTCAACCTCGTTCATGATCCGGCGACGCTCAGGGTGGCGTTCGATCGGGTCGCGGGCAATAAGGGTGAGAATACCGCTGGCGTGGACGGTATAACGGTTCGCGAGGTGGAGGAACGCATCGGCTTGACCGTGTTCCTGGAAGATCTCCGGACCGCTGTTAATGACGGCTCGTTTCGCCCTTTACCGGTGAGGGAGCGCAAGATTCCGAAACCGGGCGGGTCTGGAAAGGTGCGGCGACTCGGGATTCCCGTGATCGCCGACCGGGTCGTTCAGGCGGCACTCAAATTGGTACTGGAACCTATTTTCGAGGCTGACTTTGAGCCGGTCTCCTATGGGTTCCGGCCCAGACGGCGGGCGCATGACGCGATGGCCGAGATTCACCTGTTCGGCACGAAGAGCTACAGGTGGGTGCTGGACGCGGATATTCAGGCGTGTTTCGACGAGATCGACCACACGGCCCTGATGGACCGGGTTCGGGCACGAATCAAGGACAAACGCGTCTTGTCTTTGGTGAAGGCTTTCCTGAAGTCCGGAATCCTTACGGAGTTCGGTGAACGGCGGGATACGCACACCGGGACGCCGCAAGGCGGCATCTTGTCCCCATTGCTGGCGAACGTGGCTCTGTCGGTGCTCGATGAGCACCTGCACAGACCGTGGAAACTGGATGGGGCGATGTCGACCAATAAGCGACGTGAGAAGCGCCGCGCACAGCAAGTACCGAATTGGAGGATCGTTCGCTATGCCGATGACTTTGTCGTCTTGGTGAACGGCACCGAAGAGGATGTTGCAATGCTACGTGACGAAGTCGCGCGAGTGCTGGCACCGATGGGGTTGCGGCTGTCACCGGCCAAAACCCGGATCGTGCACATGAGCGAGGGATTCGACTTTTTGGGGTTCCGCGTCCAGTGGCGCCGCAAGCAAGGTACGAATAAGTGGCATGTGTACACCTTTATCGCAGACCGGCCGATCAAGTCGGTTAAGGCGAAGATCCGTGCACTGACCCACAGGTTTTCACAGGCAAATCTGGAGTACGTGCTTGATCGACTCAATTCGATCATGCATGGTTGGGCCAACTATTTCCGGCACGCTATCGCGTAGAACATGTTCAGCATGTTGGACAACTTCACGTGGCAAAGACTGATGCGCATGATGATGCATCGATTCCGCTGGAAGTGGCGGGATGTCCGCCGAAGGTATGTCACCCCGGAAGGGCACTGGCTACCAATCACGGCGGGCAGGATCGAGCGCCGTCCGATCGCGGCGGTTCCGGTCACCCGGTACCGCTATCGCGGAGCCAAGATCCCCACTCCCTTCTTGCCCCTCGAACACGCTTGACGGCAGACGCCGTGGAGAGCCCGTTGCGTTGAGAGGCGCACGGCGGGTGTGCGCCGTGAGGCGCTTCGTTGTATCCCCGACGCAGTCGGGAGGAACTCGGAGGGAGGTTCTTGGGTCGCC
>NZ_JBPJUQ010000274.1:0-1522 GCF_051192615.1 Streptosporangium sp. G11
CGGTGGTTTGTTAAATCCGGACGTAGAGGTTGAGAGCGTGTCCGGCTCCGACGGCGGTGAGTAAGCGCTGGAGTTCAGGGGGCGGGGGCGCGTTGGACCAGGCACGCCAGTAACGCTGGAGCCGTATCCAAGGGGTGAGCCACCCGCGCACGTGGCGCAGCGCTGACGGCCAAGACGGCCTGGGCTGGATGTCGGAGCTGATTTTCCCCCCGACCCTCGACGGTCTGGCCGCCGTTGGAATGATTCTCACTCGACAGAGGCGCTGGTTCGCCGCCCGGACCCACGCTGCCACCGGGCGGGCCGCTTGCGGCCAACCAGGTGTGCCAGCAGAAACAGAACGCGGCCATCACCAGGGTTTGGTGACGGCGGATCGCCAAGGAGGAACGGACCTGGAAGTCGGCCCAGCCGAGTTCGTCTTTAACCTGCTTGTAGCCCTGCTCGATCCAGGAGCGCAACGCATAGATCCGTACGAGTGCCGCCAGGTCGGCCGATGGGTACGGGCAGGCGGCGGCCGGGCCGCCGGGGCGCGGCAGGTTGGTGGTCAGATACCAGGTACTCGCATCCGGCAACCTCGCCGGGTCGGTGGTGGCGATCACCAGCCGGTAGGGCTCATCGGGACCCCACGGCCCCAGCCGGGCATCAGCCGCCCACCAAGTCTCGCCATGGCCGTCACGGAAACGACGCCGCACGCGCGTCCAGTCGGCGGGAGCGTCCGGGCCGCCCCAGGCCAGAGCACGGGCGGCGTCGATCGGGGTGTGCTCGGCGTAGGCGGGCACCCACAGGCCCTTGCGCCGCTTGAGCGCCAGCACATACGCCAGCCCGAGTTGTCGTAGCTCGCGCCGGTAATCGTCATTGTCGCCGTAGGCGCAGTCGGCCACCACCGCGGTGAAGGGGATCTGAGCCTCCAGCGCCTTGGCCACCAACCGTGCGGCGATGCGCGGTTTGGTGGCGAAGTTCGGATCTGCTGTGCCGTGTGGCAGGCGGCAGGCCGCCGTGTACGGCTGGGCGTGCAGCGGGACATACAGCCGCTCATCGGCCCACAGCGTGGTGACGGTGACGATGCCGTTGTCGGTCTTGCCGAGTCGGCCCAGCCACTGACGGGACACATGAGCGGTGGCGTGCCCGTCTTTGCGGTCGCCGCTGTCGTCGATCACCAGCACTCCGCCCCGGTGCGGCGCAACCGCCGGATCGGCCCGCAGTAACGCCACCCGCCGGTTGTTGACCGTCTCGGGGTCCCATACCGATTCCGACAGGAAGTACTGCAGGCGTTGCACTGCCGGATCATTGATTCCCGCCATAGGTTCGGCCCCGGCCAGGCAGGTCAACGTCTTGTTGCGCTCGCGAGGCAGCAACAGCCCGGCCAGATACTCGCGAAACCCGCGCCGCTGCCCAATCGCGGAGAACAGATCATCGAAACGCGCCGCGTAGTCCTCCAGCGGACCAGGTGCCGCCGGGCACGGCAGACGAGCGGTCATCACCCACCCCCGAAACGCTCGAATGAGCATTAATCAGGTGATACCCG
>NZ_JBPJUQ010000275.1:0-1518 GCF_051192615.1 Streptosporangium sp. G11
CAGACCTTGTCCCGGCGGGTTCATAGCCGCTATCGACGCAAGGTGGCGGATACGGCTGTCGGCGGGCAGTCGGTGATCATCGAGTTATCCGTGCGACGCCTGTTTTGCGATGCGCCAGGCTGCCCCCGCCGCACCTTCGCCGAGCAGGTCGAGGGCCTGACCACCCGCTATGCCCGCTACACCCCTTGCCTGCTGGAGGTATTGCGGGCCACGGGCTTAGCGCTGGCCGGCCGCGCGGGGGCGAGATTCACCGCTGTCATGGCTGCGACGGTCAGCCGAGTGACGCTGTTGTCCCTGGTCATGGCGCTTCCTGACCCGGTACTGCCCGCGCCGCGGGTGCTGGGGGTCGATGATTTCGCCTTTCGCCGCGGGCAGGTCTACGGAACCGTTCTGATCGACTGCCTCACCCACAAGCCCGTCGAGGTGTTGCCGGACCGGCGGGGCGATACCTTCGCCGCCTGGCTGAGCGTGCACCCCGAAGTAGAGGTCATCTGCCGCGACCGGGCCGAGGCCTACGGCGAAGCAGCTAGCAGCGGGGCTCCTGCCGCGATACAGGTCGCCGATCGCTGGCACCTGTGGCACAACCTCGCCGAGGCCGTGGAGCGCTGCGTCCGCCAGCACCAACGCTGCCTGCCAGAACCCGACCAACCAGTCCCGGACGTGCTGCCCACCCCTGCTGAACAGGTGCGGCGGGCGGGACAGATCATTGCACCGGCCGGTCCTGAGGGCCGCTACGCCGACCGCACCCGCGATCAGCATGCCGCCGTGCGCACCTTGTGCGAGCAGGGCTACAGCCTGCGGGCCACCGCTCGCCACCTGGGCATCACCGTGCGCCGGGTCCGCCAATTGGTGCGCGCTGCGACCTGGCAGGAGCTGATCGCCGACCGCTGGCAAGGCCGCTATCGCCTGCTGGATCCCTACAAGGAGTATCTGCACCAACGGTGGCAAGAAGGCTGCACCAATCTCGTCCGGCTGCACGCCGAGATCACCGAGATGGGCTACCCGGGCAGCTACAACAGCCTGTGTGCCTACTTTCGGCGCTTCCGCCAGGTCAAAGGGCGCTGTCCGGCGCAACCGGCACCTTCCAGCGTCCGTGAGGTCACCGCGTGGCTCATCCGGCGCCCCGATGGGCTCAAAGAAACCGAGAAGCAGCAGCTCAAAGCCATATTAGTGCGTTGTCCGGAACTACAAGCCGTATCCGGGCACGTGCGGGCCTTCGCCGGAATGCTCGCCGACCTGGCCGCGGACCAGCTACCAGGCTGGCTTGCCGCGGTCCTGGCCGACAACCTGCCTGGCCTGCACTCATTCGTCCACGGAATCGAGCGTGATCTCGCTGCGGTCACTGCCGGATTGAGCTTGCCATGGAGTTCCGCAGCAGTGGAAGGCCAGGTCAACCGGATCAAGATGCTCAAGCGGCAGATGTTCGGCCGAGCCGGGTTCTCACTCCTGCGAAAACGAGTCCTGCTCGCATGATCATGAACACCCACAGTCACCCATCACGAAAATCTTGCCAGATCC
>NZ_JBPJUQ010000276.1:0-1512 GCF_051192615.1 Streptosporangium sp. G11
GGCGGGCGGTCTCCTCGTTCAAGGGAGCGTCATCGTGACGCTGCCCGGGATCGCGGCGAACGCATCACGGAGGCGGGCGGTGAGGTCGTCGCGGTTCGCGGATCCGGGCTGGAACGCCAACTCCTCCAGCGCGCAGTGGAAGGCCGCGATCATCATGTCGAGGGCCAGTCGGGGCCGCAGGTCATGCGGGTCGGCCAGGCCGAAGCGCTCCTGCAGGATCGTGATCGCGGTGCGGGTGGTGCGGTCGCAGAACTGCAGTCCGTGCGCGTTCATCGACGGCGTCTGGGCGGCCAGCCGGCGGGTGAGCAGGACGCGGTCCGCCCAGCCCTCGTCGGGCATCCTGCCGAGCGCGGTGAGCAGCGTGTCCTGAAGCTGCGCCAGGAGCGTGCCGCCGTTCGGCCGCCGGGTCTGGAGGTCGTCCAGAAAGGCGGCCCACAGATCCTGTGTGGGCGCCATCGCGACGTCTTCCTTGCTGTCGAAATAGCGGAAGAAGGTGCGCTTGGACACTTCGACGGCGGCGCAGAGCTCGTCAAGCGTCGTGCCGTCGAAACCGCTGTCGGTGAACTGCTCCAGCGCGGTGTCGATCAGCGCCTGGCGGGTGCGGAGCTTCTTGCGCTCGCGTAGCGGCAGGCCACTGGGGATCTCGGTGCTCATCAACCCAAGTGTACCTCGTGCGCGAACACCTCCTGTAGCCTTATGCCACTCAGCGGCATAAACCTCTCGGTGAAGGTGAGAACCCCATGCGTGCTCTGCTCGTCGACCGTTCCGCGCCCGGCGGCCTGCGACTCGGTGAGGCACCCGATCCCGTACCCGCCCCGAACCAGGCTCTGGTACGGGTGACGGCGACCTCCCTCAACTACGGCGAGGTCGCGCGCGGCATCCAGAACGCCCCCGAGGGAACCGTCCTCGGCTGGGACGCCGCGGGGATCGTCGAACGTGCCGCCGCCGACGGATCCGGCCCGGCCGCCGGCACGCGGGTGGTCACACTCGCCGTCAACGGCGCCTGGGCCGAACTCCGCGCCGTCGACACCGATCTCGTCGGCGCCGTACCGCGAGATGCCGACCTCGGCGCGATCAGTACCATCCCGGTGGCGGGCGCCAGCGCGCTACGCGCGCTCCACCGGATCGGCCCGATCCTCGGCAGGCGCGTGCTGGTCACGGGCGCGACCGGCGGGGTCGGACGGTACGCCGTACAACTAGCCCACCTCGGCGGGGCTCAGGTGGTGGCCTCCACCGGCGACCCGGCCGCGCACGGCAAGAGCTTGCGAGCGCTCGGCGCGGATGAGGTGGTATCCGGGCCGCACGAGGTCACCGAGCCCGTGGACGGCGTCGTGGACCTGGTGGGCGGCGACCAACTGGTGGCCGCGTACGACCGGCTGGCCGAGGGCGGCACTCTGGTCGCCGTCGGGCACTCGGCGAACAACGGTGAGAACTTCCCCTTCGGCGCCTTCTTCGGCGACCAGGGACGGCACGATCGCTCGATCGTCACGTTCTTCCTGCTCGGCTGCCAGG
>NZ_JBPJUQ010000277.1:0-1510 GCF_051192615.1 Streptosporangium sp. G11
ACTGCCTCACCGCCCATCAACGACCCGCTGGGCCCTGATAGTACGTCTAATCTTGCTGTCCAAAAAGGAACGAAGCAATAGGCGACAGTTGATTACGCGAGGTCGCCAGAGTGGCACCCCTAGCGCGGAGTTCGCGGTGGTGTAGCGGCGCTCGTCTACCGGACGGCGACGAGGCCGTGGCGCCGGCGCAGGCGCATCCGCAGCCGGACGCATGATCGCCCGCTGCCCTGGCGGATGGTGAACTCATCGCAGAGCCGGCCCATCAGCCACAGCCCGACGCCCCGGCCCGCCTGCTGGGATGGGCGCCGGCGGTGGACATCTTCGGGCATGAGCCGACCGGCGGTGTCGACGACGTCGACGGTCAGCTCCGTCTTGTCGTGCCAGATGGTCAAGGTGCCGCTTCCACCGCCGTGTTCCAGGACGTTGACGGCGGCTTCGTTGGTGGCGAGCAGTAGATCCTCCAGCCGCGTTCCGGTCAACCCCGCATCCGTTGCGTGGCGGTGAATCCGTCGTCGCAAGGCAGCCAGGTCGGCGGTGATCGGCCAGGGCCCTCGGTAGTTGGTGCTCACACAGATCCCCTCATGCGGATGCCGTATCTGGATCTCACCGGGGGCTACCGGATTCGCCTACCAGACTTCAGGGCGCTTACTGACGACCTTGCACGAGGGTGACTACCCGCTCTTGCCTGCTTAATCATCGGCGACCGGCAACCGCGTCCCTGCCAGGGTTATGGCGTCGGTGTGGTGGGGTGGAGATGGTCAGGCACCCCGTTGGCGAGTAGCCTGAGGGAGCGGTGTCTTTCGCTGGTGGGCCCCCGAGCCTGCGGCGTCCTACTTGCATTGATCTCGTGCCGTCTTGACCTCGCGGCTTGTCTCTTTGACGAGCCCCTGGAGGATCTGGCATGGACGACACCCATGGCGCCACCCGCGCATCGGTCTACGACGGTGGGATATTACGCATCATCTCGAGGGTTCATCCGCCGGGGATATGGCTGGAGGGAGAGCTGGACCGCAGCAGCGTGCTCGCCTTGATGGCGGCGCTGGCCGGGGCGGCCCATCGGTCGGCTCCCGGCGATGGCCCATTGTCCGTCGATCTGAGCGGGCTGGATTTCATCGATGTGGGCGGCCTGCGCGTGCTGGTCAACGCCGGCCTCGGCACAGGAGGCGCCAGCGCGGGTGTCATCCGGATGGTGGCGGCCCCGGCGGTGGTGCGCCGCCTGCTACGGTTCACCGGCTGGGACAGAGTGCCCGGATGGGGCGAGGCGCCCGCCGTGTACTTGGATGAGGGACAGCCCGACGCCGACGAACACAGCCTTACCCTGGTCGCCCCGAATAACGGCCTCGTCCTGGTCGCCACGAACACCGGTGCCGTAGACGGCGGAGGTTGATGGACAAGCAGCGGCCGGCAGCGGTATGGGCGGCGATCAACGATCACGCTCGCGATGACGGCAAGCCGGTCTCCATCGACACGGTGTGCCTGATCTGCGCGCAGGCGCTGCGCGCCCAAGGGG
>NZ_JBPJUQ010000278.1:0-1499 GCF_051192615.1 Streptosporangium sp. G11
ACTAATCACTCTTAACGAGTCCGCCACTCCGGCAGACTCGGGCCTGACAGCCGCCAGCGGGTGAGCACTCGCAGCTACTGGACCTTGAGTCCTAGGCAAAGATCGTGCCCCCGCTGGTCGGCCGGGAGAGTTGATCGCCGCTGGGATGTCGTGCCCACCCGCAAGGGGTGTGAGCACTGCTTGATTAGTTCGCTGACGGTTCTCCCGCGGGCTGTTGAGTATCGATCGGTGTCGAAAACGGGAGAAGCGATGCGCTTGTTCGTGGGAGATGACTGGGCCGAGCAGCATCACGACGTCGAGTTGATGGACGCCTCGGGGCGCAGGCTGGCCAAGGCCCGCTTGCCCGAGGGGGTGGTGGGGATGACCAAGCTGCACGCGATGATCGCTGGGCAGCTCGGTGAAGCGGCCGAAGAAGCGGAGGTGGTGATCGGGATCGAGACCGACCGCGGTCCGTGGGTGCGGGCGCTGGTCGCCGTCGGATACACGGTGCTGGCGGTCAACCCGCTACAGGCGGCACGGTATCGGGAACGGCTGAGCGTGTCGGGCGCCAAGAGCGACGCGGCCGATGCGCACATGCTGGCCGACATGGTCCGCACTGACTTCCACCAGCTGCGTCCGGTCGCCGGCGACAGCGCCGAAGCCGAGGCGATCAAGGTGGTGACCCGGGCGCATAAGACATTGATCTGGGAACGCACCCGCCACGCTCAGCGGCTGCGGCACGCGTTGCGCGACTACTTCCCCGCTGCATTGGAGGCGTTCGAGGACCTGGCCGCGGCCGATGCGTTGGAGTTGCTGGCCAAGGCCCCTGATCCCGCCTCGGCGGCCAAGTTGACCATCGGCCAGATCACCGCCGCGCTCAAACGAGCCCGCCGCCGGGGCGTTGCCGATAAGGCCGCCGCGATCCAGGCCGCACTGCGCACCGAGCACCTGGGCCAGCCCGCGGCCGTGACCGCTGCCTACGCCGTCACCATCGGAGCGGCGGTTGCGGTCCTGACCGTGCTGGGTGAGCAGATCAAGGCCCTGAACGGGCATGTAGAGGACCATTTCGGCCGGCATCCAGCCGCGAAGATCGTCTTATCGCAACCGGGGTTGGGATCGGTCCTCGGAGCCCGGGTGCTCGCAGAGTTCGGCGACGCCGAGGACCGCTACGCCAGCGCCAAAGCACGCAAGAACTACGCCGGCACCAGCCCGATCACCCGAGCTTCGGGCAAGAAGAAGGTCGTGCTCGCCCGCTACGTGCACAACGACCGGCTCATCGATGCCCTCGATTCCCAAGCCTTCGCCGCCCTGCAGGCCTCGCCGGGCGCCCGCGCCTACTACGACCGGCTCCGCGCCCGAGAGGTCTATCATCACGCCGCCCTGCGCCAGGTGGCCAACCGCCTCGTCGGCATCCTGCATGGATGCCTGAAGACCAACACGTTCTACGACGAAGCAACCGCCTGGTCACACCGCACCCAACCCCTCGCCGCTTGACACCTAAGCTCCTGGGATGTCTTTGC
>NZ_JBPJUQ010000279.1:0-1492 GCF_051192615.1 Streptosporangium sp. G11
CGGGGCCCCGGCGTTCCCGGGTTTTGATGCGGTATGCCGATGTTGAGTGCTTGGCCAGGTGGAAGATGAAAGAGCGCGACTTCTGCTGATCTTTCAGGTCTCGAATTCGAAGATCGACGCAGGAGTCGCGCTCGTGTCCCCATCTTCCCCAACCAGCTCTCGTCTCGTCCCGTGTCTTGACCAGTTCGCCGACCTGGCGTTGTGGGAAGCGGAGTTGGCGACTGATTCGGTCGTGGTGGAATCGGCGTTGATGCGTCGGTTGGCGGCGGTGCCTGAGCGGCGCTCGGCCTGCGGGCTGCGGCATCCGCTGGCGGTCATCTTGACGTTGACGGCGTGTGCGACGCTCGTGGTCGGTGGTGACAGCGTCGCAGCGATCTGGCAGTGGGCCGCCCGGACCTCGCAAGCGGTGCTGGAGCGGCTGGGTGCCTATCGCGATCCGTTCACCAGCCTGTTCGTCGTGCCCAGTGAGCGGACTTTCCGTCGGGTCCTGGCCGACCTGGACGCCGATGCGCTGGATGCGGCGATCAGCGGCTATGTGGCCGAGGTGGTGCGCCGGGCGGCGCCGGTGCCGCGGATTGCCCGCACCCCCGGACCGGTCGAGCGTGAGCAGCGGCGCGCAGCTCGGCGACAGGTCACCCATCCTGCCCCAGACGGGCTGTTGCCCGGCGCCGCCCTCGATGGCAAGGTCTGTCGCGGCGCCCGGACCGAGCAGGGCGGGCGTATCTTCCTGGTCGGGGCGATCAGCCACGAGCACGGCGTCATCCTGGGCCAATGCCAGGTCGCCGACAAGCGCGGGGAGGGACCCGCCGCCCGTGCCCTGCTGGCCCGGCTGGACGTGGCCGGGACGGTCTTGACCCTGGACGCGCTGCACACCACCAAGACCACCGCCCGCCTGATCACCCAGCATCTGGACGCCCACTACATCCTCATTTTGAAGGGGAACCAGCCGCTGGCCCGCGCGGCCGCCCAGGCTCTGTTGATCGGCCCGGATGCCGACTGGAGCGCGACCACCGCCATCGATGACGATCACGGGCGCGATCGCACCGAACGGCGCACCATCCGCACCGCCGAAGCAGATGACGCTCTGTTTCCCGGTGCCCGCCAAGCCTTCCGGCTCCGCCGCGACATCGGCGACTTGGACGGCGTCTGGACCAGCAAGGAAATCGTGTACGGCATCACCAGCCTGCCCGCTGAAGCGGCCGGCCCCGCTCATCTCAACCACTATCAACGGGCGCATTGGGGCGTGGAAAACCGCCTCCACTGGGTCCGCGACGTGACCTTCGGGGAGGATCACTCCCAGGTCAGGTCGGGAACCGCGCCCAGAGCGCTCGCCGGCTTCAGAAACCTGGCGATCAGCACCGCCCGGCTGGCCGGCCGCGCCAACATCGCCCATGCCCGCCGTGACCTTCTCGACCACGGTGACGCCTTCGCCGTCTACACCATCTGATCAATCCGACAAACTAGGACAAAGCGAATCAACGCCGGGGCCCTG
>NZ_JBPJUQ010000280.1:0-1489 GCF_051192615.1 Streptosporangium sp. G11
ACCACCGAGCACACACCGCACTCGGCGGCCACCCACCCGCCAGCCGCGTACCTAACCTCTCAGGTCAGTACACCTAGGTCGTCGACGCCGCGAAAGTGGCGCTCGTCGCTGGCGATCCAGTCGGCCATCACGATGAGACCACTGAGCTGCAACTGCACCGCGCGGCTCGGAGCCTTCACCGGCTGCACCTGGGCGAGATCCTCATAGCCCAGGCATCGGGTGAAGGTCTCTGCGAGCGCACGCTGGACCTTCGCCCACGCCGGCCCCTTGCCCTGCGGTTCGCCGCGCGCCGTGTTACGCCCGGCGAACACCGCCACCGAAGGAAACGCCCCGTGGTGGCCCGCCACCAGCGGCCACAGCCAGGCGATCTGCTGCGCCTACCACCCATCCTCGCGAAGGAGGGTACGCACGATCAGAGCGCCGGCCTTGTCATGCCGCCACCGATTGCGCTTGATGGCGGGCTCGTTCCAGGTCAGCCCGACCCGCCGTACCGCCTCGGCGTCCTCGCCGTCCACGCTCTGAAACGCGGGCGTGGCCTTCCCGCAATCATGCACACCACACAGCCAGGAGAAAAACAGCCGCCCCTGCCCTGCGGAGATGTCCTGCAACTCCTGCTTGGTCGCCGGAGCCAGGTAGTGATCCCAGAGCTGCTCCGCCACGGCAGCGGTGTCCAATAAGTGCGATAAAAGAAGATTCGTCCTCCCGCCCGCTTTCTTGCGGGATTTACCCCATAATGCTCCTATCTGTTGGGTGACGATGGGTTCGTAACCAAAACCGCGATGCCAATGTGCCGACATGAGCCCCTCCTGACTTGGATGGGGAGCATAGAGACCTCGACCGACAAAACCGCTTCAGCGGGCGCCTGCGATATTGTTCGCCTCACATACGGCATTAACATCTAGATCATTCCTAAGGGCAACCGCCGCGATGACGGAGCGCCATCCTGCTGAGCAACTAAAGAATTTCGGCGCCTGCCGCCGCTAAAGCCGCAGGTCACTAAGTGTCGGCCCCGCGCCTGCGGGGATGGTCCTGCGCATGTCATCGTTCGTCCGGAAGTCCAGAGGTCGGCCCCGCGCCTGCGGGGATGGTCCCCCCGACCGGATGGCCCGGTCGGGGTTGGTGTGGTCGGCCCCGCGCCTGCGGGGATGGTCCCCCCGCTCCACTACCGAGTGTGACGAGTGGCTGGTCGGCCCCGCGCCTGCGGGGATGGTCCCTGCGGCATCCGGTCGACGTGGGTGAAGACCTCGTCGGCCCCGCGCCTGCGGGGATGGTCCTCAGCGACCGCCTCCACCTCACCATCTGACCCAGTCGGCCCCGCGCCTGCGGGGATGGTCCCCCGTCACCCCCACACACAGCACTGAGCTACCGGTCGGCCCCGCGCCTGCGGGCCCGGTGCGTGGAGACGCGCACGCCGGGTGTGCGCCGTGAGGCGCTTCGTTGTATCCCCGACGCAGTCGGGAGGAACTCGGAGGGAGGTTCTTGGGTCGCC
>NZ_JBPJUQ010000281.1:0-1485 GCF_051192615.1 Streptosporangium sp. G11
CTGTACACGCCCGAGCAGTGGGCGCCCCGGCGCGCCGAGTACTGCCGCCTGGTGAGCAAGCCGCCGAACGCGGCCCAAGCGCTGGAGCAGAGCAAGGAGGAACTGCACGCTGCCCTGCAGGAGTTGGAGAAGACCCTGGCCGGCGCCGCACCGGATGACACTGGGATGGTCCGGCTGGATGAGGACGAGCATCTGGTGGTGCCGCCGCTGTCGGCTGAGGACGTACCGGCCGAGGCCGAGGCGCTGAAGGATGAGCTGGCCGCGATGCTGCCGTTCGCGCCGTCCGGCACCCACCAGGGCCTGCGCCGCAGCGGCATCGTCGACAAAGACTCCGTCCTGCCCTTCCCCCGAGGAACCAACCTCCTCGACATCGTCCGCACCGGCTACATCCCCGATGGCGAAGCGGCCCTGCCCTTGGCCGAGGTACGACTGCTCCCGCCGATCGAACCCCCCTCGGTCCGCGACTTCGTCGCCTTCGAAGAACACGTCGAGGGCGTCCGCCGCAGCGTGAACGGCACCGCGGGTGTCCCCGACGCCTGGTACGACGCACCGGCCTTCTACTTCGCCAACCCGCACGCGATGATCGGAGCCCATGACGACGTGCCCGTGCCGCCCGGCTGCCACGCCCTGGACTTCGAACTCGAAGTGGCCGCCGTCATCGGCCGCGAGGGCCGCGACCTCTCCCCCGAGCAGGCACGCGACCACATCTTCGGCTACACGATCTTCAACGACTGGTCCGTACGCGACCTGCAGTCCCGGGAAATGCAAGTCGGCCTCGGCCCGGCCAAGGGCAAGGACGCCGCCACCACCCTCGGCCCATGGCTGGTCACCGCCGACAAACTGGAGCCCTACCGCACCACCGACGGCTTCCTGCGCCTCGCCCTGACAGCTGAGATCAACGGGGTCGAAGTCGGCCGGGACCTGCTGTCCAACATGGCCTGGCCGTTCGAGGAACTCATCGCCTACGCCTCCCGCGGCGCCTTGATCCGCCCCGGCGACGTACTCGGCTCCGGAACCTGCGGCAACGGCGGCTGCCTCGCCGAACTGTGGGGCCTGCACGGCACTCAGAACCCTCCGGCGCTGAAACCCGGCGACACCGTCACCCTCACCGTCGAAGGCATCGGCACCGTTTCCAACACCATCGTCCCCGGCACCGCACCCCTACCGATCCCACCCGCACGCAAGCGCCCTCGCGACCGCCCCTGACCAGCGCCTCCAGCTGCCACTCCCGAAGCCCCGCTTCCCGGCATCGCGGCGACGGGGCTTTCTCCATACCAGGAAGGACAATGATGGGCCGCCTCCGCGACAAGGTCATCATGGTCAACGGAGCCGCCTGCGGCCAAGGGGCCAACCACGGCCACCACTCTTCTACTCCAGGGAAGGGCGGCCCTGTGCCTGTAGTTGATGAGTCTTTAGTCCATTGTAAATGATCTTGAACTTTGAGCCAGCGCCTTTACAATGTAGATTTATTATCATACTTCTCAG
>NZ_JBPJUQ010000282.1:0-1464 GCF_051192615.1 Streptosporangium sp. G11
GTACTACATTCGTAGATTCACTGGGAGTGGATCACCGCGCCTCCGATAATGGCTGATCAGGGCACGTGTCTGGTGACGTCGCCGGAAGTCCGACCAAGCCAGGACATGATCGATGGCATCGGCTGCAGGGATGAACAGTCGGGCCAGCACCCGGCGGATCTCGGCGAGCGAGAGTCGCAGCATCCTCAGCGCGGTGACGCCTCCAGGAGCAGGCGGTCTTTTCCCTCGCCGGCGGCCTCGTCAGCGCCGGCGGGCAGGGTGGCGCGCGTGACGGCGAGGAACGCCAGCGCGAGCATGGCGATGGTGACGTGCCGATGCCAGGGCGTCCACTTGCGGACCTGGTAGGAGGTCAGGCCGAGCAGGTCCTTTCCCTGTTCGTTGTTCTCCTCGATCTTCCAGCGCATCCCGGCCGCGTCGATCAGCTCGGAGACCGCGGTGCCGACCGGGGCGTGGGCCAGGAAGAATTCCACCTCGGTCGGAGCCGCGACCGAGCGGCGGATCAACAGCGTGTGCGCGTATCCAGGCGCGGGTGCCTGCCCGGCCACGGCAACGGCCAGGGCGGTCCAGTCGTAGACCCGTGCGCCCTTGGTGCCGGCCCCGCACGAGCGGCGCTCCCAGATCCCGGCTTGGCCGAGGGCCAGCAGTCGGTCCAGCACATGCCCGACCGGCTCGGCCCCGCCTCGCACCGCGACCAGGGGCAGATCGACCGGGACCGCCATGACGTAGCCGAGGGCGCGCTCATGGCAGAATGCGCGCAGGTGCGGGTCACGGCCGTAGCCGGCATCGGCGCACAGGTAGCGAAACGGCGTGCCCGCCGCGAGCTCCTCGGTGAGCATGTCAATCACCAGCTGGGGCTTGGTGCGGAAGGCCACGTGCCCGGGCACCACGGCCCTGCCGCGGCGCTCGGCATCGACGGCCCAGGACTCGGGCAGGTACAGACGCCGGTTGACGAAGGCGTGCCCGACCTCGGAGGCGTAGGTGAGCATGGGCATGACCTGGCAGTTCTCCACCTGGCCGGTCAGTCCGCAGTACTGGTCGGCCACGCCGACCGACTTGTCGCCCTTCTTGATCGCGCTGGTGTCGTCGGCGATGAGTACCCCGTCGGGGCGGCCCAGGTGCGTGATCACGTAGGAGCGGACCTCGTCGCGCAGGATCTCGACGTCCCATTTCGCGCGGTCCAGCAGGTGCTCGAACCGGTGGGCGGTGCGGTGGCCGATGTGGTCGGCCAGTTGCCAGGAGTTCTTGCGCGGCACGTCGGCCAGCAGGGCGCGGACCAGGTCGGCGAAGGACTGCCGGGGTTCGGGGCGGGTGAACAGGGGGGCGGCGATGCGCGTGGTCAGCGCGGTCAGTTCCGTATCCCAAGACACGACGAGATCGTAGGTTAGAGCGCACGTCACGCACCGACGATGGCCTAACTACGTCCCCTGGCGGGGCCAAACGAATCAAGATCTACGAATGCAGTAC
>NZ_JBPJUQ010000283.1:0-1458 GCF_051192615.1 Streptosporangium sp. G11
GGCTCCACGCCCATTTCTGGCCAACGGCAGACCGTCCATAAGTTCGCCGAGATGTCTTGGCTGGTAGCGCAGGTCTGCTATCGCCCACTTCGTTCAGCCTGAGAAAACCTCACTGAATCCTACTTAGCGAGCCACCCTGCATCCTTCTTGCGGTTTTGAATCTGTTGAATCTCGACAAATGTCCGCTCTACGGCCTTGTCATCTGCGAGAGCCTTCTTCAAGAAGGCTCTTAGCATAGCCTCTTCGTCATACTTAGGCATTCCGACTAGCCCTTCCAGGTCGAGTTCATCCCTTGCCAATTCTACAAGGACCTGCTCATGCAATCGCATTGCAGCTAGACGAAGGGTTGCTGAAGCGACTTCGACTTGAGCGGTAGCCCCGTCCTTACCGAGATTATTTATCACGAGTGCAGCATCTTCTGCTAGGTCCAGTACGGTAGAGACTGTGGTGAAGTTTCGTGCGGTGAGCCTCAAGGTACTCAGTAGGTTTCTCAGGTCCTGATAATCGTGCTTCACTTGCTCGGCATCAGCGTCGCTTATGATTGAGCCAGGCGTCAGCAGCTTAAGATGCACCTCTCGTATGCGCGCGGACCGTGTGGTTATTTCACCGAAGATTTTCAATTTCTCATCGCGTAAACGTTGCTCACGCTCATGGTCCCACTGACGAGCTTGGCTTCTAGCGGACAGTCTTGCGCTGAGGGCAACTCCCCCAAGAGCGGCGGCGGCCGAGAGGAGAGCGGTCACGATCGTGTTCCACATGACGCCATTGTGAGCGCAACTGCGCCTGCTAGGGGTGCATTCGCTAGCACAAGCTCGGGGTCTCCTGTGCGAGCCATAGAAGGCCGTTCGGGTGGGGGCTGGTCTTATCCCGGACACGTCCGCCGCTATCTTGCCCTAGATAAGCTGTCAAGCTTGATCATTTCCCAATGCCTCCCCGATTAACCGTGCGACATGTCTTTGGAGCAAGGTTTCCGCAGGTTGAGAGCGTGACGCGCACGATATGCCACCTGCTCTCCTAATGCGGGTGTCGAAAGCTTCTGCCGCCCCGCTTCCGGTCCTCGGGCCTGGCGGCCCTGCGGTCCGGGTCGGGTTGCCACCGGGCATGACGGTTGCTGCTTTTTGCTGCACAGCGCACAAGTACAGCAACGTCGTCACACAGCACCGGGTCGCCTCGTACGCCAGCACCCTCCCGACCAGTCGCACAAGCCCTCGACCATGCTCCTGCCGTTGACTACGGATCAGAAGGCCAGAGGCAGTAGCGGAGTGCGGGAGCTTGACGACAACGGTGACGACAACATCAGGCACCATGCGCTCACACCGGCGACCGCCTACAACCTTCTGACCACGGCATCCGGCACCCGGGCAGGGCGATCGCTCCGCCTGGCTCGAAAATCGGTGCGTTAGTGGGCAGGCGGCAGCGAACCCTGGCCGGTGATGTCGGGGCAGGGCTTGCGGGGTG
>NZ_JBPJUQ010000284.1:0-1433 GCF_051192615.1 Streptosporangium sp. G11
CTAGTAGTACTTCGTTAAGTTAGTTCGGGTGGGTGGTGTTCCGGCCGGGGCGAGACGGGTATGTCGCGGCGGCAGGTCGGGCACGCGCCGGTCCAAGCGCGTATGAGGTCCTGAAGCGTGGCCAGAACTTGGTAGAAGGTCAGACCGGCGCTTGGGCTTTTGGGTCCAGGCGTCGCAGAGTGAGGAAGGCATGAGCGGCGGTGACCAGGGTGACGTGATGGTGCCAACCTCGCCAGGTGCGGCCCTCGAAGTGGTCCAGGCCCAGACCGTGCTTCATCTCCCGGTAATCGTGCTCGATGCGCCAGCGCATCTTCGCCAGGCGCACCAGCCGCCGAAGCGCGGTGCCCGCGCCCAGGCTGGTCAGCCAATACTCGGTAGGTGCCTTCTGCCCTGCAGACCACTCGGTGAGTAAAGTCAGCGCGGGCAAGACTCCGTCCCAGGCCGCCGATCCCCCCGCCCCAGCCATCGCATGCCTGCGGGCCGCGACCCCGGCCGGACGCACGCTCTGAACCCGGAATCTCGAGCGCATCGGGCCCTTGGATCCCGTCCGCCAGGTCGCCTGCCGATAGCTCTTGCGCCCCGTTTCGGCCGCCAGGTCCTTCAGCGAGGACGCTTTGCCGCGGTAGCGGGCGGCGGGCTTGCGCCCATGGCCGCTCCAGGCAGGCGCGGCGGGCACCGCATCGGCCGGATGCGCCGACTCATCGGAGCGGACCGCGACGACGAAGTCCAGGCCACGCTCGGCCAAGGCGTGACGGAACGCGGCGATCTGGCCATAGCCGGCGTCGGCGACGATCACCTGCGGCACAAGGCCCCAGCCGATCGCCTCGTCGATCAGGTCCAGCGCCAGCCGCCACTTCTCCCGGTGCCCCACCGCATCCGGCATCCCCGCCCTGGCCCGGCGCCGCTCGTCGTCGGCCCACTCCTGCGGCACGAACAGCCGCCAGGAGATCGGCACGGACGCGGTGTCGCAGGCTGCGTGCAGGCTGACCGCGACCTGGCAGTTGGCCTGCTTGCCCAGCGCACCGCACCACTGCCTTGCCACCGCCGCCGACATCTTCCCGTCCTTGGGAAAGGACACATCGTCGATCACCCACACCTGCGGATCGACGACAGCGACCGTCTTGAGGGCCACCGCTTGCAGCACCGCGGTGTGATCCCACGGCGACTGGTTCACGAACTGCTGCAAGGCCTGCATGTCGCCGTCCGGCAGCCGCTCGGCCATCGGCTGGATCGACTTCCTGCGGCCGTCCAGCATCAACCCACGCAGGTAACAGTCGCCCTTGGCCCGCTGATCCCGGCGAGGTACCGACGCGAACACCTCAGCCACGAACGCGGCCAGCTCACCCCGGAGCTGCTCGATCTCCCCCAAGTCCACAAGAGCAGCATGCCGAACCCAACACCCAAGATCAAATCAACCTAACGAAGTACTACTA
>NZ_JBPJUQ010000285.1:0-1423 GCF_051192615.1 Streptosporangium sp. G11
GTCAAGACCTGTGGATCAAGAGTTTTAGGCAGCTGCGGATGGAGCCTGGTCACCGGGTCGTTCGACGAGTTTGCCGCCGGCGAAGGTCGCTCCGGCGCGGACCAGCGCGACGAGGTGGGGTGCGTTGACCGCGCGCCAGCGAGCCTGGGCCGACTCGATCAGCTTGAAGGCCATGGCCAGCCCGGCGGCCCGCGAGCCGGGCCCCTTGGTGACCTTGGTGCGGTGCCGCACGGTCGCGAAGGTTGATTCAATGGGGTTGGTCGTGCGTAGATGAATCCAGTGCTCAGCCGGGTAGTCGTAGAAGGCGAGCAGTTCGGTGACGTCGCCGGTCACCTTCGCGACGGCCTTGCCGTATTTGGCGCCATAGGTGGCCTCGAATGCCTTGACCGCCGTCAGGGCATGCTCTTTGTCCTCGGCGTTCCAGATCTCGGCCAGAGCCTTCCTCGCGCCGAGGTGAGCCGACTTCGGTAGCGCCCCGAGGATATTTCCGATCTTGTGAAACCAGCAGCGCTGCTCCTTGGCCTGCGGAAACACCTCGCGTAGCGCGCCCCAGAAGCCGAGTGCGCCATCACCGACCGCGAGCACGGGCGTGCTCATACCGCGCCGCTTGCAGTCACGCAGCAGATCGGCCCACGATTCGGTGGACTCGCGGTAGCCATCGGTCAGCGCGATGAGCTCTTTGCGGCCGTCGGCACGTACCCCGATCATCACCAGCAGGCACAGCTTGTGCTCTTCCAGGCGAATGTTGACGTGGATGCCATCGGCCCACAGATAGACGTAGTCGACGCCGGACAGATCACGGGCGGCGAAGGCGCGCTGCTCGGCCTTCCACTGCTCGGTCAGCTTCGTGATCACCGGCGCGGACAGCCCGGCGGTGGAACCGAGGAACTGTCCCAGTGCGGGCACGAAGTCCCCGCTGGACAGGCCATGCAGATATAGCAGGGGCAACACCTCGGTGATCTGCGGGGTCTTACGCGCCCATGGCGGCAGGATGGAGGAGGAGAAGTGCTGCCGCTCGCCGGTCTCGGTGTCGATGCGCTTGTCATTGATACGCGGCACGGTCACCTCGATGGCGCCGGCCGCGGTGAGGATCTCCCGCGTCTGGTGGGTTCCGTTGCGCACGACCAGGCGGCGACCATGTTCGTCACGCTCGTCGGCGAACTGGGCGATGTAGGCGTCCACCTCGGCCTTCAGCGCTTCGGCCAGCATCCGGCGAGCGCCCTCGCGCACGATCTCATCGATCAGCGAGGAAGAGGAGGAACTACCGGGTCGGCAGCGATCGCCGTCGGCGGGGTCAGGGACTACGGTGAGCAACGGGTGTGCCTTCCCGACCGACGTTGGCGCGTCGGTCATGCTTGAGATCACATGATCATCGGGAAGGTACACCCCTTCCCGGCCGATCCACAGGTCTCAAGCATTGCTC
>NZ_JBPJUQ010000286.1:0-1412 GCF_051192615.1 Streptosporangium sp. G11
CCCGGGCCAGGCCGGTCAGATCCTGGTTGAGCCGCGCGAACATGCCCTCGTCGCGCCAAGCGGCGTAGTAGGAGTAGGAGTAGGAGTAGGAGTAGTGCTTCGTTCCTCAAAGCAGATAGATAAACCGGTGTCGACGGCGGCGAGGCTCAGGAGCCGGACGGCCCCAGATCCAAGGGCGAGCGCGGGCGTTGAGCTGGGCGGTTGCGACCGTGGTGGCGTAATCAATCTCGCCGGGATCAGCGAAGGTCTGCCCGGCCAGAGCCTGACGGCGGAAGATACGCCACCAGGCCTCTTGCAGGTTGAGCCAGCAAGCGCCCTTGGGAATGAACACCTGCTGGATCCGCGGGTGTTCGGTGAGCCACTGGCGAGTGGAGACGCTGTTATGGCTGGACAGATTGTCGGTGATCACCGCGATCGTTCCGGCCGGGTTGGCCTGCTCCAGCAGAGCCAAGAAGCGCTGCCATCCGGCGCTGTTGCGGGAGGAAGAGCACATGGTGAACGCGTGACCGTCGGCGATGCGCAGGCCGCCATAAACCCAGGTCTTCTCCGGTCCGCGACTGTATTCCAAAGCGGCTTTGATCCGTCGGCTGTCGGCGCTCCAGCCGGGCGCGGGCTCGAAGGTGCGGGGAAGGACGGGGCCGAGTTCGTCGGCGGCCACCACCGTCACTCCCGGCGGTGGGCAGGTGTAGAGGGCAACAACCTGGGTTCTTTTGGGGCGAAGTCCGGGTCGTGGCTGGTGGCCCAGGAGCGGGTGCGGCGCCAGCGCACCCCCTCGGCCAGCAGGATCCGCCGCACCTGCGAGCGCGCCACCACAATGCCCAGCTCGTGGACGGCCTTGGTCAACGTGTCTAGCGTCCACACCCCTGGCCCGGCCTCATCGGCCGCGGCCAGCTCACCGGTTACCCGATCGCGTACCGGCCGGCCCGCCAGCGAGGTCCGGGCCAACGCGATGATCTGCGAGCGCTCGGCTTCGCCGAGCCGCCGTTTACGGCCGACACCAGGCCGATCTCCCAACCCGTCCAGGCCTTCGGCATTGAAGCGCGCCAGCCGGTAGCGCACCGTCTTCTCCGCACAACCGAGCTCACGGGCGATCTGTGGTACCCGTAGCCGCTCCCAGCTCAACGCGATGATCTGAGCCCTGCGGATCCAGTCAGCCGGGGCATGTCGAGCCCCGGCCAACTTACGGATCTTGCGTTCCTCCACCATGTCCTTCGGCGCCCGCGCGAACAGAAGCTTCGGCACTACTCACCGCCCATCACTGACCTACTGGGCCCCGATGGTACGTCTAATCTGACCATCCAAAAAGGAACAATACAGTAGACGGTGGCGTGGGGCGGGAAGTCGTGCGGCAGGTACTTCCAGGCGATTCCCGTCCGGTTGACGTACAGGATCGCGTCGAAGATGTCACGGAG
>NZ_JBPJUQ010000287.1:0-1409 GCF_051192615.1 Streptosporangium sp. G11
ACGTCTACTTCGAGCCGATGAACGAGCCGCACGGCTACTCATCGGCGGACTGGCGCAACGTCGCGGCGAACTGGCTCAGCTATCACACCTCGGCGGTGCCCGGCCGGGTGCTCATCGGCGGCACCGGCTTCAGTCAGGACCTGCGGGACATCTGCAACGACAGCCGCTTCAACTCGACGCTGCTGTCCTTCCACTACTACGCCTTCTTCTACGGCGCCATGACCTACGACGCTTTCCGAAGCCACATCCAGACGCGTCTGGGCAACTGCGCCTCCCGCGCGGTCGCGACCGAGTTCGGCGCGCCGATGTCCACCGGCCTCAACTACGGCGACGCGAACAGCACCGACAACTTCGTGCGCTACCTCCGCGCCATGGCCCAGGTCATGCGTGACAACCAGATGGGCGGCACCTACTGGCCCGCCATCGGCGGCAAGACGGGCACCATCGGCTACGACTGGTACTCGATGTACGCTCTGGGTGGCAGCGGCACCAATCTCATCTTGACCACCCGCAACGGCCACGGCGCCAACCGGGTCCGGTATGCCTGGGGCGACACCGTCAGCGGCCCCACCCCTACCCCCACACCTACCGCTTCGCCGGAAACGGTCTACAGGATCGACGCGCGCCACAGCGGCAAGGCCGTGGACGTCCAGCAACCGAACACCGCCAACGGTGCGCGCGTCGGCCAGTACACCTACGGCGGCAACGCATGGCAGCAGTGGCAGTTCCAGGACGCCGGCAGCGGCTACTGGCGCATCATCAGCCGCCACAGCGGAAAGTGTCTTGATGTGGTGGGCGCTTCGACCGCCGACGGTGCCGAGCTCGTCCAGTACACCTGTGGCACCGGCGCCAACCAGCAGTTCCAGATGGTCGCCAACGGCGGCTACTTTCAGCTCCGGGCACGACACAGCGGCAAATGCGTGGACGTACCGGCCGCGTCGACCGCGAACGGCGTGATCCTCAAGCAGTATCCGTGCAACACCGGCACCAACCAGCAGTGGTCGCGCACGGCCGTCTGACGGTCGTCTCGACGTGACCGCGGATCCGCGGTACAGCCCTCACGCCCCCGGCGCCGATCCCGTGCTGTGTGCTCGGTGCCGGGAGCCGGATTGCCGTGGTGTCGGGTTGGTGGCGCGTTCGCGCGATCTTCTCGTTCAGAGTGTGGTGGTGCGCCGCTCAAGGCGTGTTTCCCGTCGCGGACGAAGCAGGCCGTGCTCAAGTGGCGAGACCTATGGCGCGAACGCGGCTACTTCACCGGCCACGAAGCCCGTCTCGATGATGTCCAGGCCGTAGGCCGCCTGACGGCCGGAAGATCCCGTGCCGACCGGTTCCCGGGGCCCCGGCGTTCCCGGGTTTTGATGCGGTATGCCGATGTTGAGTGCTTGGCCAGGTGGAAGATGAAAGAGCGC
>NZ_JBPJUQ010000288.1:0-1387 GCF_051192615.1 Streptosporangium sp. G11
TACTGCAACGGCGCTTGCGCGGATAGATCGGTTTGCCGATCATTTATGTCTCGTGACGGTTGTAGATCTTGAGGCGTGGTCGGTTGGGCTGGCGGAGCTGCATCAGCGGATCGCGGGACGGTTTGCCCGAGCCGAGCCGCGGGATCGGGTGCTGGCCTATGTACGGGGTCTGCTGGCGGGCCTGGAGCGTAAGAACGGGTGGACGCTGGCGGAGTTCGCCGGTCAGGTCAGCCCGGACGGCATGCAGCGGCTGCTGCGGACTGCGGGCTGGGACGCCGATGCGGTCCGCGATGACCTGCGCGACTACGTGGTGGACCGGCTCGGAGACCGTGGCGGTGTCCTGATCATTGACGACACCGGGTTTCTGAAGAAGGGCGTGCGCTCGGCCGGGGTGCAGCGGCAGTACTCCGGCACGGCGGGCCGGACCGAGAACTGCCAGATCGGCGTGTTCCTGGCCTACGCCACGGCGCACGGCCGGGCGTTGATCGACCGGGAGCTGTACCTACCGGCCTCCTGGACCGATGACCGCACCCGCTGCCGGCAGGCGGGCGTGCCTGATCACATACCGTTCGCCACCAAGCATCAGCTGGCCAAGACCATGCTCACCCGGGCGCTGGAGGCCGGGGTGCCGTTTCGCTGGTTCACCGCTGATGAGGCTTATGGCCAGGCCAAGAGCCTGCGGTTCTGGCTGGAACAGCGCGATGTGTTCCACGTGCTGGCCACCCGGCGCAATGACAGCGTCATCAGCATGGCTTTGCGTGATGAACGGGTCGATGAACTGGTCGCCGCCCTACCCGCGCAGGCCTGGCGGCGACGCTCCTGCGGCCCCGGTGCGCACGGCCAGCGCCGCTATGCCTGGGCGCGCGTGGCGATCCGCCCCTGGCGCGAGGCCGGCCGCGGTCACTGGGTCCTGGCCCGCCGCTCCCTGACCGACCCGGCCGAGATCGCCTACTACGTCTGTTACGGCCCGGCCCGCACCACTCTCGATGAGCTCCTGAAAGTCGCCGGATCCCGCTGGGCCGTCGAGGAGTGCTTCCAGGCGGCCAAGAACGAGACCGGCCTGGATCACTACCAGGTGCGCACCTACACCGGCTGGTATCGGCACATCACCTTGTCGATGCTGGCTCATGCCTACCTGGCCGTCACCGCCGTTGGCGTAAAGGGGGCCATCTGAGCGGCAGCGCCGATACCCCACCAGGCGATCATGATCTCATCCCGTTGACCGTCAACGAAACCCGTCATCTGTTGGCCCAGCTTCTCCTGCAGCCCGTACATGCAGTTGACCATGTTCTCGGGTGGTCACGCTGGCGCCGCCGACGACAAGCCCAAGCTCGACGCTCCCACTACCGAAGACGCGGCCACACCACCCTCTAAACGCCGTTGCAGT
>NZ_JBPJUQ010000289.1:0-1386 GCF_051192615.1 Streptosporangium sp. G11
AGGGAGCGTTGCAGAGCGTTATGGGTGCGGTTGTCGACGCTGAGGACGTTGCCGTCAGCTGGTTGCTTGAACGGCACGTGTATGCCGTGGCCAGCACCTTGATAGCCGGGGTCCGCCAGCACTGGCATGGTTTCGGCGTAGGGGTATACGGCCGGCAGAACGTGACGGCGTGCCGCTTCGATGTCCACGACACCACCCGGCTCCACCTCGCTGGTCCACAGAGGAAAACCGTCGGGCTCGCACAGTATCTGGATGTTGCCGCCGAAGTAGCCGGTCTTACCGGAGAACCAGGCATCGATCGTTTCGCCTTTCACGCTTGTTGTCTTGATGCGGCATCGGTCGGTCTCGAAGATCTTGCCGTCCAGGATGAGGTGGGGTATATCGACGGCTTTGGCTTTCTGTAGGGTCTGGTGCAGGTCGGGGGATTGGTCGGCCAGGACGTCGATGGCCTCGTGCAGGTAGCGGTAGGCGGTGGCCTGTGACAATCCGAAGGCGATGCCGTGCAGACGAATGTTGGGCTTGCAGCGGAGCCAGACCAGCGCGAAAAGTGCTTGGTAGAAGCAGGTCAGGCGTCGGGTGCCCGTGGGGGTGCCGCGACGTAGCCGCTCGTTGTAGAGCAGTCCTCCGACGTAGCGAACCAGTTCACGAGAAACGTCGAGCGTGGCAGGATAGGCGATCACGTGGTTCCCGGTCTCGGAAGATCTTGTGGTGAGACCTCTTCTACCGGAGGCTCCACGCCCATTTCTGGCCAACGGCAGACCGTCCATAAGTTCGCCGAGATGTCTTGGCTGGTAGCGCAGGTCTGCTATCGCCCACTTCGTTCGGCCTGAGAAACCTCATTAGAGAGAGATGTGGCAGAGATGGAATTCATGGATTCCTACAGTTTATGGAAACAGCTCATGCTTCCGCCGAATGGGGTGGACGAGGAAACCAGGGATCTCTGCACCGACCTGCTGGTATCAGACGAGTACTTGCTGTCGGTGGCGAACTTGGTCGAGTACGGAACCTTTGACCCCCCGAAAGTCGACGTATTCTCCTACCTGGACAAGATCATGTTTCGTGCGGAGAGAATGATCGCGGATGGGAGCCCTGAGGTCCGGGAATCTGCCTGCAACCTGCATGCGTATGCGGCGCTTTCTCGCCAGCTGTACCAGCAATACCTCGATGTCGGCTCCCAGAAGCAATGACGATCCCTTCGATCACATCTGGTGACCGCTTAGGACTAAGGCAGTCCCACGGAGTTTTCCGTGGGGCCGCCTGCACGCACGGGCCCTCGACACTGCCGTCCACAATTTCATCTTCTACCGGGGGCTCCACGCCCATTTCTGGCCAACGGCAGACCGTCCATAAGTTCGCCGAGATGTCTTGGCTGGTAGCGCAGGTCTG
>NZ_JBPJUQ010000290.1:0-1374 GCF_051192615.1 Streptosporangium sp. G11
GGACGAATGCCTCGCTGACGTCGATCTGGCCGCGTTCGGCCAGCATGCCCTTCGCCTGTTCGATGACGATGCGGCTGTTGAGGGCATGTTGCAGCTGCTCGGTGATGAGCTGGTGCTCACGCAGGGTCCGCTCATGGGTGATGCCGATGGTGGCCACGTCCGCCAGCGCCTGGGCGACAGAGGTGTTCTCCGGGGACAGAGCCCCGGGGGCGGAGCTGAACAGGTTCATCGCTCCCAGCACCTGGTCGCGTAGCCGCAAGGGGAAGGCCTGCACCGCGGCGAAGCCGGCCTGGTGAGCCGCCGCGGTGAAGCGCGGCCACTGCTGCGGGTGGGCGGCCAGGTCGGAGCAGGCCACCATCTGCCCGCTGTGATAGCAGTCCAGGCAGGGGCCTTCCTCGTCCTGCAGCTGGAACAACTCCAGCAGCCGGGCCTGCTCGGTGGAGGCCGCCACCAGGGTCAGGCTTCCGCGCTGGTCTGCCAGCAGGATGCCGACCGCGTCGACGTCGAGGAGATCCACGCAGCGTTCAGCCAATGTCTGCAGCAAATCGATGACGTCGAAGCCGACCACCAGCGTGTCGGCCAGCTCCACGAAAGTCTGGGCTGTCCGTCGGTCGAGCACTGTCTTCACCTTCGTTCTGAGGTCCATGCCCGTATCCGGCGGTTCGTTGTCTGTGGTCGCCTTACACCGAGTCTGGTTCGAATCGGTCTGGTTCGAATCGCAGCCGTCGTGCCACCACGTCGCGGGCCACCTCCAGCAGGCTGCGCTCGTCGGCGAAGGCGTGGGCGCGTAGCCTCACGAACGCGGTGCTCAGGTCGGTGCGGGACTGGACCGCGACCATACCGGTGGCCTGGTGCACCTCCGCCCAGCGTTCGGCTGCCCCCCACCGTAGCTCCTTCGGCTCGCCGGCGGCGCTGTCCGGGGTCGCCAGCTGCTGCACCTGCACCAGCAACGCCGCATCAGCGAACACCAGCGCGTCAGCCGCCTCCTGCGGCGTCAGCCATCCCGCGCCGGCGCGGCTGATCTCCAGCACGCCGACCGAGATCGCCCCCAGCAGCAGCGGGAACGCGAAGATCGCTCGAACGCCTGCCTGCACGGCGGCCGGGGCGAACATCGGCCAGCGCCGCTGCGTGCCGTCCTCGGCCAGGTCGCCGACCAACACAGGCCGGTCCCCGGCGAGCGCGTCACATCCCGGGCCCTCGCCCAGCGTGACGTGTAAGTCCATCAGCCGGTAGGCGCCGGAACCACTCGCGCACACCGGTTCGTAGCCCATGAGCCGGTCGTTGAGGGCCACGCTCACCCCTTGGGCGCGCAGCGCCTGCGCGCAGATCAGGCACACCGTGTCGATGGAGACCGGCTTGCCGTCATCGCGAGCG
>NZ_JBPJUQ010000291.1:0-1368 GCF_051192615.1 Streptosporangium sp. G11
GCGCGGGGTGGGGTGGCGCCGTTGACGTGGGGGCAGGCGTCGATCTGGCGGTTGACCACGTGGCGGGCGGCGGGGGATCCGTATTTCAACATGCCGTGGGTGTTGCCGGTGTATGGGCGGCGGAGTCTTGAGGTGGTGGTGGGGGCGGTGCGGCGGTTGGTGGAGCGGCATGAGACGTTGCGGACGAATTTCCGGCCGGATCCGGGGGGTTTGGGGGGGATGGTGCAGTGTGTGGCGCGTTCGGGGCGGTTGGTGGTGGGGGTGGTCGAGGGTGGGCAGGTGCGGCCGATGGCGTTGGCGCGGGAGGTGGCGGCGGGGTTGGCGGGGCGGGTGTTCGATTATGCGGGGGAGTTGCCGGTGCGGTGTGCGGTGGTGATGGTGGGGGGGCGGCCTCGGGCGGTGGCGTTCGGGTTGTCGCATCTGGCGGCGGATGGGGGTGCGCTGGATTTGCTGGCGGTTGATTGGCGGGATGTGCTGGCGGGGGTGGAGGGGCCTGATCCGGTGTGGCAGCCGATGGATCAGGCGGTGTTCGAGCGGGAGGGTGCGGGGGTGGTGCGGGGGGAGCGGGCGTTTCGGCATTGGCGGGCGGTGTTGGAGCGGGTGCCGTTGTCGATGTTCGATTATCCGCGGGGGGTGGGGGAGGAGTCGCGGTTTGTTCGGGTGCGGATGGATTCGGTGGCGTTGGGGGTGGCGGCGCAGGTGTTGGTGGGGCGGTGGCGGGTGAGTTCGGCCAGTGTGCTGACCACGGCGGGTGCGGTGTTGTTGTCGGTGTTGACGGGGCATCGGCGGGTGGCGATGCAGTTGATCGCGGCCAATCGGCATGATGCGCGGATCGGTGGGTTGGTGGGTCCGGCGGCGCAGGATGGGATCTTCCTGTTGGAGGTGCCGGAGGGGATGTTGTCGCAGGCGGTTCGGGAGGGGCATCGGCAGGCGTTGACCGCCTACCGCCACGCCCTCTACGAACCGCTGAGGCTGATGGCGATGCGCGAGGAGCTTGGCCGCGAGCGGGGTGGCCCCATCGACCTGTCGGCTTACTTCAACGACACGAGGGGTGGCGGCGACTGGCCGGAGCTGCCCGCGGTGGAGCCTCCGGGAGACCCCGCCGTGATCGCCGCCCTCACCGAACGGACCACCTTCTCCCCGGCGGGCTCCTGGGAGCACGTGGACGCCACCACGGTCCAGTTCATCGTCGGCCAGGCCCGGCACGCCTGCGAACTCCACCTGCTGGCCGACACCGCCTACCTGCCCCGGACCACGGTCCACGCGCTGCTGCGCGGGATGGAGACCCTGCTGGTCCGCGCCGTCGCCGAGGACGTCCCCCTCGACGAGGTGGCCGAACTGTGCGGCATCACCCCGGTCGAGCGCCCC
>NZ_JBPJUQ010000292.1:0-1336 GCF_051192615.1 Streptosporangium sp. G11
GTTGAGCTTCCCCCGTTTTTCCGGAGGCTTTGGATCATGGTCCACGGATCATGGGAAAGGTCTCGATTATGGGGAAGCGAAAGTACCCGCTGGAGCTACGCGAACGCGCGATGAGGCTGTATCGGCAGGCCGAGCCCAAGCCGGTCATCGCGCACCTGGCCGACCAGCTGGGCATCCACCGGGAGGCGCTGCGGAACTGGATCCGGCAGGACCAGGCCGATCACGGCGAGCGTGACGACCTGCCGAGCACCGCGGTGCTGGAGGAGAACCGGCGGCTGGCCAAGGAGAACGCCGAACTGCGGCGCGTCAACGAGATCCTGCGGGCGGCCAGCGCTTATTTCGCCCAGGAGTTCGACCTGACCCGGCGGCGGTCATGAGGTTCATCGACACCCACCCTGGCCTTGCCGCGGTCGAACCCATCCTGCGGGTCCTGGGCGTGCCCGTCTCCACCTACTACGGATGGCGTGAGCGCGTCGCCCGGCCCAGCGCACGAGCGGTGGCCGATGCCTTGCTGCTGGAGGAGATCGTTAAGATCCGGGCCGGTCACGAGTTCGCCGGCACCTACGGCTCACCACGCATCCACTTGGAGCTGCGCCGACGCGGCGTCCGCGTCTCCCGCAAGCGGGTCGAGCGCCTCATGCGCCAGGCCGGGCTGCAGGGCGCCTTCATGCGCAAGGGCTTCACGACCGGCTCCACCCGCCAGGACCCGCGTCATCAGGCGGCGCCGGACCTGGTCTGCCGCGACTTCTCCGCGTCCGCGCCAAACCGGCTGTGGGTCGCCGACCTGACAAGGATCCTCACCGGCCAGGGCGTGCTGTGGCTGGCCTCGGTCCGCGACGCCTTCTCCAACCGGGTCGTGGGCTGGAAGACCTCCGACCGGGCCAACACCGAGTTGGTGCTGGGCGCGCTGGAGTTCGCCCTGTGGAGCCGCGACGTGCGCACCGGGCAGCTCATTCACCACTCCGATAAGGGCTGTCAATATACGGCGATTCGCTTCACCCAGCGGCTGGCCGATGCGGGTATCGCCCCCTCGACCGGCAGCGTCGGCGACAGCTTCGACAACGCCCTGGCCGAGAACCTCTGGTCAACGATCAAGGTGGAGCTGGTCTACCGCACCACCTGGGCCACCCGAGAGGAAGCCGACACGGCCCTGTTCCGTTACATCGACGGGTGGTACAACCCCCGCCGCATCCAGAAGGGGCTGGGCGGACTCTCCCCGGACGAGTACGAGGCCGCCTGGTACGCCCGACAACATGATCTACCCGACACTGTCAGCAGCCACGCCGAGCTGACCGAAACCACATAGGAAACACTCCGGGAAACCGGGGGAACCTCA
>NZ_JBPJUQ010000293.1:0-1332 GCF_051192615.1 Streptosporangium sp. G11
CTGCGGCACCTGTTCAACCGTCTGATCGGCTGCCTCTATCACTGCCTCAAAACGCGCCGGACCTACGACGAGTCCATCGCGTTTCCACCTCCTCTCACCGTCGTCACTTGACACCACAACGTGCTCGGATGTCTGGGGTCACGTTCGGAGAAGACCCCGGGATCCGGCGGGCGGCGGCGATGTGTGACACCTGTGGGGTGGCGTGCGGCGGGATGACCAGCACGGGGCAGAACGCATGAGCGGCGACATGAACGCTGACCGAGCCGAGCAGCAACCCGGTGAGTCCGCCGAGACCTCGGGATCCGACCACCAGGATCTTCGCCGTCCGGCTGAGCGAGACCAGTTCCGGTCCGGGGGCGCCCCGGACCAGAATCGAGCGCACCTCCCGGCCCGGCAGCAGCCGCTCGGCCAGCTGCACCCCTTCGAACAGGACACGGCCCGCGTGCCGTCGCCGCTGCTCGGTGATCGCCGCCTCACGCTCGGCGCGGGGGCATGGCAGACGGTCAACTCCGCTCGCCGCACCCCGCACTCCAGCGCCGCCCATTCGACCGCGCCACGGCTGTGTGGCGACCCGTCGAACGCGACGATGATCTCTCGCCTCATGGGAACACCCTCCAGCCAGGACCGTGACGTCACATCAAAGGCAGGATCCTCGCCTCATCCGGCGGGGACGTGGGACGGCAGGACCGGGACCAGGCGGAACATCCCCGTCATGAGCTCGGGCGGCTCCCGGTGCTCGGTGATGCGGCCGGCCACGGCCCGCAGCACGTCGGTGGCGGTCATCATCCCCGCCAGCCGGTGATCTTTTCCGATGACCCCGATCGCGTCGACGCCGGCGTCGAGCATCGCGGCGACGGCGTCGGCCAGAGGCGTGCCGGGCGTGGTGTGCGGGCGGCGGCGATCTGCCAGCAGCGCGCGGACCCGCGCGTGTGACTGTTCGATCGGGCCGCCGGACCAGTGGGCGGTGAGGTCCTCGCGGGTCAGGATCCCGCGCAGGCAGCCGTGCCCGTCGACGACCGGCAGGTGATGGACATCCGCGCGACGCATGATCTCCCAGGCCATGAGCGGGGATTCCTCGAGGTCGACGGCGACCAGGGTCCGGCTCATCACCTGTGCCACCGTGAGGTTGCCGGTGTCCATCACGCCTCTCTTCGGGCTCGGAGCACGGCGACGGGGCAGCGGGCGTGGTGAAGGGCTCCGTGACTGACCGAGCCCAGCACGGCCGAGCCGAACCTGCCCAGCCCCCGGCTGCCCGGCACGACCTGTTCGGCGTCCTCGGCCTCGCGCCGCAGGACCTCGGTCACCCGGCCCGCCTCCAACAGGGACTCCACC
>NZ_JBPJUQ010000294.1:0-1321 GCF_051192615.1 Streptosporangium sp. G11
TGAAGCGGTCCGGGTCTGATGGAGGCTCGATTCCTTGAGAGGATCGAGTCATGGCACGTCCGTCCCCCTACCCTCCTGAGCTTCGTGAGCGTGCGGTACGCATGGTCGCGGAGATCCGTCCGAACTACCCGACCGAGTGGGCCGCGATGAAGGCGGTAGCGGCGAAACTGGGGATCGGCACCACCGAGACGGTGCGCTCCTGGGTGCGCAAAACCCAGATCGATGCCGGGCAACGGCCCGGCACCACCAGCCAGGACGCCGCAGAGATCAAACGGCTGCGCGCGGAGGTCGCCGAGCTGCGACGAGCCAATGAGATCTTGAAATCGGCCTCGATTTTCTTCGCGGCCGAGCTCGACCGGCCACACAAACGCTCGTAGCGTTCATCGACGAGTTCAAGCAGGTGTTCGGGGTCGAGCCGATCTGCCGTGTCCTGTCCGGCCACGGAATGAAGATCGCAACGAGCACGTACTACGCCGCCGTCAACCGCCGGCCCAGCGCCCGCGCCCTGCGGGACGAGGAGCTGAAAGCACAGATCAGCCGGGTCCACGCCGACAACTACGGCGTCTACGGGATCCGGAAGGTCTGGCGGCAGCTGCGTCGCGAGGACATTGCGGTGGCTCGCTGCACGGTCGCTCGGCTGATGCGCGGCATGGGTCTGCACGGCGCCCGCCGCGGTAAGAAGATCCGCACCACGCTCCGCGACAATAGCCAGGAGCGGGCCGGTGACCTGTTGCGGCGAGACTTCACCGCGGTGCGGCCCAACCAGCGGTGGGTTGCCGACTTCACCCACGTTACGACCTGGGCGGGGGTGGTCTATGTCGCGTTCGTCGTGGACGTCTACTCCCGGGCGATCGTCGGCTGGGCGGCCGCGCGAAGCAAACGCGCCAAGCTCGTCTTGGACGCCCTGGACATGGGCTTGTGGCGGCGTGATCGAGCGGGCCATCCAGCAGGCCCCGGCCTGGTACATCACTCAGATGCCGGCAGCCAATACACATCTTTCGCCTTCACCGCACACCTGCTCGAAGCGGGTATCGACGCCTCCATCGGGACTGTGGGAGATGCCCTGGACAACGCTCTGATGGAGTCCCAGATCGGCCTGTACAAGACTGAGTTGATCACACCACGTGGGCCCTGGCGCGGCCTGGCCGACGTGGAGGTGGCCACCGCCGAGTGGGTCGACTGGTTCAACCAGCAGCGCATCCACACCGCCATCGGCGATATCCCGCCCGTGGAACACGAAGCCGTCTACTACGCTCAACACCAGCCCGAACCGACGGCTGGAGTCAGCCCGTAGAGCCTCCACCGAACCCGGATCGCTTCA
>NZ_JBPJUQ010000295.1:0-1291 GCF_051192615.1 Streptosporangium sp. G11
TGAGGTGCCCAGCAGATTCCGGACAGTCAGCTACATAAGCTGACAGAAGTCTGGAAGAGGTAGGTACGTGACGAGGCGTCGTAGGCAGTTCTCACCGGAGTTCAAGGACGAGGCCATCCGCCTGGTGCTGGAGGGCGAGCGGACGGTCGCGTCGGTGGCGCGCGAGTTCGACATCAACGCCAGCACCCTGGGCAGCTGGGTGAACCGGCATCGGATCGTGAGCGCTCAGGACGAGCAGCCGCGGCCGGTTGCCGGGCCGGACCGGGCCAGGATCCGGGAGCTGGAGCGGGAGAACGCCGAGCTGCGCGAGAAGTTGATCTTCTTGAAAAAAGCGGCCGCCTTCTTCGCGGCCGAGACTCGATGACGCTCGCCAAGTACGAGCTCATCGACGCGGAGAAGGCCTGCCACTCGATCGTGAAGATGTGCGCCTGGCTGGGGGTGTCTCGCTCGGGCTACTACGACTGGCGCGAGCGGCCGGCCTCGGCCACCGCGCAACGTCGCGCTCTGCTGGCCGCGTCGGTCGCCGAGATCTTCGCCGGCGCGCTCGAGACCTATGGGTATCGGCGCGTGCACGCCGCCCTGGCCCGTCGCGGTGAGCACTGCTCGGCCGAACTGGTCCGCGCTTTGATGCGCGAGCAGGGCCTGATGCCGGCCCAGGCCCGCGCGTTCCGGCCGGCCACCACCGTGCCCGGTGGCGACTTCTGCGGAATCCCGGATCTGGTCAGCCGTGACTTCACCGCTGAGCGGCCGGGCGTCAAGCTGGTCGGCGACATCACCTACGTCCGCACCTGGGAGGGCTTCCTCTACCTGGCCACCGTGATCGACTGCCACAGCAAGGCGGTGCTGGGCTGGGCGATGGCCGATCACTACCGCACCAGCTTGGCCAAGGACGCGATCCGGATGGCGGCCGGCACCGGCCTGCTCCAGTCCGGCGCCGTGTTCCACACCGACCGTGGCTCGAACTACACCAGCGACGAGTTCGGCCGGTTCCTGACCGATCTGGACATCCGCCGCTCGGTCGGCCGCACCGGCGTCTGCTGGGACAACGCGATGGCCGAGTCGTTCTTCAGCGCGATCAAGAACGAGTGGCTGCACCGCTTTGTCTTCACCACCCGGGCCAAGGCGAAAAGCCAGGTCATCCGCTATATCGAAGGGTTCTACAACCGTCGGCGCCTGCACTCGGCGCTCGGCTACCGGCCGCCCCTGGAGGTTCTCAACGAGGCCCTCGCAACCCAAATAGCCGCATAGGCTGCGCCATAACATGGCTGTCCGGAATCACCGTGGCCCCTCA
>NZ_JBPJUQ010000296.1:0-1271 GCF_051192615.1 Streptosporangium sp. G11
GCTTCGGCATGATGGCCCCTGAAACCATCATTCCCCCAGCTCAGCTGGTATCCACACCCTCAATCAGGAACGTTGCACTAGGAGCTGTTCGAGGTTCGGATCATGTGGGTGAGGTGAGGAGTTTCAGCCACATGATCGAGCCTCGGAGGTAGAGTCCGGCTTCATAGCTTTCCGGGGTTTTGTCGTAGCGGGTGGCTAATCCGCGCCAGGTCTTGATCTTCTGGAAACAGCGTTCGACGGTGTTGCGCTGCCGGTAGCGCTCTGGATCGAAGCCGACGGGCCGCCCGCCCGCTGAACCTCTCTTCTTGCGGTTGGCCTGCTGGTCGGTCTTCTCCGGGATGATCGCGGTGATCTTGCGGCGGCGCAGGTAGGAGCGGTTGGCCTTGGAGGAGTAGGCCTTGTCCGCGGCCACCGCGGCAGGGCGGGTCCGAGGTCGGCCGACCCGGCCGGGGATGCGGATCTTGTCCAGGACGGTGATGAACCGCGGGCAGTCGCCGGCTTGGCCGGGGGTGAGCACGAAGGCCAGCGGCAGCCCGGCGGCATCGGCCGCAGCATGGACCTTGCTGCTCAGCCCGCCCCGGGATCGGCCGAGCCCGGCAGCCTTCGCCCGGGCCTTTCGGCGTCGCCGCGTGGCGGCACGATCCGGCGCGGGCGACGTGTCCGCATTGTCCGCGCTGGGTGTGACCTGCGGCGCATCACTCGCAGCACCGGTGGCTGCTCCGCCAGCGGAGCCCCCTTTTCCTCGGTCAGTGCCTGCTCCAGCGCATCCAGGGTCTCCCCGGCCACCGCCAGCCCGGCCGACTCCTGATGCGCCCGCACGATCGTGGAGTCCACGCTGACCACCTCCAGCCCGACCTGCCCGCGCAAGGCGGCCTCGGCGATCAGTGCTTCCATCAATCCCTGGAACACCCCGGCCTTGGCCCAGCCGTTGAACCGGGAGTAGAGCGTGGACCACGGCCCATACCGTTCCGGCACGTCACGCCAGCCCGACCCGGTGCGAAACCGCCACAAGATCCCGTTGAACTGATCACGCACCCGCCGAGGAAGCGGCCCGGTAGCCGCCACCGGCAGATACGACTCGATCAACGCCCACTCGGCATCCGTCACATCAAAGCGCGCCACGTCCGAGTTCTACCAGCCACGACCAGCCCGCCACCGGGCCTCACCTAGATCCGAACCCCAAACAGCTCCTAGTGCAACGTTCCTGATTGAGGGTGTGGATACCAGCTGAGCTGGGGGAATGATGGTTTCAGGGGCCATCATGCCGAAGC
>NZ_JBPJUQ010000297.1:0-1268 GCF_051192615.1 Streptosporangium sp. G11
TCATCTACGCGGAGCCATCTTGTGGATCCGAAGCCTTCAACCCACCTGAAGATCCGAAGTCCATACAGGCCCTAGGTCCTGTTTCTTAGATCTCCTGACAGTGGGCGTCGGTTTGGTGACGCTTGGTGCATGGGTCGTGGTGATCTGACGAATGCGGAGTGGGAGCGGCTGGAGCCGCTGCTGCCATCAGGCGGGATGCGTGGCGGCCGGTGGAACGATCATCGGCTGGTGATCAACGGGGTGCTGTATCGGGCGCGTACGGGCCTGCCCTGGCGTGACCTGCCCGAGCGGTTCGGGTCGTGGGTCACGGTCTACAAACGACACCGGCGCTGGTCGGCGGATGGGACCTGGGAACGGCTGCTGGCCGCGGTCCAGGCCGCCGAGGATGCCGCGGGCCGGGTGGACTGGGAGGTGTCGGTGGACTCCACGACCATCCGGGCTCATCACCACGCGGCCGGTGCGCCCCGTAAGGCTCCGGCGCCGGTCGTGGCGCAAAAGGGGGGAGCGGCCGGGACAAAGCGGGACGATCCGGTGCTGCGCAGCTTGTCTGCCCGCCTGGCGGAGGTGGTCAGGCTGGCGAGTGCTTAGGACGCTCACGAGGCGGTTTCACCACAAAGATCCACCTGTCGGCCGATGGTCGCTGCCGTCCGTTGTCGCTGCTGTTGACACCCGGTCAGCAGGGCGACAGCCCGCAACTGGTGGCCGTGCTGGAGAGGATCCTGGTGCCGCGGATCGGGCCGGGCCGTCCTCGGGTGCGGCCGGACAGTGTCAGCGCCGACAAGGCCTACAGTTCTCGGGGAAACCGGGATTACCTGCGTAGGCGTAAGATCTCGCACACCATTCCCGAGCCTCGTGATCAGCGGGCCAACCGCCGTAGACGCGGCTCGGCTGGGGGCCGCCCCACGGGGTTTGATGCCGAGCGCTACAAGAAACGCAACGTGGTCGAGCGGGCGATCAATCGGCTGAAGAATTTCCGGGCCGCGGCCACCCGCTACGACAAACGCGCCTACATCTACCTCGGGACCGTCACGGTCGCCACCCTGACGATCTGGCTTCGCACCTGATCCAAGAAACAGGACCTAGATCACTCATGTGGAACCACATATGCACCAGTGAGGCTTGGTCGTCGCTGGGGTGGGTGTGCCATGACACCGTCACCTGGAGCAGCCTTCGGCTGACAAGCTCATCAGCGAGCAATGATCGAAACCTGTGGATCTGCCGGGAAGGGTGTACCTTCCCGGATCATCCGATGATGGTTTCGAGATAAG
>NZ_JBPJUQ010000298.1:0-1268 GCF_051192615.1 Streptosporangium sp. G11
GCGGCGATCCGGCTCGGGATCTCCACGATCTACCAGGAGCTTGACCTGGTGGACGGGCTGAGCGTGGCCGAGAACGTGTTCTTGGGTCATGAGCCGGCCCGGATGGGGTTCGTGGGCCGAGGTGAGGCGGCGCGGGCCACCCGGGAGTTGCTGGCCCGGCTGGGGCACGCGGAGATCCGCCCGTCGGTGGAGGTGGGCCGGTTGTCTCCGGCGGCCAAGCAGGTGGTGAGCATGGCGCGGGCGTTGTCGCACGACACCCGGTTGATCATCATGGACGAGCCGTCGGCGGCGCTGGCCCATGACGAGGTGGGCAACCTGTTCCGGATCATCCGGGAGTTGACCGCCCAGGGGGTGGCGGTGGTCTACATCTCGCATCGGCTGGAGGAGATCCGCGAGATCGGGGATCGGGTGACGGTGCTCAAGGACGGCCGTACGGTCGCGGTGGGGCTGCCGGCCAAGGAGACGCCGACCTCGCAGGTGGTGTCGCTGATGACCGGCCGCAACGTCGAGTACGTCTTCCCGCCGCGCCGCGCGGAACCCGCCGAGGGGAAAGAGGTGCTGCGGGTCGAGAACCTCACCGTCCCCGGGGTCGTCTCGGACGTGTCGTTCTCGGTGCGGGCGGGGGAGATCGTGGGGCTGGCCGGTCTGGTCGGCTCGGGCCGTTCGGAGATCATCGAGGCGGTGTACGGGGCGCGGCGTTTTTCCGGTCAGGTGGTTTTGGAGGGTAAGCCGGTGCGCCGCGGTGGTGGCACGACCGGTGCGGTGCGGCTGGGCATGGGGCTGGCGCCCGAGGAGCGTAAGGCGCAGGCGTTGCTGCTGGATCAGAGCGTGTCGCGCAACATCAGCCTGGCCAGTCTGGGTCGTTACTCGCGGCTGGGCTGGATGGACCGGCGCCGGGAGGCGGCCGACGCGCGGGAGATGGTGCAGGCCCTGGACATCCGCCCGTCTGATCCGGAGCGGCCGATCAAGACGTTGTCGGGCGGTAACCAGCAAAAAGCGGTGCTGGCCCGGTGGTTGTTGAACAACCGCAAGTTGTTGCTGCTGGACGAGCCGACCCGCGGGGTGGATGTGGGGGCTCGGGCGGAGTTGTACGCGTTGGTGCGGCGGCTGGCCGATGAGGGGATCGGGGTGTTGCTGGTCTCCAGCGAGGTTCCCGAGGTGCTGGGGCTGGCCGATCGGGTGCTGGTCCTGCGGGAGGGCCGGGTCATTCGTGAGGCCGGTGCCGGTGAGCTGGACGAGCACGCCGTCCTCGACATGATCATGGAAGG
>NZ_JBPJUQ010000299.1:0-1252 GCF_051192615.1 Streptosporangium sp. G11
AAGGAGTTCACGTGGCCGTCTCGCGTCGGAGGTTCATGACCTCCGTGGTGTCCGGGTCCGCTCTCGCCGCGGTGTCGTCGTCGCAGCTACTGACCGCGCTGAACAGCGCGGCCCACGCCGCCAGTCCCGTCGGGGACGTGGTCGGGAAGATCACCGTCGGCTACCAGGGCTGGTTCGCCTGCAAGGGCGACACCGCCCCGATCAACGGCTGGTGGCACTGGAGCGAGAACATGGCCAACAGCCCCTCTCCCTCCAACAACACCATCGTCGCCTGGCCCGACATGCGCGAGTACACCAACGCCTACCCCACCGCTTACGACAACCTCAACAACGGCCGGCCCGCCACCCTGTTCTCCTCCTACGACCAGCAGACCGTCGACACCCACTTTCGCTGGATGCGCGAGAACGACATCGACACCGCCGCCCTGCAACGCTTCAACCCGATGGGCGGCGAAGGCCCCACCCGTGACGCCATGGCCACCAAGGTCCGCGCCGCCGCCGAGGCCAACGGCCGCAAGTACTACATCATGTACGACGTCACCGACTGGACGAACATGCAGCCGGAGATCAAAACCGACTGGCTGACCAAGATGAAGGCCCACACCACCTCCTCGGCCTACGCCGTGCAGAACGGCAAACCCGTCGTCGGCATCTGGGGCTTCGGCTTCAACGACCCCAAACGCCCCTGGGCACCGGCCCCCTGCCTGGAGGTCGTCAACTGGTTCAAAGACCAGGGCTGCTACGTGATGGGCGGCGTGCCCACCCACTGGCGCCGCGGCGTCGAGGACTCGCGCCCCGGCTTCCTGGAGGTCTACCACGCCTTCCACATGATCTCCCCCTGGATGGTCGGCCGCATCTCCACCCTCGCCGACGCCGACCACTTCTACGCCAACGTCAACCTGCCCGACCAGGCCGACTGCGACACCCACGGCATCGACTACCAGCCCTGCGTACTACCCGGCGACGTCACCACCCGCCAGCGCCGCCACGGCGACTTCATGTGGCGCCAGTTCTACAACATGGTCCGCGTCGGCGCCCAGGGCATCTACATCTCCATGTTCGACGAGTACAACGAGGGCAACCAGATCGCCAAGACCGCCGAGACCCTCGCCGACGTCCCGGCCAACTCCGGCATGCTCGCCCTGGACGAGGACGGCACCGCCTGCTCGGCCGACTACTACCTGCGCCTGACCGGCGACGGCGGCAGGATGCTCAAGGGCCAGATCGCCCTCACCGCCACCCGCCCCACCCG
>NZ_JBPJUQ010000300.1:0-1252 GCF_051192615.1 Streptosporangium sp. G11
CCGAGCAGTCGGTCACGGCTGAGCGCATCGTGGCCGCCACCGGATATCGCCCCAACCACTCCATCGCCTCGGAGCTGCGCCTGGACCTGGACGCAATCCTCGGCTCCACCCGCGCCCTGGCCCCGCTGATCGACCCCAACCAGCACTCCTGCGGCACCGTCCCCGCGCACGGCGTCGACGAACTGGCCCACCCGGAGTCCGGCTACTACGCGGTCGGCGTCAAGAGCTACGGCCGCGCCCCCACGTTCCTGATGGCCACCGGATACGAGCAGGTCCGCTCCGTCGTCGCCGCGCTGGCCGGCGACTGGGAAGCCGCCCACGACGTGCAGCTGGACCTGCCCGAGACCGGCGTGTGCTCCTCGGGGCTGGTCGAGGCACAAGAGCGGCGGGTCGGTCTGGCCACCGGGATCAGCGGTGGCCTGCCGGCCACTGCGCTCCCGCTGGTCACCGTCGGCAGCGGTGGCGACGGTGGTAGCTGCTGCGGCTGACCACCAGCCATCGACCAGCGCCGAAGCCGCACCGACAAGGAGCCTCAGATGTCTGAGGGATACCCCACCGCCGCCCAGAAGGAAGCCCTGCGCCTGATCTGCGAGCACGGGCCAATCGACACCCACCGGCTGGGAGAGCGTCTGGTCGCCGCCCGCGGACCGAGCAGCAACCCCAAGTTCGCCCCGGCGATCGCCCGGACGGCCGGACCCTTGGCCTGGCGGCTGCACGTCCAGGGGTTCATCGCCGAAGCCCCATCGCCTGACCGCTGGATAACCACGGCGGATGGGCGCCGGCTGATCGGCTGCGCCGGGACGCGCGGGTGAGCTCTGCCGCTGAACCCGCCACCGAGGCCGCCACTGAGGCCGCCGCCCCCGCTCCCGGGGGCGGCGGCCGGCCGCGTCTGGCTCAGGGGTGGCGGATCGTCGCCGCCCTGGCCGTCACCCAGACCATCGGCTACGGCGTGCTCTACTACGCCTTCTCCGTCTTCCTCACCCCCATGGCCGCCGACCTGCACGCCGGCGGTGCCCAGATCGCGGCCGCGCTGACCGGCTCGATCCTGATCGCCGCGCTGTGCGCCCCGCTGGTCGGCCGCCTGCTGGACGCCCACGGCGGCCGGGGCCTGATGACCGCAGGATCCATCCTCGGCGCGCTCGCCGTCCTGGCCTGGTCACGGGTGGAGAACCTGCCCCAGCTGTACGCGGTCTTCGCCGCGATCGGCATCGCGTGCGCGATGGTGCTGTACGAAAGCGCCTTCGCCGTCATC
>NZ_JBPJUQ010000301.1:0-1244 GCF_051192615.1 Streptosporangium sp. G11
GAAGAAGGAGTTCACTGTGCCGAACAACTATCCGCCGGAGTTTCGCCGGCAGATGGTGGAGCTGGTGCGCGCGGGACGCTCACCGGAGGAGCTCGCCAAGGAGTTTGAGCCCTCCGCGCAGTCGATCCGTGTCTGGGTGCGCCAGGCCGATCTGGATGACGGCCGCCGCGCCGACGGCTTGACCAGTGCCGAGAAGGATGAGCTGGCCCGGCTGCGCCGCGAGGTCAAGCTTCTCCGGGAGGAGAAGGAGATCTTGCGTAAGGCCGCGGTTTTCTTCGCGCGGGAGACGGATCGGCCGAGATGAGGTTCCGGCTGATTCATGCGGAGAAAGACCACCACGGCGTCTCCCTTCTGGCCCGGGTGCTGGGTGTGTCGCGCCAGGGCTACTACACCTGGGCGGTCCGCCGGCGGCATGGCCCATCGGCTCGCGCCCGTCGCGATGCGGAGCTGACCGACAAGATCCGCGCTCACCATCAGGCGTCCGATGGAATCTATGGGGCGCCGCGTATCCATGCCGACCTGCGCGAGCTCGACGGCATCGGTATCGGCCGCAAGCGGGTGGCCCGGCTGATGCGCGTGGCCGGGCTGGCCGGGGTGTCTCGGCGTCGGGGTTGTCGCACGACGATCACCGACCGCAAGGCGGCCGCAGCCTCGGACCTGGTGCGGCGCAGGTTCGAAGCCGATGAGCCGAACCGGCTCTGGACCGCCGACATCACGTATGTGCCGACCTGGCAGGGTTTTCTGTACTTGGCGGTGGTGCTGGATGTGTTCTCGCGGCGGATCGTCGGCTGGGCGATGGCCGAGCACATGCGCACCGAACTGGTCACCGACGCCTTGGCGATGGCAATCAGTCAGCGCCGCCCCGGCGCCGGGGTGATTCATCACAGCGACAAGGGCGGTCAATATACCTCGGTGGCCTTTGGTCGCCGGTGTGAACAGGCGGGGGTGCGTCTGTCGACCGGCCGCACCGGCACCTGTTTCGATAACGCGATCACCGAGAGCTTCTTTGCCTCCCTGGAGTGCGAACTGCTCGACCGTCGCACCTTCCACACCAGGTCACAAGCCGAACGAGCGGTGTTCGCCTACATCGAGGGCTTCTACAACCCGCGCCGCCGTCACTCCGCGAACGGCCAGCTCAGCCCCGCCGAATACGAGCGACGTCAAGCCCTCAAGCCCACGCACGAAGACAACTATGCTGCCGCGTAGTCGAAAGCCCTGATGTGTCTACCAAACCGGGGCAACTC
>NZ_JBPJUQ010000302.1:0-1234 GCF_051192615.1 Streptosporangium sp. G11
TTCGGCACAGTGAACTCCTTCTTCTGGGAACCAGGGTTCCTCAGAGATCAGGTGTCCACCAAACCGGGTCAACTCCAACCGACTTGGCGGGACGCCTAATCAAGATGGGGAACACTAGCCTTGGCGGCGGATTCCGAGCGGTACACGCTGATGACGGCGTGGAATGTGTACAGGTCACTGCCGACGGTCTTGTGCTGATCGATGATATTTGCTACCGGGCCGGTGAGGCCTACTTGGGTGGCATCGTCGTCCAACCAACGGCCTATTATCCTGACTGATACGGCAGCTGGGCCCCGCTGGCGCCTGCTCACACTCCTCCAGGGTCGCCAGCTTGTACTAGTCGGTGGTTTGTTAGGGCGGGGCGTAGAGGTTGAGGGGGCGTCCTGCGGTGACGGCTGTGACCAGGGCTTGTAGTTCAGCGGGCGGGGGCCTGGTTGACCAGTTGCGCCACCAGCGTTGCAGCAGTGCGCAGGGGGTCAGCCAGCCGCGGACGTGGCGGACGGCTCGGGGCCGACACAGTGCCGCGGATGGCGTCGTGGCCATGGACCCCCCTCTCTCCGCTGTCGGCGTCGGTCGGGGCGGGCGGGACCTGCGGTGACGGGGCCGAGTCGGCGGGCCGGGCATGCCAGCAGAAGGTGAACGCGCACATCACCAGGGCCCAGTGGCGGCGGATCGCGGCATCGGAGCGGACCTGAAAATCGGCCCAGCCGAGTTCGTCCTTGACCTGCTTGTAGCCCTGTTCGATCCAGGTGCGCAGGCCGAACAGACGCACGATCTCGGCCAGGTCGGCGGCCGGATGCGGGCTGGAGCGCGCGCGGACGCTGCCGGGACGGGGCAGGTTGGTGGCCAGATACCAGGTCGCCTTGGCCGGCAGCGTCGCCGGGTCGACGGTCGCGACGATCAGCCGGACCGCCTGGTGCGGGCCGTAGCCGCCCAAGGCCGCGTCGGCGGCCCACCACACGCTGGTGTGGCCGTCGCGAAACCGCCGCACGACCTCGGTCCAGGCGCCTGGCGCTTGGGGACCTCCCCACTCCAGCTCGCGGGCGGCGTCGATCGGCGTGTGCGCCGCATCGGCCGGCGCCCAGGAACCCTGGTGTGGCTTGAGCGCGAGCACGAACGGCAGCCCCGCGGCCCACAGTTCAGCGGCGTGGGCCGCATTGTCGCCGTAGGCGCAGTCGGCCACCAGCGCCCGGAAAGGCACGGCGGCGGCCTGCGCCCGACCCGCGAGCGCGGC
>NZ_JBPJUQ010000303.1:0-1224 GCF_051192615.1 Streptosporangium sp. G11
TGATGTACCCCGGCTTTCGTGGAGTCGCCTTGGTTGACTTACATGCCTGCGCCCCCTTCAGGAGAGGCCGGCATGGCAAGGAGATATCTCCCTGAGTTCCGCCGGAAGGTCCTGGACCTGTTGCAGGCCGGCCGGACCGTGCGGCAGGTGGCCTTCGATCTACAGATCAGCGACCAGACGATCTACAACTGGCGCGAGCAGGAGCTGATCGACACCGGTCAGAAACCCGGCATCACCTCCTGCGACCACATTGAGCTGGTCGCGGCCCGGCGCAAGATCGCCGAGCTGGAGACCGAGCTGGCCGTGACCAGGCGTGCTGCGGAGCTGTTGAGAGAGGCGGTGCCCCCAAAAGACGGTTCGAGGCCATCGCGGTGATGGCCGCCGAAGGGCTCCCCATCCAGATCTGCTGCCGGATTATGAACATGTCGGAGTCGGGCTTCTACGCCTGGCGAAGTCGCCCATCCTCGGTTCGGGAGCTGCGACACCTCTGGCTGACCGAGCAGATCCGGCAGGTACACGCCGCCTCCAACGGCGTCTACGGCGGCATGCGAGTGCATGCCGAACTCACGCTGGGACGCGGCATCGCGGTCGGGCACGGAGCGGTGGCCATGCTGATGAGCCGGGCCGGCCTCAAAGGGCTACCCGGCAACCGGCGGCGTCGGCCTATCCACCAGACACCAACCACCACGGACCTGGCCGGGCCGCCGATTAGCCCGCACCGCGCCGAACCAGCTGTGGGTCAGGAGACATCACCGAGCACCCCACCTGCGAGGGCAAGGTCTACTGCTGCTGCGTCGTGCTGGATGCCTACTCCCGGCGCGTGGTGGGCTGGTCCATCGACTCGACGCAGACCGCCACACTGGTCACCAACGCGCTCGGCATGGCGATCGGCAACCGCACACCATCGCCCGGAACACTGATCCACTCCGATCACGGGGTGCAGTTCACCTCCTGGGCGCATCCCCGGCGCGCCAAGGCATCCGGCCTGGTCCCGTCCATGGGATCGATCGGTGACTGCTTCGACAACGCCGTCATCGAGTCGTTCCAGGGACGGACGCAGACCGAACCGCTCAACCGCAAGCGATGGAAGACCCGCATCGAGCCGGCGAGCGCGATCTTCGAATACCTGGAGATCCTCCGCAACCGGCAACGACGACACAGCGCCCTGGGAATGCTCACCCCCATCGAGTACGAGATGCTCTACCCGAACGCCCAGCCGGCATG
>NZ_JBPJUQ010000304.1:0-1206 GCF_051192615.1 Streptosporangium sp. G11
TCGTGATGCCGGACGGGATCGAGCCGTGCACGTAGTCGGCGGTCTCGGTGAACAACAACACCCGGAAGGCCGCCGCCCGGGTCGTGGCCTGGGCGTGGCTCAGACCGGCGGATAACAGTAGGAGTGGGACGAGGACGAGTGCGAGCACTCGGCGCATGGGATCTCCGAGGGGGTGAGATGAGGCATACGGAAAAAGGCCGAGCCGCCCCGATGACAAGCTCGGCGGGCGAGTGGGAGTCAGAGGGTTCGCAGGAAGGCGAGCCCTTCGGTGGCCAGGGCGTCCTGGCTGGTGGCGAGCGGCCGCCAGATGGAGGCCGCGGTGGCGATGGCTTGGTTCTCTGCGGTGAACGACTCGATGACGAGTGGTCCCGTGTAGCGGGCCTCGCGCAGCGCGGCGGCGAAGGCGGGCCAGGCGAACCGGTCGGCGCCCGGCGCGCCCCTGTCGGTGCCGCACACCTGCACGTGCGCGATCCGCTCGGCGGCGGCCCGTACGGCCGCCGCCGGATCCTTCTCCTCGATGTTGAGGTGGTAGCTGTCCAGGGCCAGGCCGCAGCCCTCGTCCGGCAACCCGTCGAGCGCGTCCAGGGCCTGCTCGACCGTGTTGATCAGGCTGGTCTCGTAGCGGTTGAGTGGTTCGACGCCGATCCGCACCCCGCGCCCGGCGGCGTGGTCGGCCACCGGCCGCAGGTTGTCGCGCAGCTCGGCGTACAGGGCGCGGCGCTCCTCCGGTGAGACGCGCCAGGTGCGGCCGACGGAGGCGTAGGCGGGTCCGCCGATGACCGGTGAGCCCACCGTGACGGCCGCGTCCACGCAGGCACGCAGATAATCCTGCGTGTCGGCGATGGTCTGGGCGGAGGCCGCGACCAGTTCCCTGCCCGGCGGCATGACCAGCGCCACGGACGCGCTCAGCCCCAGCTCGGCCAGGAGTGCGGCCGCCTTGTGCGGGTCCCAGTCACCGAGCTGCTCGATGGGCAGCTCGACGGCGTCGAATCCCCAGTCGGCGATGCGCGGGGCCAGTCGTACGAGTTCGTCGTCTGTCAGCGGTGACGTCCACACCCACGTGTTGACGCCGATCGGCCACATAACTGGGTCCTCCTCGGGTGACGGGTTTTCGGGTCGGCGGCTAGCCCTTGCCGCCCCAGTTGGCGGGGAAGTCCGGCAGCTTCTCGCAGCCGCAGAGCGCGTAGTGCAGCGGCGGCATGTTGG
>NZ_JBPJUQ010000305.1:0-1194 GCF_051192615.1 Streptosporangium sp. G11
TTCGTTCGGGGTGCTTCGGTGGATTGGTCGGCGCAGTATGCCGGTAGTGGAGCGCGGAGGGTCGATCTGCCGACCTACCCCTTCCAACGACACCGCCACTGGATCGGTGAGGCCGTTGCCGAACACGTCGAACCCGTCCGCCGGGTCGATGTCCACGACGGGCACGCCGTGGCCGAGCTCGTCCGCGCCCATGTCGGTGCGGTCCTGCAGTACGACGCCGGCCGGTCCGTCGAGATGGGCAGACCGTTCCGCGACCTCGGGTTCGACTCGCTGATGAGCGTCGAGTTGCGCAACAGCCTGGCTCAGTCCACGCGATTGCCGCTGTCCAGCAGCCTGCTTTTCGACTACCCGACACCCGCCGCGCTCCTGCGCCACCTCCAAGACCAGCTTGCCGGCACAGACCCGGCCGTACAGCCGGACATCGCCGTCCCGGCCGTGCTGGACGAGCCGATCGCGATCGTCGGTATGGCGTGCCGCTACCCGGGTGGGGTGTCCTCCCCGGCGGACCTGTGGCGGCTGGTTTCGCAGGGCGAGGACGTCATCGCGGGCTTCCCGACCGACCGCGGATGGCCCGATGACCTTTACGCACCTGAGGCGACCGACAAGGGCCGCACCTACGTGCGAGAAGGCGGTTTCCTGTACAACGCCGGAGAGTTCGACGCCGGGTTCTTCGGCATCTCTCCGCGTGAGGCCCAGTCCATGGACCCGCAACAGCGGCTACTCCTGGAAACGGCATGGGAGGCGCTGGAACGGGCCGGTATCCCACATGAGCACCTTGACGGCACCCGGACCGGGGTGTTCGTCGGAGCCACCGCACAGGACTACGGCCCACGTATGCAGGACGCCCCCGAGAAGGTGGGAGGCTACGTGCTCACGGGCGTGACCCCCAGCGTGATGGCCGGGAGGATCTCGTACCAGATGGGCTTCGTGGGACCGGCACTGACGGTGGACACCGCCTGCTCATCGTCGCTGGTGGCGCTGCACCTGGCGGTCAGCTCGCTGCGGCAGGGCGAATCCACACTGGCGTTGGCGGGCGGCGCGACCGTCATGGCCTCTCCCGGGATGTTCGTGGAGTTCTCCCGTCAGCGCGGGTTGGCCCCGAACGGGCGCAGCAAGGCGTTCGCGGCGGGGGCTGATGGTACCGGTTGGGCGGAGGGTGTCGGGTTGCTGGTGTTGGAGCGGTTGTCGGATGCG
>NZ_JBPJUQ010000306.1:0-1179 GCF_051192615.1 Streptosporangium sp. G11
GTCCCGCGCGCACCAGCTCCACCATCTGCCGGCGAAACTCCGGCGGATAGTTGTTCGGCACAGTGAACTCCTTCTTCCGGGAACCAGGGTTCCTCAGAGATCAGGTGTCCACCAAACCGGGGCAACTCCACTGAGGTGTTAGACCTTGACCTGATATACCGGCACCTCACCACACAGCTCTCGTCCAAAGGACGCCCCAGACCGGAGCGATCAGTTCGCTCCAACATCGACCAGCTCGGCTTGATCACAAATCCGGTCTTCGTCGCGACTCACTATGCCTAGAGCCCTAACCAGCATCAACCGAAGATCGGCGAGAGCGAAGCAGGACATTTTCGACCTCGGCAACACTCTTGAGGACGTGGATGAGGCGTTCAAGGTATAGATCGGGAAGTTCGTTAGCAGCCTGGTCTCGCAGGAGAGGCCAGATGATCATCACTCGTCCCGGCCCGACCATGTGTAGCAGAGACCACATCGACAAAATCAATAGAGGTCGATGCTCCGATCGGTCAGCCTGGGATGACGCCGTCACTAACGGAGGTGTCCCTAGTGCGCGAGTAGTGGTCGTACAGCCCGTTGAGCTGGCTCACCCAAAACTCGTCCTTCTGCCGCGCCGAGGCTTTGCGCGGGAGTAGTCCGAGGTCGGCCGCGAGATTGTAGAATCCACCACCTGCATCATTTCCGTCCAGATAGATTACCAACGCGGAGATCATCAGGTTGCTCTCTGGCCGGTTCCGCTTCACGATCAGCCCGAGCAGAAATCCCATCGCGGTGCGCTCGTCCTGCCGCCCGAAATCAAAACCCGGGATGCCGGTTCGGCGCTCCAGTACAGTGTTCAGCTCCGTGTACGACGTCGTCCTCCGAAGCCGTGCGCGTTCAATCAGAAATTTCAGCCCGCCCTCAGTGAGCTGATCCCAGGTCTCGTCATCACGACCGTACTTGGACATCACATCGCCTCCACTTGGAGGATAACGAACAGGCCGGCGAACCTGGGGGAAATAGATCAATCCGTGAGAGCCACTAAGACCGCCGCTTCGCCCGAGAATGCACTGATACCGATCTCGTCACCTCTTCTCGCTCAGTGAGTGTTTGAGAGGTGATCGTGAGGTCGTTCTATGGCAGAGCAGAAGACAGAGGACGATGCAACAGCGCACCCAGGTAGTCGAAGGCGCCAGCCCTAAG
>NZ_JBPJUQ010000307.1:0-1177 GCF_051192615.1 Streptosporangium sp. G11
CGGCAATATTTAGCCAGGGATTCGAGGATCTCTTCAGCGCTCTTGGTCCACACGAACGGCTTGGGATCCTCGTTCCACTGATCCATCCAGGCGCGGATGTCCTTCTCCAGGCTCTGGACGCTCTTGTGGACTCCCCGCCGGATCAGCTGCTCGGTCAAATAACCGAACCACCGCTCGACCTGGTTGATCCACGAGGACCCGGTCGGGGTGAAATGCATGTGGAACCGAGGGTGACGAGCCAGCCACGCTTTGATCGCCGGGGTCTTGTGCGTGCCGTAGTTGTCGCAGATCAGATGGACGTCCAGCTCGACGGGGACGCTCTTGTCGATGGTGATCAGGAACTTCTTGAACTCGGTGGCGCGGTGCTGGCGGTGCAGTTCCCCGATGACGGTGCCGTCTTCGACATTGAACGCGGCGAACAGGCTGGTGATCCCGTTGCGCACATAGTCATGGGTGCGCCGCTCGGGCATGCCCGGCATCATCGGCAGCACCGGCTGGGAGCGATCCAGCGCCTGGATCTGCGACTTCTCATCCACACACAACACCACCGCCCGCTCGGGCGGGTTGTGGTACAGCCCCACGACGTCGACGACCTTCTCCACGAACAACGGATCACTCGACAGCTTGAAGGTAGCGGCCCGATGCGGCTTGAGCCCGAAATCCCGCCAGATCCGCCCGATCGTCGATCTGCTCAGCCCGCTGCGCTCGGCCATCGAGGCCCGCGACCAGTGCGTGGCGCCTCTAGGCGTCTCCTCCAGCGTCGCCACCACCACCTGTTCGACCCGGTCCAGGGTGATCGACGGCGGCCGGCCTGGCCGCTGTTCGTCGAGGAGCCCGTCCAGCCGCAGCCGAATGAACCGGGTCCGCCACTTCGACACCGTGTCGGGATGCACCCGCAGTTCAGCCGCGATCTGCTGGTTATCCTTGCCGTCCGCGCACGCCAGTACGATCTTCGACCGCATCGCCAGGACCTGCGACGATTTGGCCCGCCGTGCCCATCGCTGCAGCGTGGCCCGTTCCTGGTCGGTCACGGACAACTCCGACTTCGGCCGTCCTGGACGCACCTGGTCGAGGAGCCCGTCGATCCCGTCATGGGCAAAGGCCGCCCGCCACTTGCGTACCGTGGCCAGCGCCGCTCCCAGGTCCCGTGCCACCTGCGCGTTACTGGCCCCCGGTT
>NZ_JBPJUQ010000308.1:0-1110 GCF_051192615.1 Streptosporangium sp. G11
CTGTACTGACCACAAAGGTTGAGTACGCGGTGACACGATCTTCGAAGTTGTTGAAATAAGGGAGGGCCTCCGGGTTCGGTGTGGATTGCGACATCTACGCCGAGCTTCCCGGAGGCCCTCGTGTCCCACCGTAACGCCCCGCTAAGTGAGACAGGCCGGCTTCGGCTGGCCCGCTGCGTCGTCGAAGATGGCTGGCCCCTGCGCCGTGCCGCCGAACGTTTCCAGGTAGCGGTGAACACGGCCAAGCGGTGGGCCGACCGCTACCGCCGGCACGGCGCGGCAGGCATGGCCGATCGCTCATCGCGGCCGCATCACAGCCCACGCCAAACCCCGACACGGACCGAGCGACGGATCATCAAGGTGCGGGTGACACGCCGGTGGGGGCCGGCCCGTATCGCCTACCTGCTGGGACTGCACCCCTCCACCGTGCACCGGGTGCTGGCCCGCTACCGGCTGGCCCGACTGACCCACCTGGACCGGGCCACCGCCGCGCCCATCCGCCGTTACGAGCACGATCGACCAGGCGACCTGGTGCATGTGGACATCAAGAAACTCGGCAACATCCCCGACGGCGGCGGCCACCGTATCACCGACCGGCAGACCGGCCACCACAACCGCAAGGCCACCACCACCGCCCGCTACAAGCACGGCAAACCCAAGATCGGCTACAGCTACCTGCACACCGCCTTGGACGACCACTCCCGCCTGGCCTACACCGAAATCCTGCCCGACGAGACCAAAGAAACCGCCGCCGCGTTCTGGCACCGCGCCCACGCCTACTTCACCGGCCTGGGCATCACCATCCGCCGTGTCCTCACCGACAACGGCAGCTGCTACAAGTCCTTCCTGTGGCGCGACACCCTCACCGGCCTGGGCATCACCCACAAACGCACCCGCCCCTACCGGCCCCAGACCAACGGCAAAGTCGAACGTTTCCACCGCACCCTGGCCGACGAATGGGCCTACAACCAGCCCTACACCTCCGAGACCGAACGCCGCCACGCGTTCGGCCCCTGGCTCCACACCTACAATCACCACCGAGCACACACCGCACTCGGCGGCCACCCACCCGCCAGCCGCGTACCTAACCTCTCAGGTCAGTACACCTAG
>NZ_JBPJUQ010000309.1:0-1098 GCF_051192615.1 Streptosporangium sp. G11
GTCCCGCGCGCACCAGCTCCACCATCTGCCGGCGAAACTCCGGCGGATAGTTGTTCGGCACAGTGAACTCCTTCTTCCGGGAACCAGGGTTCCTCAGAGATCAGGTGTCCACCAAACCGGGGCAACTCCAGTGGTTGCGGACGAACGCCGCCAGCACGCTTCGTACGGTGAGGCGGTCCTTAGGGGAATCGGCGGCGATCCGCTGTAAAGCGTAGATCGCGCCGAACCGCACATCGGTCGCGGGTGAAGCGAGTTGTTCGACTGCTTTGGTGTACCGATCAGTGATTTGTCCCTCACGTGCGGTTCGCAGCTCCTCTTGCCCGTTCCGCAACGTTACTGCGGTCATGATCAGGCTGCCGGCGGTGAAGAGGGCACCCAGCAGGATCCCTACGCTGTTGAACCACTGGTGGCGGTTCAGCCGTCGGCGTTCGCGCCCCTGGTCATCGCGCTGCCGTTGAGCCTCCAGTAGTTCCAGGCGCTTTTCGACTGGCAACCCGTCCAGTTCTTCCTGGGTTGGTTCCGCGATACGGGGAGGTGACGCGCCAGCCGACGCCGGACCCGGGGATGACCTGGCGGAGCCGACAGGGTCATGGGGTGCGTTCATTCCAGATCAGATTCCTCCGGACCGTTCGCGTGTGCGCTGGGGTGTGACCGCCATCGCCTACCTGGAGGGCTTCCAAGCAGAGATGCCCCGCACCTTAGCTGATATGACAGGGTTCGACCGCACTGTGCTGTCATCGACAGCCCAGGTGGAAACGAGGATGCGCGTCGCGGCCGGATGTGATATTCGCACCAGCGCTTCTCGGGAAAGACGAAACCCCGTTCTACCTGTCGGAAAATACTGTCGTCAATCGAAAGCCGAAAAGGCCTACCAGACGCGGTGTTTTGTCCTCTTGTATCCGCTTCTCGGGGTTAGGTGAGCGCCCTGTCGGGAAACCATCCTTTTCCGACGGGTCTGGCGCAGGTCTATGCATTCCCGTCCCGTGGGCAGGGGGCGCCTGTGTGCATGTTGGATGAGGCGCCGTCGATGACGGAGTCGAGCCTGTCCCGGGTCTGGGTGAGATCCGCGATGTGCCGGTCGAGGTGGTCGCGTTCCGC
>NZ_JBPJUQ010000310.1:0-1091 GCF_051192615.1 Streptosporangium sp. G11
CGTGCGCACAACCCCGCAACCCTCTGCCGGCCGGGGTCCGCTGCCGCCTGCCCAGCCGGGGCCAGTTTCATATCAGAGCCGAGGTCATCGGCTGCTACACCGACCCGCCGCCCGGCACCACGGTCATCTGCGCCGACGAACTGGGACCGGTGACCCCGCGCACCTTCTCACCGGCGCCCGGCTGGTCGGCCGACGGACATCGGATCAAAGCACCGTTGGAGTACTCTCGCGGCACTGACAAGACCTGGGTGTACGGCGGCCTGCGCATCCGTGACGGCACCGAGCTCACCTTCTGCGCGCCCTCACGCAACAGCGACGGCTGGATCCAGTTGCTGGCCCGCATCGCGAAAGCCAACCGGCGCGGCCCGATCGTGGTCATCACCGACAACCTCTCCAGCCATTCCAGCTGGAAGGTCCGCCAATGGCTGGCCCGTCACCCGCGGATCCGCCAGGTGTTCATCCCGGTCAAGGCCTGCTGGCTGAACCTGGCCGAAGGCTGGTGGCGGCTGCTGCGCAAGGCCGGGTTCGCCGGACAGACCTTCGCCGACGCCACCGAGATCACCCACGCGGTCACCGTCGCCACCGCCCAGCTCAACGCCCACGCCCACCCCTGGGTCTGGGGGCGACCACCCCCACGGCCCCGAGCCCTGCGCCGCAAGTTCATCTACCTGCTTTGAGGAACGTCGCACTAGCTATCAACCATGGTGGTCGGCGCCGTTGCCGTTGCCGTTGCCGTTGCCGTTGTTGTTGCCGTTGCCGTTGCCGTTGCCGTTGCCGTTGCCGTTGCCGTTGCCGTTGCCGTTGTTGTTGCCGTTGTCGTTGTCGTCTGTCCACTGCCCTCTCTCGTCGCACTCCTCGTGAGCCCAGCCTTGTGCGTGACCTATGGAGTAGCCGTATCCGAAGTCTGGCAGGCCCGAGTCTCCGTGACCATGTGGGTTGAGAGCAGTGCAGCGATGGCCATCGAGCTGGCCCTGAGTAATGCCCAGTTGGCAGCCATGACCCTTGAAGTCGCATGGATCTGCCGCGATGGCCGCCGGGGCGGCGTACGTCGCCGAGCTCGGGACAGCCGAGGCCTGAGTCCCTGGCCAGAG
>NZ_JBPJUQ010000311.1:0-1090 GCF_051192615.1 Streptosporangium sp. G11
TCTATGGTTGATGAGCATATGCGCCCTTTGGGGTCGTAGGCTTTCGGGGTACTTCGTCTTGTAGGGATGTATTTGCGCAGCCCTCACCGCCGATCGGAGCGCCCGCTTGATTGTCATGTGGCGCCTGAATTCCGTCTGGTCTAAAAATGGAATGTAAAGTCCCGGCCAGTCGAGGACCACTACCGATCACATGTTTCGGGTAAAAGTTCTGTCATGAGTGAGCGGAAGTCGTACCCCAGCGATATATCCGATGCCCGCTGGGAATTGATCGAACCCACCTTAACCGCCTGGCGGCAGGCCCGGCTCGATCGCAGGCCCACCGGCCAACCGGCCTCGGTCGAACTGCGGGAGGTCTTCAACGCGATCCTGTATGTCAACAGGACGGGAATCGCCTGGAAATACCTGCCGCACGACTTCCCGCCGCACAACACCGTCTACGCCTACTATGCGGCCTGGCGGGATGAGGGAATCTTCGCGCAGCTCAATTACGACCTGGTCGGCCTGGCCCGTGTCAAGGAAGGCCGCAAGGCCGAACCGACCGCATGCGTGATGGACACCCAGAGCGTGAAGACCTCCACCAACGTGCCCCTGACCAGCCAAGGCGCCGACGCGGGGAAGAAGATCGTCGGCCGCAAGCGGGGCATCGTCACAGACGCACTCGGCATCGCCCTTGCCGTGACGGTCACTGCCGCGAGCGCATCCGACAACGCCATCGGAATGCGACTGCTCGACCAGACTAAAAACGCCTATCCGACGATATCAAAAACCTGGGTCGACACCGGCTTCAAAAACGCCGTGATCGAACACGGTGCCCGGCTCGGCATCGATGTCGAAGTCGTCTCCAGAAACATCCAGACGCGCGGCTTTCACGTTGTCAAACGCCGCTGGGTCGTCGAGCGAAGCCTGGGTTGGCTCATGCTGTACCGACGCTTGGCGCGCGATTACGAGACCCTCCCCACCAGTTCCCAAGCCATGATCCATATTGCCTCGATCAACAACCTCACCAAACGTATAACGGACGAGACCACCCCAACCTGGCGAGGCACTTACTAGAACATAAGGAGCAATCTACTCAAATCAAATGCCCTCT
>NZ_JBPJUQ010000312.1:0-1089 GCF_051192615.1 Streptosporangium sp. G11
GGTCGCGTCCTCGGAGCGGTGTAAAAGGCTCGACGAGGTAGGTGCCGTGGGTTGATCTTAGGCGGCCTCGGTCGTGGGTGTCACAGTGGTCTCGATAGCGGGACGGAGCTGGGTCGGCGGGTGTAGCAGAGCGCGGCGAAGGTCCTGCAGAATGCGTAGGCCCTGGGGTGTCATGGTGAAACCGCGCCAGCCGCGTGAGGCGCGGTCGAGCACGGCCCAGACCAGGGACACGCACGAGGTCTCACCGGGGAAGCGGCCGATGACCTTGACGCGGCGGCGGGTCTCGCCGAAGGTGCGCTCGATGAAGTTGGAGTGCCGGACGCGCTTGTGGTGCTCGATCGGAAAACGCAGATAGGTGGTCAGACTCTGGCGGTCGGTCAGCAGGCTCTTGACCGCCGCCGGATAACGCCCGCCCCATGCCGCGGCGAAGGCGTCGATGCGGCGCTGGACGAGGTCCACCAGCACCTGACCGGGGGTGATGTCCTCGCCGAGGTCATGAAGGTCGAAGATCTTCCAGTAATCGGCCTTGATCGCGGCTTGATCGGCGGCCGAGACCTTCGAGGCGATGTTGCGCAGGCGGTGGATGAGGCATCTTTGGCGCAGCGAGCGGACGAAGAGCTGTTCAACGGCGCTGATCAGTCCGGCAGCACCGTCGGAGATGACCAGCAGCGGTGGCTTGAGCCCGCGGCCGAGCAGGTCGGACAAGAAGTCGTGCCAGGCATCGGTCGATTCCGATCCGGCGGCGGCCAAGCCGACGAAGACCGGCTGGCCGGCGGTGGTGATGCCCCAGGCGGCCAGTACTGGCTCGGCCCGGGCGCCGTCGTGCATCTTGAAGTGCGAGGCGTCCACGAACAAGTAGTCCAGCTCGACACCGGTCAGGTCGCGTCGGCACCAGGTGTCGTACTCGGTGGTGATGGCCTGGCAGATCGTCGACACCGTCGACTTGCTCAGGGCTGCCTCGGGGCCGAGAGCGTCGGCCAGTGCGCTTTCGACGTCTCGCACGGACAGGCCGCGCACGAACGAGGCGATGACCAGGGTCTCCAGCGCGTTGGTGCGGGTCACGCCGGTGCCGAACAGGCGGGAGGCGAA
>NZ_JBPJUQ010000313.1:0-1086 GCF_051192615.1 Streptosporangium sp. G11
TAGGGCCTGTACGGAGTTGAGATCAGCGGGATTCGCCTGCGCGGTAGTCTGCGGTCCTGGTAGGCCATCGCTATGGCGCGCGGAGATCTCACTGACGAGGAATGGTCCTTGATCGATCCTCATCTGCCCTTGGGTGAGCGAGGCCCGATCCCGGATCTGCGGCAGCAGTTCAATGCGGTGATGTGGCGGTTTCGTACCGGCAGTCCGTGGCGGGATCTGCCCCAGGAGTACGGCCCCTGGTCCACCGTCTACGACCGGTTTCGGTCGTGGGCCACGGCCGGTGTCTTCGAGCAGCTGATGCAGGCGGTGATCGCCGAGGCCGCTGCCCGTGGGCAGGCCGACCTTGAGCTGGTCAGTGTGGACTCCACCACGGCCCGCGCCCACCACCACGCCGCCGGGATGATCGTGGATGGCGAGGTGGTCAAGGCACTGGAAGAGGCTGCCGAACAGGAAAAGGGGCTGCGTCAAAGGGACAGAACCCCCAGGACGGCGAACCCGACGAAGACCGGGACGGGGACGAACGCCGGCGGTTACGACTGCGGCGCCGAATACGGCTGAAGGTGGCCGGGCTGGGCCGCTCTCGGGGCGGGCTGACCAGCAAGGTCCACCTGTCGGCCGACCGTCGATGCCGTCCGCTGTCTTTCGTCCTGACCCCGGGCCAAGCCGGCGACAGCCCACAGTTTCGCACCGTCCTGACCCGGATCAAGGTCCGCCTGCCCGTCGGTCGTCCGCGCACCCGCCCGGCTGCGGTGGCCGCCGACAAGGCGTACTCCTCCCGCGGCAACCGCCTCTATCTGCGCAAGCGCCGCATCAAGGCCGTCATTCCCGAGAAGAGCGACCAAGCAGCCAACCGCAAGGCCCGCGGCTCCCGGGGCGGCCGTCCGGTTAGCCATGATGCAGATCTCTACAAGCAGCGCAACACGGCCGAACGGTGCATCAACCGGATCAAAGAGTGGCGTGGACTGGCCTTCCGCTTCGACAAGACACCCGACAGCTACCTCGCGGGCCTTCATCTACGCGGAGCCATCTTGTGGATCCGAAGCCTTCAACCCACCTGAAGATCCGAAGTCCATACAGGCCCTAGGT
>NZ_JBPJUQ010000314.1:0-1061 GCF_051192615.1 Streptosporangium sp. G11
AGAGCGGTGAGCTCGTCAATGCTGCGGACGGCGAAGTTGAGGATGGCGATGCGCAGGTTGGACCAGATGCCCTCGGCCGGGTTGAGGTCAGGCGCGTACGGCGGTAATCGATAGACCACCAACCAGTCGGCCTGGGCAGTGATCCACTGGCGCATCTGGGCGCTGACGTGCTCGGGCAGGCTGTCCCACACCAGCGAGATCGGACCGCCCAGCTGGGCATGAGCCGCATGCAGCAAAGCCTTGAAGTCGGCCGCGACGAACCCTTTGCGCTCACCCCGGCGCTGGTGGTAGGTGATCGTGCGGTAGATCAGCCGAACGCGACGACCTGGCTGGATGCAGATCAGAGCAGCGATCGAGACGCGGCCCCGGTCACCGTAGGAGACCTCCAGCACCGGGGTCTGGCCTTTGCGGGCCCAGGTCCTTCCTCGGGGCGGTCTCAGGCTCTGGCCGGATTCGTCGGCGAAGACCAGCCACGATCCCCAAGCCGCCCAGGTGCTTTTATCGCCGGCCACACCCGCCTCGTCCACTCGGTGACCCGCGCCTCGTCACGGCGGGCGGCTCGATGCGCCGGCACCTGAAACGACCAGCCCAGCCGCCTCAGCAGATACACCACCCCACGGGCGGTGCAGGAGACGTGAAACGTCTCAGCGATCAACGTGGCGACCCGTGGTGCCGTCCAGCGCTGGTCACTCCAGCCGTAAGCGGAGGCTCCCTGCTCCAAGGCCGTCTCCAGGTGCATCAGCTGCTCATCGGTCAACTTGCAGCCGTTACCGGTGGCTCCCTTGGAGGCCAGCGCGGCCTTGCCTCCGGCCCGCCATGCCCGATGCCACTCATAGGCCGACTTACGCGTCACGCCCAGCAACCGGGCCACCCGCGGCGGCTTGATGTTCCCGGCGAACATGTCCGCCGCCCGCAACCGCAGTTCCTGCCGCTGTTCCCGGACCCGCGCAGACAGCCCTCCGCTTCTGTCTGAATACCTCATGCATCCAGGCTGTCACCCGCGAAAACGATCCCGATCAACGGGGCACAAGCTTGTCACGCCTACGTTTCTTGATCAGTAC
>NZ_JBPJUQ010000315.1:0-1030 GCF_051192615.1 Streptosporangium sp. G11
TCACACGCTCGCGGACTCGGCCAGCGGGGTGAACAGCGCACCCAGGCGGGCGACGGCGGCCGGGACGATCCAGTAGTAGACCCAGGTGCCGCGGCGCTCGGAGTCGATCAGCCCGGCCATCCGCAGCACTTTGAGGTGGTGGGAGATGGTGGGGCCGCTCAGGTCGAAGGCGGGGGTCAGATCGCACACGCACGCCTCACCGCCCGCGTGCGAGCCGATCATCGACAGCAGGCGCAGCCGGACCGGGTCGGCGACGGCTTTGAGCATCACCGCCAGGTCGGCCGCGTCATCCTCCGACAGTGGCTCGCGGGCGATCGGCGCGCAGCACTGGGCGGTGGCGGCGGTCATACGGCAACTCCCCTGCTTTGACATTCGTCTAAATCATACGCGGTGGTAGGCGACCAGCGCGACCGCGGCGACGGCGCAGGCCACCGCCACGGCCGCCATCACCCACTCATAACCGGCCGCCTGGGCCAGCGCGACCGCGCCGAGCGGGGCCAGTGCCTTGTCGGCGACGGAGAAGGCGGCGATGCGGCCCGACAGCGAGGCGTAAGCGCTGCTGCCGTAGCGCCGCAGGAGCAGGTGCGGCAGGGTGATGGAGGCGATGCCGAAGCCGAGCCCGAAGCCGAGCACGCAGCCGATGGCGCCTGGCACCGTGCGCCCGGCCAGCGGGAGCAGCGCGGCGGCGACGCCCTGCAGGGTGAAGATCGCGGCGGCGATGAGGGCGGCGGGCAGGCGGCGTTGCAGGCCGGTGGTGAGCAGGCGGCCGGTCACCGACAACACCCCCAGCAGCCCGGCCAGCGTGGCGGCCAGGACCGGTGAGTGGCCCAGGTGGATGAGGTAGGTGATGAGCAGGACGGCCATCACCGCCGCCGCGCCGCCGTTGGCGGTGAAGGCGATCACCAGCAGCCAGAACGGCCGCGCCCGGGTGGCGTCCTTGACGATTCCGGTCCGCTCTTCGGTGGTGACGGGCTGATGCCCGGTGCGGGCGGGGCGGCGCACGACGAGCGCGTGCAGCGGGATCGCCGCC
>NZ_JBPJUQ010000316.1:0-1028 GCF_051192615.1 Streptosporangium sp. G11
CTGCGCCGCGAGGTCAAGCTTCTCCGGGAGGAGAAGGAGATCTTGCGTAAGGCCGCGGTTTTCTTCACGCGGGAGACGGATCGGCCGAGATGAGATTCCGGCTGATCCATGCGGAGAAAGACCACCATGGTGTCTGGCCTGCTGGCCCGGGCGGGAGGGTGTGTCGCGCCAGGGCTACTACGCCTGGGCCAAGCATGGGCCCTCACGCCGAGCTGTGCAGGATGCGCAGCTCACGGCGAAGATTCGCCATCACCATGCGGCCTCTGATGAGATCTATGGGGCGCCACGGATCCACGCTGATCTCCGCGAGATCGATGGCATCCATATCGGGCGCAAGCGGGTGGCCCGGTTGATGCGCGCTGCCGGGCTGGCCGGGGTGAGCCGCCGTAAGGGCTGCCGCACCACGATCACCGACCGGCGAGCGGTCGCGGCCAGTGACCTGGTGCACCGGAGGTTCACCGCGGCCGAGCCGAACCGGATCTGGACCGCCGACATCACCTACGTGCCGACCCGGCAAGGTTTTCTCTATCTCGCGGTCGTCTTGGACGTCTTCTCCCGCAGGATCGTTGGCTGGGCGATGGCCGAGCACATGCGCACCGAGCTGGTCACCGACGCGCTGGCGATGGCGATCGCTCAGCGCCGCCCCGACGCCGGGGTAATTCATCACAGCGACAAGGGCGGTCAATATACCTCGCTCGCCTTCGGCCGGCGGTGTGAGCAGGCCGGCGTGCGTCCCTCGACCGGCCGCACCGGCACCTGCTTCGATAACGCCATCACCGAGAGCTTCTTCGCCTCCCTGGAGTGCGAGCTGATCGACCGGCGCACCTTCCACACCAGGTCAGAAGCCGAGCGTGCGGTGTTCGCCTACATCGAGGGCTTCTACAACCCACGCCGCCGTCACTCCGCGAACGGCCAGCTCAGCCCCGCCGAATACGAGCAACGCCAAGCCCTCAAGCCCACTCACGAAGACAACTATGCTGCCGCGTAGCCGAAAGCCCTGACGTGTCTACCGAACCGGGGCAACTCCA
>NZ_JBPJUQ010000317.1:0-1028 GCF_051192615.1 Streptosporangium sp. G11
CTTGCCGCCCCAGTTGGCGGGGAAGTCCGGCAGCTTCTCGCAGCCGCAGAGCGCGTAGTGCAGCGGCGGCATGTTGGGCTGCAGGTAGCTGTCCAGGTTCTCGGAAGTGATCTTGGGCTGGGGCAGCTTCCAGGTCTTGGGCACCTCCTCGCCCTTGAGGATCTTCAGGGCGGCGATGATCGGAGTACGCCACTGGTAGGTGGGATAGGTCGGCGCGATGGCCGTGAGGCCGCCGCTCTTCCACTTCTGCAGGAAGTCCTGCTGGTCCTCGCCGACGATCGCCGGCACCGGGACCCCGGCGTCCTCGAACGCCTCGACGGCCGCCACCGCGGTCGCTCCCGCGTCCATCCACACCCCGTCGATCTTGCCGTGCCGCTGGATGAAGTCGCTCACGATGCTCTTGGTCTTGGCGGCGTCGCCGTCGGTGAACTCCACCCCGACCACGTCGAGCTGACTCTTGTCGAAGGTGACCTTGGCCGCCGACCAGCGGGTCTCCAGCACGTCGACGCCCGGCAGGATCCGCAACGCGAGGATCTTGCCTCCGGCCGGCACCTTCTCCACCAGGAACTCGGCGCCGTCGGCGCCGAAGGCGTAGCCGCCGATGGGGTTGATGAACGTCACCGGGCAGTCGGTCTCCACACCGCGGTCGAACACGATCACCGGCACCTTGGGGCAGGCGCCCTCGACGGCCGGGGTCAAGGTGGCGGTGGTGTTGGGCGAGACGATCAGCGCGTCACAGCCCTTGCCGACCAGCTCGGCGATGTCGGAGATCTGCTTGTCGTCCTTGCCCTCCGCGTCGAGCGCGGTGAACTGCTTGATCTCCTTGTGCAGCGCCACCTCGGCCTGCATGGTCTTCCAGCCCACCTGCCGCCACGGGTTGTTCACCGCGGCGTTGGAGAAGCACAGGTTGTAGGGTCCGTCCTTCTTGTACTTGGCCGTGTCCACCATCTCCGGGGCGATGGCCTGCTCCCACGGCTTGTCCGCGGGCCCCTCCGCGCTCTGGGTCCGCATGGCCAGCTGGGCGTCGT
>NZ_JBPJUQ010000318.1:0-990 GCF_051192615.1 Streptosporangium sp. G11
TCACTCCGAGGAGAAGGCGGCGTCGAAGGCGGTGGAGGGCGGGGTGATGGCGTTGAGCTTGCGGATGACGGCCAGCGCGTCGGGGGCGCCGTCGAGGCGGTCCATGCCGGCGTCCTCCCACTCGATGGAGATCGGGCCGTTGTAGCCGATGGCGTTGAGGGCGCGGAAGCAGTCCTCCCAGGGCACGTCGCCGCGTCCGGTGGAGACGAAGTCCCAGCCGCGGCGCAGGTCGGCCCAGGGCAGGTGGGAGGCCAGCCGGCCGCGGCGGCCGTCGCCGGTGCGGACCTTGGCGTCCTTGCAGTCGACGTGGTAGATGCGGTCGGCGAAGTCGAGGATGAAGGCGACCGGGTCGATCTCCTGCCACACCATGTGGGAGGGGTCCCAGTTGAGGCCGAACGCGGGGCGGTGGCCGATGGCCTCCAGGGTGCGCACGGTGGTGTGGTAGTCGTAGGCGATCTCGCTGGGGTGGACCTCGTGGGCGAAGCGGACGCCGACCTCGTCGAAGACGTCGAGGATGGGGTTCCAGCGGTCGGCGAAGTCGGCGTAGCCGTCCTCGATCATCTGGGGCGGGACCGGGGGGAACATGGCCACGGTGTGCCAGATGGAGGATCCGGTGAAGCCGACCACGGTGTCGACGCCGAGTTTGGCGGCGGCGCGGGCGGTGTTCTTGATCTCCTCGGCGGCGTTGCGGCGGACCTGCTCGGGATCGCCGGTGCCCCAGATGCGGGCGGGCAGGATGCCCTGGTGGCGGGCGTCGATGGGGTTGTCGCAGACGGCCTGGCCGACCAGGTGGTTGGAGATGGTGTACACCGACAGGTTGTGCTTGGCCAGCACTTCCTGCTTGCGGGGGATGTAGTCGTCGTCGCTGAGGGCCTTGTCGACCTCGAAGTGGTCGCCCCAGCAGGCGATCTCCAAGCCGTCGTATCCCCAGCCCGAGGCCAGGCGGCAGACCTCCTCGAACGGCAGGTCGGCCCACTGGCCGGTGAACAA
>NZ_JBPJUQ010000319.1:0-961 GCF_051192615.1 Streptosporangium sp. G11
CACCGATCGCCGCGAAGCGCCCGGCCATCGACCCGCCGCCGGGCATGCTGGAGGCCCTCCAGCGCGACCTCGAACTGTCTCCGGCGGAGGCCAGAGCCCGCCTGGACAACGAGGCCCGCCTGACACCCATCGCGGCGCGACTGCGCACCAGCCTCGGCCCCCGCTTCGGCGGCTCCTGGCTGCGCGCGAAGACCGCGCACGCCCTAGTGGTGGCCACCACCAGCGCCGCCGACATCCCGCAGATCGTCGCCGCGGGCGCCGAGGCCGAGATCGTCTCAAGATCGCTGGCCGAGCTCTCGGAGATCAAGGAAGGGCTCGACACCACACTGACACCGGTCCAGCGGCACGTGTCGAGCGTGCGCTACGTCGCCCCCAAGCTCAACAAGGTGGTCGTCTTGACCTCCGAACCCATCCGGGCGCAGAGCTTCGTCCTGAGCTCCAACGTGGACCACAGCGCGGTCGTCGTGCTGTCCTCCAACGAGACTCCTCTGCCCCTGTACGACCTGGTGGGCGGCACCGCCTACTACATCGGCGCCGCCAGCCGCTGCTCGGTCGGCTTCTCGGTGCGCAAGGGCACCCAGCAGGGCTTCGTCAGCGCCGGCCACTGCGGCAGGACCGACAGCGCGACCACCGGCTTCAACCGCCTCGCCCAGGGCACCTTCCGGGGATCGGTCTTCCCCGGCAGCGACTACGCCTGGGTCTCCGTCAACGACAACTGGAGAGTCACCGCGACGGTGGACAACGGCCGGGGCGGCACCGTGCCCGTCGCCGGCGCCGAGCCCGCCATCGAGGGCGCCTCGGTCTGCCGCTCCGGCTCCACCACCGACTGGCACTGCGGCCGCATCCAGCAACTCGACGCCACCATCACCTACCCCCAGGGTTCTGTCTCACAACTGGTCCGCACCAGCGTCTGCGCCGAACCGGGAGACTCCGGCGGCTCGTTCATCTCCATCGACCAGGC
>NZ_JBPJUQ010000320.1:0-952 GCF_051192615.1 Streptosporangium sp. G11
GCATACCGAACACGACGACGGCAGATCACTAGGTGGGCAGGCACCAGCTCGGACCGGTCTGGGGATAGGCATCCAGCACCCTCGCCAAGTCAGGCTCTGCAACTGGCGCCCGCTCACAACATGCGATTAGCCCCAAAGTAACTCTGGGTAATGCCGGCCCGTGACAAGGGGGTTATCGCGGGTCAGGGCTTGCAACAAGAGCGCGCTTGTCTCAAGCCCCGGAGCAGCCCTGACAGGCCACCGGCTCACCCCGGAGACGGGAAACGGGCCGGTGGCCAACGACAAGCCGCGACCAGATTCGTGACTCTCCGTAATTTCTGAATTACAGTTCCCTTCGTCGTGTTTCCCACATAAACGAGGAGGATCATGCACACCCTTATCCGCAAGGCGGGCACTGCCCTGGCCGGTGTCGTCCTGGCCGGCACCGGCATGCTCGTCGCGCTCCCCGCGACCAGCGCTCATGCCGAATCGTTCACGGTCGCAGCGGCCAAGGCCGCGCCGGAGACCGCCTGCACGCAAGCAGCCGGAAGGTGGATCTGCTACCTGCTCTACTGCCGCAACGGCATCTGCTACTACCGCTGCTACCCCGTCGGCTACGCAGGCGACAGGAGTAATGCTCCCACCAGGGACTACACCGTTGAGGGCACCGAAGCCGACGCCGCCCGGCAGATCGAGGTTGACCTACCTGATTGATGAGGTCGGGAGGTGGACCAGAGCGGCCCTGACAGGTCACTGGCCCGCCTCCCGGGAGGCGGGAAACGGGCCGGTGGCCGACGACGTCTTATCCGCCGTGGCGAGCAGACCGCCAGCCCTCATTTGGGGCTAATCGCATGTTGTGAGCGGGCGCCAGTTGCAGAGCCTGACTTGGCGAGGGTGCTGGATGCCTATCCCCAGACCGGTCCGAGCTGGTGCCTGCCCACCTAGTGATCTGCCGTCGTCGTGTTCGGTATGC
>NZ_JBPJUQ010000321.1:0-932 GCF_051192615.1 Streptosporangium sp. G11
GATCAAGTCCAGTTGGCAACCAAGTTCGGCTGGGACATCCAGGACGGCAAGTCCGTTGGTCTGAACTCCCGGCCCGAGCACATCAAGAAAGTCGCCGACGCCTGCTTGCAGCGTCTGGGAGTCGAGACGATCGACCTCTTCTACCAGCACCGGGTGGATCCCGACGTCCCCATTGAAGACGTCGCCGGAACGGTCGGCGAGTTGGTCCAGGCGGGCAAGGTCAAGCACTTCGGGCTGTCCGAGGTCGGAGCCGAAACGCTCCGCAAGGCGCACGCGACGTATCCGGTCACTGCTGTGCAGTCGGAGTACTCGTTGTGGACGCGGGACCCCGAGCCCGAGATCCTGCCTGCCTGCGCGGAACTGGGCATCGGGTTTGTCCCGTTCAGCCCACTCGGTCGCGGCTTTCTTACCGGCGCTATCGACCCGAACGCGTCCTTCTCCAAGGGCGACATGCGGGCAACGATCCCACGTTTCCAGGCTGAAAATCTCGCCGCCAACCAGGCGCTCGTCCACCATGTCCGCGAGCTGGCCGCCGCCAAGGAGGCCACTCCTGCTCAGGTCGCGTTGGCGTGGCTGCTGGCCCAGGCACCATGGATCGCGCCGATCCCTGGAACCCGCAAATTGTCCCGACTCATCGAGAACGCAGGCGCAACCGAGGTCGGGCTGTCCTCCGATGAACGAGCCGACCTCGACGCATTGGCCGCCCGAGTTGGTGTGGCCGGTGACCGTTACTCCGAGGCACACATGAAGCTCATCGGGCACTGACCATCATCTGCGCGGCGGGATGGTCGGCGGCAGCGCTCCGCGCCGTCGCACGGCGGGGCGCGTCCGCCCGCGCCGCGCGGACATCGGGACCGGGCATGCGGCGTGGGCGCCGGTCCCGTCCCGCGCCCGCCCGGCGCGGACGGCCGGACCCCGCCGCCCGCCGCACC
>NZ_JBPJUQ010000322.1:0-921 GCF_051192615.1 Streptosporangium sp. G11
ACGGCATGGTCGCGTTGACCGTCGAGGACGCCATGCGCGCTTTCGACCTCGCGACCTCCACCACCGAACCCGTCCTGACGGTCACCCGATGGGACGCGGCGGCATTGCGTGCCACCGGCGATGCCCTGCCGCCCGTGCTGCGCGGCCTGGTCAGGCCCGCACCGGCAGTGGCCAGGACGCCTGCGGTCCAGCGGTTCGCCGCTCTCACCGGCGCGGAACGCACCCGAGCCCTGATCGACCTGGTGGGAACAGGGGTCGCCGAGGTTCTCGGGCACACCGATCCCAAGTCCATCACCGCCAACGGGGGCTTCACCGACCTGGGATTCGACTCGCTCACCGCCGTGGAACTACGCAACCGCCTCGCCGCCGCCACCGGACTGCGGCTACCCGCCACCTTGCTCTTCGACCATCCGACGCCGGGAGCGCTGGCCGCCTACCTGGACGACATGCTCACCGCCGAGTCCCCGACGTCCCCGACACGCGTCATCGCCGAGCTGGACCGGCTGACCGAGGCCATCGCCGTCGCGGCGGTCGGCCACAGCCGCGACACCATCGCCGCGCGCCTGCGCGCCCTACTCGACCTGGCGAACGACCAGGCCGAAGAGGTCACCGGCACCGACGACCTCGACTCTGCCAGCGACGAAGAACTGTTCGCCCTCGTGGACGGACTCGACTGAGCGGCCGCTTCCACCACTTGGCCGCTCGCCGCCCTCTACTCGAAGGAGTTCAGATGTCTGACGAAGCCAACCTCAGGGAGTACCTCAAGCGGGCCATCGCCGATAGCCGCGAGGTCCGCAAACGCCTTCGCGACCTGGAGGACAAGGCACGGGAACCCATCGCGGTCGTGGGGATGGCGTGTCGCTATCCGGGTGGGGTGTCCTCACCCGAGGAGCTGTGGGACGTGGTGGCGAGTGGTCGCGA
>NZ_JBPJUQ010000323.1:0-910 GCF_051192615.1 Streptosporangium sp. G11
TAGTTCGTGTTGGTCCATGGCTATCTCGGGGTGCTGTGTCAGCGTGACACCGGTGTGACGTAAAGGATCTTGCGGGGCTGGTCTTCCCTCAACTGGCCGGCCTGGTCATCGGCAGCGTTCAGCCCGGGACCGGGACGATCGTGGTACATGTCGCCTCCACGGGCGCGCCGGTGGCGTGTCCCGGCTGCGGGGCAGCCGGGCGGGTGCACGGCTATGTGGATCGGCAGCTGGCTGACCTTCCGATTGGTGGGCAGCGAGTGCTGGTGCGGCTGCGGTTTCGGCGGTTGAGGTGTGCGCGGGTCGAGTGCGAGCGGCAGACGTTCCGGGAGCCGTTGCCCGGGCTGGCCGAGCCGTATCAACGCCGCACGATCGCCTTGACCACGCAGGTGGGGGCGGTGGTGCGGGAGTTGGCAGGGCGGGCAGCGTCTCGGCTACTGGCGGTGCTGGGAGTCGGGCTATCGCGGCAGAGCGCGATCCGGTCGTTGCTGCGTTTGCCTCTGCCGGTTCATCCGGCGCCGGAGGTGATCGGGGTGGACGACTTCGCGCTCCGCAAACGGCACCGCTACGCCACGGTGATCATCGACGCGATCACGCGGGAGCGGATCGACGTGCTCGCCGACCGTCAGGCCGACACCTTGGAGGCGTGGCTACGTGCCCATCCCGGCGTGCGAGTGGTGTGCCGCGACAGCAGTGGCGCCTACGCTGAGGCAATCCGTCGTGCCCTGCCTGAAGCGGTGCAGGTCGGTGATCGCTGGCATATCTGGCACAACCTGGCCGAAGCCGTGGTGAAGGAGGTCGCCGCGCACTCGGTCTGCTGGGGCAAGACCGGCCCGCCGCCGAAACAGGGGGTGCGGGCCACCACCACGCGCGAGCGCTGGCAGCAGGTCCATGCCCTGCTCAACCAGGGTGT
>NZ_JBPJUQ010000324.1:0-909 GCF_051192615.1 Streptosporangium sp. G11
GAGGTTGTCCCGTAGCTCGTAGAACTTGAAGTGGCGGTCCCCGCCTCGGGGCCTACCTGGTGGTAGGTCTCGGGCAATCGCCAAATCACTCCGAGCAAGGAGACGGGGACCGTGAGTAAGACCTACCAGACCAGGCGCCGGCATGCCCGGCAAGCCGCCGAAGACGTGGCCGTCCCACACACCGTGACCATGGCCATGGAGCACATCGCCGCCTCGATGAAGGACGGCCTGCTCGCACTGGCCGTCCAATCCGGGCTGGCGGTGATGTTCGCGCTTTTGGAAGAAGACGTCAGCGCCCTGTGCGGCCCGCGCGGCAAGCACAACCCTGACCGCAGCGCGGTCCGGCACGGCCACGACGCCGGATCGGTGGTGCTGGGCGGGCGCAAACTGCCGATCCGCCGCCCACGGGTACGTACCGCCGACGGCACCGGCGAGATCTCCATCCCGGCCTATGACGTGTTCTCCTCCACCGAGATCCTGGACGAGATGGCCCTGGGCAAGATGCTCGGCAAGCTGTCGACTCGCCGCTACCGACTCGGCTTGGAACCGGTCGGAACCAGTGTGGAGCAGGCCTCCACCGGCACCTCCAAATCAGCGATCTCGCGGCGGTTCGTCGCCGCCACCGAGCGCGCCCTGGCCGAGATGATAAGCGCCGACCTATCGGGACTGGATCTGGCCGCGCTGATGCTGGACGGAGTCCACTTCGGCGAACACACCTGCATTGTCGCGCTCGGGATCGGCATCGACGGGACCAAGTACCCGCTGGCGCTGGTGGAGGGCTCCACCGAGAACGCCACGCTGGCGCGTGAGCTCATCGTCGGCCTGCGCGAGCGCGGCCTGGACGTCACCGCTCCGATCCTGGTCGTGCTGGACGGCTCCAAAGCGCTGCGCCGCGCGGTGCTGGATGTG
>NZ_JBPJUQ010000325.1:0-897 GCF_051192615.1 Streptosporangium sp. G11
ATGGACTCGTCGTAGGTCCGGCGCGTTTTGAGGCAGTGATAGAGGCAGCCGATCAGACGGTTGAACAGGTGCCGCAGAGCTGCGGTGTGCGCGTCGTCGGCTGCTTTGCGGCGGTCGTAGTGCGCCCGTGCCCCCGGTGAGGGACGTAGCGCGGCGAAGGCCCAGATGTAGCCGGCGGCGGCCAGGCGGTCGTTCTTCACCTTGCGGGTCATGATGTGTCGTGACTTGCCGCTGGCTCGGGTAACTGGTGCCGAGCCGGCATAGGCCTTCAGGCCGCGAGCGTCGGCGAAGCGGGTGCGGTCGTCGCCGATCTCGGCCAGGATGCGGGCGCCGACCAGGGAACCGACCCCCGGGAAGCTGGTGATGATCTCGGCGTCGGGGTGCTGGGCAAAGGCCTCCTCCACGAGGGTGGCCAGGTTCTGCTCGGCTGTGCAGGTCGCTTCGAGCTGGCCGAGCAGCGCGGTGAGCTGGTGGCCCATGGCCTGCTCGGCCAGGTCAGGTAGACGCATGTGTTCGGCGCGGAAGATCGCGTGGAGTCGTTCGACGTCCTGGTCGACGTGGCGGACTCGCCCGGCCCGTTTGAGTGCGGCCCGCAGTTGCCCGCGGGTGAGGACGGCGGCGCGGGCGGGAGTGGGCGCCAGCGCGAGGATGACCCGGGCCTCGGCCCTGGTGACGCCGCCGTTGCGCAGATGCGCAAATGCCTCCAGGGCGGCGGCGAAGTAGTCGTGCAGCAGCGACCGGATCCGCTGGCCGAGCTGGATGCGGTCCCAGACCGTGTCCTGCTGGGCGCGGGCCAGCACGGTGATCGCCCGGGCCAGGTCGGAGTCGGCGGGCAGCGGCCGGTGCGCGGCCATGTCGGTGCGCAAGATATTGGCCAGGATCAGCGCGTCCTGCTCG
>NZ_JBPJUQ010000326.1:0-893 GCF_051192615.1 Streptosporangium sp. G11
GGCCGGAAAAAATATCCCCGGCCCCCTCCATCCCCCGCCAACGGCGGTTTCGGAGGAACGGATCACAGCCAACGGTGCAACTTGGTCTGCATCCTCCGTACCGCGAGGAAGGCCGAATCAGCATCCGGCCACCTTGCGGCGCTGGTGTTCACCAGCGCATCTTCGGACATTGCCGTCCCTTCCTTGTCTGACACGCTGCCGCCCTTCCCCATGTGGCCGGCTCTCCCGGCCTCGGAGTACTACGGCGGCTCCGTCCCGCCCGTGCCTTCGGCCGACGTCGCACCTATCCCGCACCGTCATCCCTGGGAAGGAGGCGGCCGGGAACGGCCACAGGCGGTTCCCACGTTCACTGCTGTCCGATCAACGGGTTAGGCACCCGGCTATACCCCTGCGGCATCGCCACGGCTACGCCGTAGTCCTTCACCGTGGCCTTCAGACCCAAGCAGTTGAGACCGAGCCCGAAGTTCCCCGCCCCGTAATGAGGGAAGCGGGTCCGCGCCGCGATCCAGCCCACATCCACCGGGTTAGAGCTGGCGTCACATCAAGAGGCGTAACACGCCGGTTCCTCGCGTATACCTTCCCGTCTCGCTCACCGCGCCCGGCCCATCCGGTAGTGCTGAGCCAACACGACTTTGTCGAGGCTGCTCCCACCCTCCCCGGCGACTCCCGGCTCAGGCTGCCTCCAGCTTCACCCCGCCGCTACGACGGCGAGGAGATGGACGCTCTTCCACCTCCACTTGGACAAACAGCGCCTCGTGGCGCACCAACAAATGTGACACCAACCCAGGCTTACCGTTCCGTTCCTACTGGACCCCCTAGTTCTGGGCCTGGGCGTCCATCAGTCCGTCCAGGGCGACGAAGAACAGCGTCACGGCCACGGCCACGTCGATGAG
>NZ_JBPJUQ010000327.1:0-888 GCF_051192615.1 Streptosporangium sp. G11
ACTTCAAGCTGCTACAACGAGAACGTCGCCTGACCGCGGGACCGCTCTTCAAGTTCCACGAGCCGCGGGACATCCTCGTAGGCACTCAAGTCCACGGTGGTGATCCGCGTAGAGTCAGTTGCTGTGCAACGGCTTGTGCTTTTCGACCTGGACAACACGCTCGTGAACCTCGACGAGGCGTTTCGGGAGTGGGCCGCGGAGTTCGCCGACGAGCACGGCCTTGGAGACAAGGCGGTTAATTGGCTGCTTGTTCTCGACCAGGCCGGCTATCCCCATCGTGAGGTCTTCTTCGGCAAGGTGCGCGAGCGCTTCGCCCTGCCCGAATCAGTTGAGGAGCTGTGGAGCCGCTACCGGAAGCGCATGCCGTATCTCGTTCGCTGTCGGCCTGAGGTGATGGATGGATTGTCCCGACTCCGTGCGTTTGGTTGGAAGGTGGCGATCGTCACCAACGGGACCGCGGACAACCAGCTTGGCAAGATCCAGCGAACGGGACTGACCGAGGCAGTCGACGCTTATGCCCTCTCTGGACTCGAAGGCGTCCGCAAGCCCGACGTCGGCTTGTTCGAGATCGCTGCCAAACGGTGCGGCATGTCCCTTGCCGATGGGGGATGGATGGTCGGTGACCACCCGGTTGCCGACATCGGCGGTGGACGGGCGGCCGGTCTCCGAACGGTCTGGGTCGACCGGGGAACGCGGCCGAATCAGGAGCACGAGGCGGACCACGTTGTTACGGACGTGCTCCAGGCGATGGAGATCCTGTACGGCGAGCGTTGACCGAGAGGCCGCCGTGCGCAGCTTGCGGGGAAGTGCCGTACTGATCAAGAAACGTAGGCGTGACAAGCTTGTGCCCCGTTGATCGGGATCGTTTTCGCGGGTGACAGCCTGGAT
>NZ_JBPJUQ010000328.1:0-882 GCF_051192615.1 Streptosporangium sp. G11
ACCGGCGGGGAGGAGGATGCGCTTCAAGGGGAGCTCCTTGGTCTGATGTGGAACGCTTCTTGCGTCCCATGCGTCAGGAAAGGGAATGCCAGAAACATACAGCGCCGATCTTGGCGACTGGAAGCCGTTCTGAGGGCAAAGATCTAGCCGATCCCTCTGTGACTGTTTCGTGATTTTTACTCTGCCTTGAAACTCATGACCTGGTTGAGTCATGTGGCATGTCTTTGCAGACAGATGCAAGTGTGGGGTAAAAGTGACTCGTGCGGTCTATTGAGGATGCCACCATGGGTGATCAACTTAGTGTGACGCATATCACATTAGATGGATGGCACCGTTTCGCCGTGAGGTACGTCTAAAGCGCCGGCACTTCCCGATCGGGTCGGCACCCGCGCTCGCGCGGAGGTGGGCGAGTCGGTCGTCTGAGACTCCTGAGGCCCCGTCCAGGGCCGGAAGGCCCCTTTCCTGGCCGTTCGCTCTCGCGACACGGGCACCGGGCCAGGACACCTGTCGGCGGGTCGTGGGTGATCGTTCGCTCCTGCCCGTCCCGGCGTCGCCGCCCACGCGCGGGCGGGACCGGCGTCCTTGCCTCACTCGCGAAGCGAGGCCGCATTCCCTTACTCGCCGCCCTGGGTGACGACCGCCTGGACGGTCAAGACGCCGGAAGACCGAAACAATGAGGGGCTCGGCGTCGGCCGGGCCCCTCATCGTCGTCACCGCGTCACCGTGGAGATGTCCCGGTGAGGAATCGCTGGGAATGGCCGAAGGGGCCCGGCTGGTGCCGGGCCCCTTCGGGTGGAGCTGGTAGAGCTAAGTAATGCTGGTGGTGCTGTGAGTCTGAGGTTTGGACGCTCAGGCTCGGGTGATCGTCAGGGAGCTACTACT
>NZ_JBPJUQ010000329.1:0-861 GCF_051192615.1 Streptosporangium sp. G11
CGATCGAACCCATGGACGGGACCAGGCCGGAGGCCTTGGCACGCTGGGTGAAGGCCCAAGAGGTGAATTGCACCCCGTGATCGGAGTGGATCAGTGTCCCCGGCGGCGGTGTGCGGTTACCGATGGCCATGCCGAGCGCGTTGGTGGCCAGTGTGGCGGTCTGCGTCGAGTCGATGGACCAGCCCACCACCCGGCGGGAGTAAACGTCCAAGACGACGCAACAGTAGACCTTGCCCTCGCGGGTGGGGTGCTCGGTGATGTCGGTGACCCACAGCTCGTTGGGGGCACCCCGGACGAACTGGCGCTCGACCAGGTCCGCGGCGGTGGGGGTCTGGTGGATAGGCCGACGCCGCCGGTTACCGGGCAGCCCTTTGATACCGGCCCGGCTCATCAGCATGGCCACCGCTCCATGGCCGACCGCGATGCCGCGTCCCAGCGTGAGTTCGGCATGCACCCGCATGCCGCCGTAGACGCCGTTGGAGGCGGCGTGTATCTGCCGAATCTGCTCGGTCAGCCAGAGGTGTCTCAGCGCCCGAGCCGAGGGTGGGCGACTTCGCCAAGCATAGAAGCCCGACTCCGACACGTTCATGATTCGGCAGCAGACCTGGACGGGGAGCCCTTCGGCGGCCATTACCGCGATGGCCTCGAACCGTCTTTTGGGGGCACCGCCTCTCTCAACAGCTCGGCGGCGCGCCTGGTCACGGCCAGCTCGGTCTCCAACTCAGCGATCCGGCGCCGGGCCGCGACCAGCTCGGTGTGGTCCGAGGAGGTGATGCCGGGTTTCTGACCGGTGTCGATCAGCTCCTGCTCGCGCCAGTTGTAGATCGTCTGGTCGCTGATCTGTAGATCGAAGGCCACTTG
>NZ_JBPJUQ010000330.1:0-847 GCF_051192615.1 Streptosporangium sp. G11
CGCTGGAGCAGCACGGCCACCACGATGATCAGGCCCTTGGCCACCAGCTGGTCGCTGGTGTTGAGCCCGTTGAGGATGAACAGGTTCGTGATCACGGTGAAGATCAGCAGACCCAGGATCGACCCGATGATCGACCCGCGGCCACCGGTCAGCAGCGTGCCACCGATGATCACCGCGGCGATCGCGTCCAGCTCGTACAGATCCCCATGAGTGGAGGAACCCGTCGTGGTCCTGGCCATGATCAAAACCGCCGCGATACCGCAGCACAACCCCGACAGCGCGTACAACATCACCGTGTGACGGCGCACGTCGATGCCGGCCAGCCGGGCCGCCTCGGGATTACCGCCCACCGCGTAGGTGCGCCGGCCGAACGTGGTGCGGTTCAACAGCACCCACCCGGCGATCACCACCAGCGCGAAGATGTAGACCAGCACCGGAATGCCCAGCACCCGGCTGGTCGACAACTCCACGATCATCTCGTTGCCCTGCTGCACCAGCTGGGTACGCCGGTCCGACATCCGCTGCGCCAGACCCCGCGCGGCCACCAGCATCGCCAGCGTGGCGATGAACGGCACCATCCGCCCGTAGGAGATCAGCAGGCCGTTGACCAGGCCCGCGCCCGTGCCGACCAGCACCGCGCACACGATCATCACGAACGGGCCGTAGGACTGGGTGGCCAGCGTGGTCGCCCACACCGACGCCAACGCCATGATCGCGCCCACCGACAGGTCGATGCCCCCACCGATGATCACGAACGTCATCCCGACCGTGATCACCCCGATGGTCGCGGCCAGCGACAGGATGCTCACCATGTTGGACGTCGTGGCGAAGGTGTCGGGCACCGTGA
>NZ_JBPJUQ010000331.1:0-841 GCF_051192615.1 Streptosporangium sp. G11
TTGCTGGGGTTGTACCTGACCGGTTCCTGCCGGGTCGTCTTCGCCGACCAGGGCTTTTCCGGGCGTCTGGTGCTCTGGGCGCGTGAGGTACTGGGCATCATCGTGCATATCGTCACCAAGCCCGTTGACCAGTGCGGTTTTCAGGTGCATTCCCGGCGGTGGGTGGTCGAGCGGGCGCTTTCACGGCTGACCGTCGATGCCGGACGCCCGATTGACACGGCGATCGAGCGCAGCGATGCTCCAGCCTCAAGCCCGCGAGAGATCGTTTCCCGGTCGATTGCTGTGAGGTGCCCGGCCCGAACCACGGGCACTGTGGGCGAGATACCACCGTGGTGCTTCAGCACCGTGAACACCGATCCGGGTGGCTTGCCCAAGGCCCGGGAGATCATGCTGATCGACTCGCCGGCCCGCCATCGTCGCCACAGATCCTGCTTGACCACATCTGACATCCCCGGCCGACCCATTCGAGCCACAAGCCCTCCACCTACCAGCACCGTTGCGTTGACTCCCTGAATCTAAGACGGCTTTCTTCGTGCGGGAGCGTGCTCTCGGTGGCGCGGTCCGGCTACGGAACCGCGATCCGGCCTGCTGAATAGTGCAGTCGCTGGAGACACGTTGGGGCTGGCCACTGGCTACGAGGCTAGGCAAGCAGCGGGATACGGCAACACCGCCTCACACGATCACACGTCACCAGACCGCATCTGCCACGTGACCAGGGCGAGGAGCCCTCTACGTCGTGACTAGCTCCCGTTTGCAAGTAGGCAGAGGTTGTCCCGTAGCTCGTAGAACTTGAAGTGGCGGTCCCCGCCTCGGGGCCTACCTGGTGGTAGGTCTCGGGCAA
>NZ_JBPJUQ010000332.1:0-832 GCF_051192615.1 Streptosporangium sp. G11
CGGTCCGGTCCAGGCGCACATCGCGAAACCCGACCCGCCCCGTCCACTCTTCCAACGTCGCCCCGCTCTCCCCGGTCTCGCCGGCCTTCCCGGGTTCGCCGGTGTGTTCGGAGAGGTGGACGGTCAGGTCGTAGCGGTCCTGGGCGCCGTAGCCGCGCGGCCACCACAGCCGGGGGGCGGGCACCCGCAGCGCCAGCACGGCCTCGCGCTCGCCTGCGGCCAGCACCGTCTCCACCACGACCCCGGCCACCTGTGCGGTGAGTGTGAGGGGCGCGTCGCCGGTGCGCTCGAGGGTGACGTGTACCTCGACGCGCCCGTCCGGCCCGTCGGTGCACACCAGCGGCCGTACCGACGCCAGCCGGGCCCCGCTCCAGGAATGCAGGCCGATGGGCCGCCAGATGCCGGAGGTGACCAGGGCCGGGCCCCAGTCCCAGCCGAAGTTGCAGGCCATCTTGCGGATGAACTGGTACGGCGCCGGGTAGCTGCCGGGCCGATCCCCCAGCTCGGCTCTGCGCGCCTCGGCGTAGGCCAGCGGGGAGGCGAAGCGTACCCGTAGCGTGTTCTCGCCCTCGTGCAGCAGTTCCCGTACGGAAAAGCGGTAGGAGCGGTGCTGGTTGGCCGTGGTGGCGATTGCGACGCCGTTGAGCTCGATGGTGGCGACCGTGTCGAGGCCCTCGCAGACCAGGTCGGTGCGCTCGTGGGAGTCGTCGTGCCAGGTGAAGACCGTCTCGTAGTCCCAGCCGGAGCGGCCTATCCAGGTCAGCCGGTTCTCGTTGTCGTCCAGGAACGGGTCCTCGATGAGCCCGGCGGCCAGCAGATCGGTGTGCACGCA
>NZ_JBPJUQ010000333.1:0-827 GCF_051192615.1 Streptosporangium sp. G11
CTCCGCAAACGCGTGCTCCTCACCAACTAGCGCTCATCACACACCGTCACCACTTCACGGACTTTGATCCAGATCCTGAAGTCGGACTCCACTTATCAGTCAGTTCTGACTCCACTTGCTGCCGTGGGCGAGGCATCCCGGGCAGAGGTACCGGCTCCCCCGGCGTAGCGTCACACACCTCACCGGCATCGCCGTCGAAACGTGAGCCGTGCCCCCTCACCAGGCCGGGCCGCCCTGCCGCTGCGAGACAGGGCGCCGTGGGCTGGTGCGGTGAGGATGCCGGGGCGAGACCGGTGCTGTCGGCGGCAGTGCGGGCGACAGCACCGGTGAGGGCGCCGGCCCTCAGGCCGAGCGACGGCTCGCGTTGTCGGGCTGGTGCCGGTCGCGATCGTGTTGAAGTTCGGTGTTGATGCGCAGGGCCTCGGCGAGCTGGTCTTCCAGGATGATGATGCGGCAGGCGGCCTCCAGGGCGGTGCCCTGGTCCAGGAGTTCGCGGGCGCGGGCGGCCAGCCGCAGCTGGTAGCGGGAATAGCGGCGGTGGCCGCCGTCGGAGCGCTGCGGCTCGATCAGTTTGGCGGCGCCGAGGTTGCGCAGGAACGCGGGGGTGACGCCGAGGATCTCCGCGGCGCGGCCCATGCTGTAGGCGGGGTAGTCCTCGTCGTCGAACCGGTGACCGGGCGTGTGACCCGGGGTGGCGAGGAGCCCAAGCCCATCGGCCCTGTTGGCCTGGTCGGCGCTGCCCGCGGTGTCGGCCCGTGGGGCCGGTTCAGCCGTATCGGCGCTGGCGCGGAGCCTGGGCTGCGCGCGCACGGCCGACGCTATCGGTG
>NZ_JBPJUQ010000334.1:0-785 GCF_051192615.1 Streptosporangium sp. G11
TCGCCGTGGCTGATGTCGTTGGTCCAGGTGGCGCCGCTGTTGGCCTTGCCGGCGAAGGGGTTGCTCTCGGTGGCGGCCTGGGGTGTCCAGGTGCCGTTGAGGCTGGTGGCGGTGAAGGAGCGGAAGTAGCGGCCCTGGGAGCCGATCGCCTCGACGATCATGAGGTAGCGGTTCTGGTTGGCGAGCTTGTAGACCTGGACGGCTTCGAACAGGTTGTTGGTGGTGTCGCTCATGATGACGGTGGAGGTGGAGCCGAAGCTGCCGGGGAAGTTGCCGATGGGCATGCTGGCCCGGTAGATCTTGCCGTTGTCACCCGCGAAGAACAGGTACATGTTCGTGTCGTCGCCGATGACGGCCTGGTCGATGGGACCGGTGTTGGAGCCGGAGATGCTGCCGGAGAACAGCGTCTGGGCCGATGACCAGCCGTTGGGGTTGGTCGGGTTGGTGGAGGTGCGGTAGGAGAAGGCGGGGCCGCCCCACTGGTAGGCCAGCACCCAGATGTTCTTGGGCGCGAAGTAGAACAGTGAGGGTGCCACGGTGGCCGAGTTCATCGCGTTCTGGCTGGCCGAGCCCATCTGGGAGTAGTTGGTGAACAGGCCGAAGTTCATCGAGCCCCAGCTGCTGCCGAAGTCGTGGGTGGTGGCGTAGACCAGCTGCTGCCCGTTGTAGGGGGCGACGGTGAAGTCCTTGAGCGAGACCCAGCCCGACCTCGGCTGCGCCAGCGCTCCGGTCGACGTCCAGCGGTACGACGAGGGAAGGTTGCACGTACCGGTCGGCGTCGGCGT
>NZ_JBPJUQ010000335.1:0-780 GCF_051192615.1 Streptosporangium sp. G11
TGCCGCCGGGCACGGCAGACGAGCGGTCATCACCCACCCCCGAAACGCTCGAATGAGCATTAATCAGGTGATACCCGACACAGGGCTTGATCCAACAGACCACCGGTATTCGCACAGAGCGTTCACATTTATTGGCAGGAAAACAGGGAAAATGGGCGCATAGCCGACTGGTGAGGCTCTATCACGAATGCCATCCTGATAGCCGTATCTCCAATCCTTGGAAGGAAGCCATGCGACGCCTCATCAGCACACTGGTCGCCGCCGGAGCAATCGCCGCCGCTCTCAGCGCCGTCACCGCTTCTCCCAGCGCGGCCAACAGCGTGCGTATTACCGGCGGTGGTGGCACCACCTCCAACAATGCGGTGCTCGACAACCGCGAGTGGTAGTGCCGACGGTTCTTAGGTGAACCCCTAGGACTCGCGAGACGACCACTCACGTAGTGGCGTGGCCCATGCCTCGGCGAAGGTGGAGGCGGCAATCGGTGTGGTCGCGCAGGCTTTCGCGACCACACCGAATCGGCGCAGCCCGCGACAGCAGCCACTCGATCGAGTTGGCGGTCGGGTGACCGAAATGGTCGGTCAGCTGCCAGGACTTCTTGCGCGGCACATCGGCCAGCAGCCCGCGGACCAGATCACCGAAGGTCGCCTTAGTGCGACGTTCCTCAAAGCAGGTAGGTAAAACGGCGTCGGCGTTGACGAGGGTAGGGAGCTGGACGGCCCCAGATCCAGCGGCGGGCGCGGGTGTTGAGCTGGGTGGTCGCCACGGCGGTGGCGTAGGCGA
>NZ_JBPJUQ010000336.1:0-778 GCF_051192615.1 Streptosporangium sp. G11
TCGACCTCTTCGCACCCGGCGTGGCCATCGACTCCGCCATACCCGGCAACACCTTCGGTGTCCTGAGCGGCACCTCCATGGCCGCCCCGCACGTCGCGGGGGCCCTGGCACTGCTCCGGCAGGCCTACCCGGACCTGCCCGGCGAGAAGCTTGTCGAGAAGCTGCAGACCACCGGCAAGAGCATCGCCTACCGCAGCGGCGACACCACGGTGACCACCAAGCGAATCGACCTCGTCGCCGCCCTCCCGCCCGTCCCGACCCCGTCTCCCACTCCGGCCGTCACCCCGACCGCGACTCCGACGGCCACGCCGACCGCCACGGCGACGCCGACGCCGACGCCGACGCCAGACACCCGGCCTCATCGACGTCGGCACGGTCACCGCCCCTCTGCCGGTCCCGGACACGTGTGAGCGAGGCAAGGGCACCAAACCGCTGAACGCCAAGCGGTGGGCCACCGAACTGCTCCGCGGCAAGGGGACGCTGAACGACAAGACCCTCGTCTGCTACCTGTCGCTCACGCAGAACGGCAGCGAGGTCTTCCCCGAAATCGCCGACGCCGGCTCCCTCGGCAAGGCCTACAAGGTCCTCGCCCCCAAGAGCAGGACCGCCAAGGCCCTGCTCGACCGTGAACTGCTGGCCGCCTGGCTCAACCACGCCCACGGCGTCCACAACGGCTCCACCAAAATCCACGGCGGCACCACGCTGAAGAAGGCCATCGGCACCGCCGAGAGGTACCGCACCGCCAACGGCACACCCGCCCAGCTCAAGAAGGCGGCCG
>NZ_JBPJUQ010000337.1:0-776 GCF_051192615.1 Streptosporangium sp. G11
TGCTGATTGCACTCGGCGTCCCGTCGGCTGCCTGGGCCGCGGATCCGGTGCGACCTGCTTGGCAACGCCACACCGTCGACAGCTCCATCAGCGGCGCTGAGGGTGTGCGACTCGGCGATGTCAACGGCGACGGCGACCTTGACGCGTTCGCTACTGAGGAGCGCCTACCGCGCGCGGGGCTGTCGACCAGCCCGGGCCTGATCTGGTACGAGAACCCGACGCGACGTCCACCTCACCGTGCACGTTAGACCGGCAGCACTTCTCGCATCTCATACACCTCGCCTACCCGGCCGGGCCCGATCTGCCATCGCCCATGCGGCCCGCTGCTTGGGCCGCTGGCCGTAGTGAGTTCGGGACGGACCCGGCAGGCTCGTTCCGCGAGCGCGCCGGGCAACTCTCAGTTGAGCTCCATGGCACCGCAACACCGTCATCTCATGCCGCCGCACCAAGATATCAATGTCCTTGGAAGCCTGGCTGCGCCCCGGTAACGCCAGCCGGCCGAACACGTGAGCCATGATCAGATACAAGAGGCGAAGAGACACAAGCCTCGGTCGTGCCCGCACCTCCAGGGGAGGATCGCGCCCTGGGTGGAGATCACGGAGCCGACGGTGGCGCCCATGCCGACGTGCGCGTCGGGCGTCAGCGCGACATGGCCGGGGACGAACGGGAGACGGGCGGCGCGGGCGGCCTGCTCGATCGTGCCGGATTCGGTGCCGCTGGCCCAGGACAGGAGGTGCGGGGCGGCCTGGTGCGGCATGTGATCTCCCTTCGTTTGT
>NZ_JBPJUQ010000338.1:0-751 GCF_051192615.1 Streptosporangium sp. G11
ACCGGCGGGGAGGAGGATGCGCTTCAAGGGGAGCTCCTTGGTCTGATGTGGAACGCTTCTTGCGTCCCATGCGTCAGTAAAGGGAATGCCAGAAACATACAGCGAAGATCTTGAACACCGGAAGCCGGTTTGGGGATCAAAGAGTCCCCTGGTTGGGCCGATGCCATTCTGTGATGTTTGACTACCTCTGAAGCTGTTGTTGAAATTGAGAGACAAGCTACATGTTTGCGCAGATAGACGTAGGCGTGGTGCGAAAGTGACTGTTGTTGTGTGAGTGGACCGGCACGTTCGGTTACCATTCATGTGTGATGTAGATCACAGCGAACTGACGGCACCAATTCCGTAGGGAACGCGTCTAACGAGCCGTCAATTCGGGATCCGAGGTTGGACGAGCCGGACGGCACGCGGGAGGGACGCCTGAAACCGGCGCGAGCGACCTCTCGTCGCCCTCCCGCCTCTCGCAAAAGCTTGATCCTTTCGGTGCCGGGCGCCAGCCGCGAGAGCGATGGCTCCTCCGAGCTCCTGAGCGGGACACCTCCGCAACGTCTAAGGGCCCGGCAGGTTGCCGGGCCCTTAGACACTTCCGTGAAGCCGGTCGCCGCTTCCGCGATCTCCGGTGGGGGATGGCCGAAGGGGCCCGGCTGGTGCCGGGCCCCTTCGGGTGGAGCTGGTAGAGCTAAGTAATGCTGGTGGTGCTGTGAGTCTGAGGTTTGGACGCTCAGGCTCGGGTGATCGTCAGGGAGCTACTACT
>NZ_JBPJUQ010000339.1:0-743 GCF_051192615.1 Streptosporangium sp. G11
TGTCGATCGTGGCCAGCCATTCGGGCGGCGAGGTGTGCGTGTGCGACATCACCGGCGCCTTCGAGCTGTCCCAGCCCACCATCAGCCACCACCTGAAGGTGCTCAAAGAGGTCGGGCTGCTGGTCTCCGAGCGGCGCGCCTCGTGGGTCTACTACCGCCTGGTCCCCGAGACCTTGACCGAGCTGTCGGCCCTGCTGAACGCCCCCGCCACCGTCTGACCGCACACCGTTGCACCGTTAAGGAAGATTCATGCCCTCAAGCCCACCCCCGGCGACCGCAGGCCAGAGCGGCGTGATGGGCGCCCTATCCACCCTGGACCGGTTTCTGCCGGTGTGGATCGGACTGGCCATGGCCGCCGGACTGCTGCTGGGGCGCCTGGTGCCCGGCCTGAACTCCGCGCTGGAGGCGGTCAAGATCGGCGAGATCTCGCTGCCGATCGCACTGGGCCTGCTGCTGATGATGTATCCGGTGCTGGCCAAGGTCCGCTACGACCGCCTCGATACGGTCACCGGCGACCGCCGCCTGCTGCTGGCCTCCCTGGTGCTGAACTGGGTGCTGGGCCCGGCGCTGATGTTCGCGCTGGCCTGGCTGCTGCTGCCCGACCTGCCCGAATACCGCACCGGCCTGATCATCGTCGGCCTGGCCCGATGCATCGCCATGGTCCTCATCTGGAACGACCTGGCCTGCGGCGACCGCGAGGCCGCCGCCGTCCTGGTCGCCATCAACTCGATCTTCCAGGTGGT
>NZ_JBPJUQ010000340.1:0-742 GCF_051192615.1 Streptosporangium sp. G11
TTCGGCTGATTGGCCAGCGTGACGTGACCGCCTCTGATACAGCGTGATGAAGGCCGCTCGCGCAACCAGACCCCTCGTCAAGTCGTGAGCCATGAGCTCTCAGCAAGACCGGGACTGCGCAAGTCGCCGAAGTCGGAAGACGGCTCATCGGATGGAAGACCACCAAGTCTTGTCATTAGCACGCCGCACGACCTCGGCATGGCCTGCGACCCGCACAGCGGACGGAGGACACCATGACGGTCTACTGCGGTATCGACTGGGCCGAGAAACACCACGACATCGCCCTGGTCGACGAGGCGGGGACGGTGATCGCCCAGCGTCGTATCACCGAGTCCAGCCAGGGCTATCAGCAACTGCTGGACATGCTCGCCGAGGCCGGCGACAGTCCCGAGGCCCCGATCCCGGTAGCCATCGAGACGCCGCGCGGCCTGCTGGTCGCCTGTTTGCGCGCCTCCGGACGACGGGTGTTCGCCATCAACCCGCTCAGCGCCTCGCGCTACCGCGACCGGCACGCGGTCTCCCGTAAAAAGTCCGACCAGCAAGACGCCGTCGTGCTGGCCAACATCTTGCGCACCGACATGCCCATGCACCGGCCGCTGCCCAGCGACAGCCAGCAGGCCCAGGCCATCGCCGTCCTGGCTCGTGCCCATCAAGACGCCGTCTGGCGCGTTCATCGCATTGGCAACGAGCTGCGCTCGATCCTGCGCGAATACTTTCCCGCCTTCCTCGCCCTGTTCGCTGG
>NZ_JBPJUQ010000341.1:0-735 GCF_051192615.1 Streptosporangium sp. G11
TCCAGCTGGTTGATGCGCACCGTTAACTGCCTGCAGCGCTCGCGCAGTTCGCGGGCGATCTGCGCGACGACCCCTGGCATGTCGGCCAGATGTTGAGACAGCTCGTCTTGGACGCGGCGGCGGCGAATTCCGCGGGAGGGGATCTCCAGTTCGGGGTCGAGTTCGTGTAGGTGCCGGCGCAGCCGGCTGCAGATTCGGGTCCGCTGGACGACCAGGTCATCGCGGTAGTCGGCCAGCGGCTTCACCTCCCGAGATGGACCGTCCAGGTGAGCTACCGGCAGGTCCGGCTCACGCAACGCGACCCGGGCGACCGCCAGCGCGTCAATGGGATCGGACTTGCCGCGTTCCCGGCCTGAGCGGCGCTGGCCGGACATCAGCTGGGTGGTGACGCGCACGACCCGGTGGCCGACGGGCAACAGATCGGCCTCCAGCTGGCGGGTCACGTGCCGGCAGTCCTCGATTGCGAAGGTGACCTCGGGCCACTGGGCGGCCCAGGTCGCAGCGTCGGCATTGCCGTCGGGGGTCGCGCGAACGGTGCGTTCGGCGAGTTTGCGGCCGACCTGGTCGACGGCGACCAGGGTGTGGGTGCGTTTGTGGGCATCGACGCCGATGACGATCAACCGTTCCTCCTGAACAGTCACCTACCAGCAACTTCGAGGTCCGGGCCGCTCCGGCGGGCACGCCTGAATCGAGCCGGTGCACGCTCCTGTCAAGCCACACCGGGCGGCCGGTTCC
>NZ_JBPJUQ010000342.1:0-723 GCF_051192615.1 Streptosporangium sp. G11
AGGCCTGGGCAGCGTCCAGTTCAGGGTCTGCTTGCAAAAGCGGAAGGTGTGCTCAAGGTCGAACCGCCGCACATAAGAGCGCCACAGCAGATCCAGGTCCACAGGGCAGCCGGTGGGGCCGTGCCACCACAACCACAAAGTGGCGGGCTTGCGGGTGCGGCCGGGTAGTGCGGTGACGGTGAGTCGAACCACGGTGCCGGCCACGATCGGGCGCGGGCCACGGCTGCCGTGCCCGTCATGCTGCTGGGTTTTGGCGTGCAGGCCGCTCCAGGCATGCACGGTGACCGTGCCGTACTGCGCATCTGTCGTGGTGAGGGTCGCGCTCGGGGGCGGCCAGGTGGCCGGATCGGTGCAGGCGAACTTCGCGCCGTGCCGACGCGGTCGGCCCCGGACGCCCAGTTCGGCGGGCGGCGGATCGGCATAGAAGCAGCGATCGGAGCGGATCCGCACCAGCAGCTGCGCGGGAGTGTCCTCCAGGGCGAGAGCCAGCCGGACCGGGTCGTAGCCGCCGTCGAAGACGAACAGCGGAGGTCGCCCGCTGGTGTCGGGCAGACGCGAGAGCAACTGGAGGATCTGGGCGGCCGCGGCAGCGTTGATGTTCGTGCCCGGCAGCAGGCGCACCACATCCAGCGGAGCGGTCCAGGAATTGGTCGTCAGCTCCAGGGCGGCCAGCCAGGAGAATGCCCACCCGGCGATGATCGGTTTGCCCGCCGAGTGCCGGGT
>NZ_JBPJUQ010000343.1:0-723 GCF_051192615.1 Streptosporangium sp. G11
TACTGAGCGAGAAAGCCGGGGGTTATGCCGGATCGGAGATCATTAGGCCGGTCTCGGCGATGAAGCCGTTCAGCAGGTCGGGCCGGTACTGCATGGGTTTGAGCCGGTTCTTGATCAGGCCGGTGAGCTCGTCGATACCGTGGACGGTGAAGTTGAACAGCTTGGTGCGCAGGTAGGCCCATACCCCTTCGGCCGGATTGAGCTCGGGCGCATAAGCGGGAAACCGGTAGACCACCAACCAGTCCTGATGGGCGGCGATCCACGCGCGCATCTCGGCGCAGACGTGCTCGGGCAAACTGTCCCACACCAGCGAGATCGGGCCGCCCAGTTGGGTGTGCGCGGCCCGCAGCAGCGTCTGGAAGTCGGCGACGGTGAAGCCTTTCGGCTCGTTTTTGCGCTGGTGGTAGGTGCGCGTGCGGTAGATCAGTCGCGTCCGCATCCCCGGTTTGGTGCAGATCAGCGCGGCGATCGAGACTCGCCCCTGTCCGCGGTAGGCCACCGGCAACACCGGGGTCCGCCCCCTGCGGGCCCAGGTCCTGCCCTTGGGCGGTCTCAGGTTCTGCCCGGACTCATCGGCGAAGACGAGCCAGGAGTTCCAGGCCGCCCGGGTGCTTTTAAAGCGGGCAGCACCCGCCGTTTCCAACCGGCGATCTGTTCATCGTCTCGCCGGGCCGCCTGGTGGGCCGGCACCTGGAACGACCATCCCAGCCGCTCCAGCAGGTA
>NZ_JBPJUQ010000344.1:0-721 GCF_051192615.1 Streptosporangium sp. G11
TTGCCCGAGACCTACCACCAGGTAGGCCCCGAGGCGGGGACCGCCACTTCAAGTTCTACGAGCTACGGGACAACCTCGGCGGCGAGGTCCACTCGGGATGGTTATCCGCGATGGCTGAACTCACGGCGGACCTGTCGTTAAGGAGCGTGTCACCAGGTACACGCGAAGGCGCACTGCGACTTCGTGTCGCACCAAGGAAGTCGAAGCCATCATTCACGTGAACGACACGGGTTTTCTCCGGCGACAGGCGCAGCCCCAGCGGGGCCAGCACACCTGCCACCTCCTCGCGCAGTGCCTCGGCACAGTGTCGATCGCCCGACACCATCAGGACGAGGTGAGTGGCCGGAGGGAATCTCACCCTCCGGCTCTCTCAGAACCGGACGTGAACCTCTCGACTCATCCGGCTCCCATTGCCCAGCCGTCAGGACGTGCGCCGAGCCGCCAGTGCGCGAACAGCCGTGGAGATCGCCGGGCGATCTCGGCCAGCCACGCCATCGCGTGCCGTTCTCGGCGTTTGAGCCGTTTGTATTTCCGGCCGGCCCACCGCACCAGGTGGTTGTTGAGCCGCCAGAGGAAGTAGAGCAACCGACTACTGGAAGCCGGTCTACTACCTCCTGGAGTCCGAAGGGTTCACCTGCTGGCTGCTGAACGCCAAGCACGTCAAGAACGTCCCCGGCCGCCCGAAAACCGACAAACTGGACGCGGTCTGGCTGGCCAAGGT
>NZ_JBPJUQ010000345.1:0-717 GCF_051192615.1 Streptosporangium sp. G11
GGTAGCAGATGAGGGCTGCGGCGATAGCGACGAAGGACGCGAAGTGGTCGGCGCGGCGTTCGTAGCGCCGGTGGAGGCGGCGGCAGCCGGCCAGCCAGGAGACGGTCCGCTCGACCACCCAACGGTGGCGTCCCAGGCGCCGGCTGGACTCGATCCCTCGGCGGGCGATGCGCGGGATGATTCCGCGGCTGCGCAGGAAGGTTCGCAGATGCGGGTAGTCGTAGCCCTTGTCGCCGTGCAGCTTCGCCGGTCGGCGGCGTCGCGGTCCACGGCGGGAACGGATCGGCGGGATGCTTCGTACCAGCGGCTCCAAGCCCCGGCTGTCGTGGACGTTGGCGGCGCTGATCGCGACAGCGAGGGGCAGACCGGTCCGTTCGGTGATGAGGTGGACTTTCGACCCGGCCTTGCCTCGATCGACAGGATTCGGACCTGTCAGCTCCCCCCTTTCACAGCCCGTACGCCGACCGAGTCGATCGCGCATCGCGACCAGTCCAGTTCTCCGCGCGCGCCCAGCTCGTCCAGCATGACCCGGTAGAGCTTGGCCCACACCCGGGCGGCGCTCCACTCGGCGAAACGACGGTTCACCGTCTGCCAGGAGGCGCCGAAGACCGGCGGCAACTGCCGCCAGGCGCAGCCGGTGGTGGCCACATACACGATCGCCGCCAGGATCAGACGATCGTCGACCCGCCGCCGCCCTCCTCCCTGCGGCCGGGCCGG
>NZ_JBPJUQ010000346.1:0-715 GCF_051192615.1 Streptosporangium sp. G11
AGGAGGGTAGGGGGACGGACGTGCCATGACTCGATCCTCTCAAGGAATCGAGCCTCCATCAGACCCGGACCGCTTCACTTCGAGGTTGTTACGCATGTCATCGCGCCGCCGGATCGGGTCTTTGACATCTCGCTGGATGTGGGCGTTCATACCACCTCGATGGCGGGCTCGTCCGAAAAGGCGGTCGGCGGAGTGACCGCCGGCGGCTTGGGGCTTGGTGAGAGCGTCACCTGGCAGGCACGACACTTCGGCATCCGCTGGCGGATGACTTCCACGATCAGCGCTTACGACTGGCCGGGATATTTTGTTGACGAGCAGGTGTCGGGCCCGTTCAAGCACTGGCACCACGCTCACCGTTTCCAGCCCGCTGGTCATGGCACCACGGTGATGAGCGACATTATCGATTTCGCCGCGCCCCTTGGTCCTCTGGGGACCATCGCTGAAATCTTGGTCCTCCGCCGCTACATGCGCAGGTTGATCCGAGTCCGGAACTAACACGTCAAACAGGTTGCCGAAACCGCTCCCGCAGTTGAGTGATGATCCGCCACGTTAGACCACATCGTGTGAGGCGGTTTGAGCATTCCGTTGAGATGGACCAGATTGGATGAGACAACCTCTGGAGAATGTGCTAAATGGACCAGGGCCCCGGCGTTGATTCGCTTTGTCCTAGTTTGTCGGATTGATCAGATGGTGTAGACGGCGAAGGCGTCACCGT
>NZ_JBPJUQ010000347.1:0-715 GCF_051192615.1 Streptosporangium sp. G11
TACGAGATGCTCTACCCGAACGTCCAGTCGGCATGAGAGTCAACCAAGCCGACTCCACCGAACTCGGGGTACATCAGGCGGCGATCGACTTCCAGGGCGGGACCGGCACCGCGGAGTTGATGGAGGCGGTGGCCATCTTGAAGCGGCTGAACGAGGGCGGCGGCCGCAAGGTGCCCGAGGGCGCACCGACCTCGCCCTGGCCGCCATCCACGCGGCCCGGCCCAAGATGATCCGCGACCTCCGGCTCGACGACATCGACCTGGGCAACCACCGCCTCACCATCGGCGGCCACCCGCGCCCCCTCGACGAACTCACCCGTCAAGCGCTCCTCGCTTGGCTGGACTACCGGCGCAGCCGCTGGCCGAACACCGCCAATCCACACCTGCTGCTCACCCAGCACACCGCGATGGAGACCTCACCGGTCGGCAGGCTCTGGGTCACCAACGCCGTCCGGGGCCTGACCGCCACTCTGGAGCACCTTCGCATCGACCGCCAGCTCGAAGAGGCTCTGACCCGCGGCCCCGATCCACTGCATCTGGCCAGCGTGTTCGGCATCGATGACAAGACGCCATCCACTACACCAACGCCGCCCGTCACCTCCTGCAGACCGCTGCGGAAACGCCCGAACCACCGTGACACCATAGGCGTCGTGATCTCTGCTGATGAGCTTGCCAGCCGCAGGCTGCTCCAGGTGACGGTGTCATGGCACATCCAC
>NZ_JBPJUQ010000348.1:0-707 GCF_051192615.1 Streptosporangium sp. G11
CTGACGCATGGGACGCAAGAAGCGTTCCACATCAGACCAAGGAGCTCCCCTTGAAGCGCATCCTCCTCCCCGCCGGTGGCGCCATTCTCGCCACCGGTCTGCTGGCCGCCGGCCTGGCCGGCACCGCCAACGCCGTTCCGGACTGGGCCTACGACACCCTGGCCAAGGACGCTCCGGCCGCGGTCGACGTCGCCGAGTTCTGGCTCAAGATCAACGGCGCCACGAACAACCTGGCCAAGGCCACGCCCTACACCTGGGAGACCAAGGCCACGCCGAAGCTGAACGCGGGCGGTGGCTACACCCCCGACGGCAAGCCCGGCGTCGTCGCCCCGACCGGCGAAGAGAAGAAGACCGCCGCGAAGGTCAAGAACATCAACCTGCCGAAGTCCATCGGCAAGGTGTTCTTCGTCGACGAGAAGAACCAGCTGAAGTGGTGCTCGGCCACCTCGATCCAGGGCAAGTACCGCAACCTGGTCGCCACCGCCGGTCACTGCGTCTACGACGACAAGGCTGACGCCAGCGTCATGGACAACTGGGTCTTCGTCCCCGGCTACTACCAGGGCAAGACCCCGTGGGGCATCTACGTCGGCAAGACCGCCTACACCCACTACGACTTCGCCAACTACGAGGACTACGACCGCGACTACGCGTTCGTGACCGTCTACAACGGTGTCCAGATCGGCGGCGGCACCGCCAAGGAAGTTTCC
>NZ_JBPJUQ010000349.1:0-704 GCF_051192615.1 Streptosporangium sp. G11
GAGATCATCGAGTTGATCCGGTTCAACTCGCGGATGCCGGATCTGGTGATCGGTGATCTGAACGCGCAGGTCGCCGCACTGCGCACCGGCGAGCGCCGGTTCCTGGAGATCCTGGAGAAGTTCGGCCGCCCGACCGTGGACGCCGCGGTCCAGCGGATGGTCGAGGACGGGGAGGCGCGCACCCGCGTCGCCCTCGCCGAGCTGCCGCAGGGTTCGTGGACGGCGGTCGACTGGCTGGACGACGACGGCATCACCGACGACCCGGTCCGCATGCAGGTCACCGTCACCATCGCCGACGGCACCTTCACCGTCGACTTCGCCGGTTCCTCGCCCGCCACGCCCGGTCCCATCAACATGCCGTTCGGCGCGACCATCGCGATCTGCAAGGTCGTCCTCAAGGCGCTCACCTCGCCCGACGAGCCGTCCAACTTCGGCACGACCGTTCCCCTGGAGGTGCGGGCCGAGCCGGGCACGCTCTTCCACGCCGTCTACCCGCAGCCGACGTTCACCCTCTGGACCGGCATCGTCGCGGTCGAGCTCATCCTGAAGGCGCTGGCGCAGGGCATGCCGGACCGGTTGCCCGCCTCCTCGGGGGGTGACGTGCCCGGGTTCATGATGGTCGGGATCCATCCGGAGACAGGGCAGATGTTCGCGGTCAGCAACAACGATCCGGTCGGCTGGGGCGCCACCCCCTCCCACGACGG
>NZ_JBPJUQ010000350.1:0-704 GCF_051192615.1 Streptosporangium sp. G11
GAGATCATCGAGTTGATCCGGTTCAACTCGCGGATGCCGGATCTGGTGATCGGTGATCTGAACGCGCAGGTCGCCGCGCTGCGCACCGGCGAGCGCCGTGTCCGCGAGCTCTACACCCGCTACGGCAGGGCCGTCGTCGAGTCCGTCGTCGAGACCGTGATCGCCGCCGCGGCCGAGTCCGCCGCCGAGGCCGTCGCCCGCCTCCCGCAGGGTTCGTGGACGGCGGTCGACTGGCTGGACGACGACGGCATCACCGGCGACCCGGTTCGCATGCAGGTCACCGTCACCATCGCCGACGGCACCTTCACCGTCGACTTCGCCGGTTCCTCGCCCGCCACACCCGGCCCCGTCAACCTCCCGTTCGGCGCGACCATCGCGACCTGCCGGGTCGCGTTCAAGGCGATCACCACGCCGGGGGAGCAGACCAACGCCGGGCACTTCGCCCCGCTGGAGGTGCGGGCCGAGCCGGGCACGCTCTTCCACGCCGTGTACCCGGCGGCGACGTTCACCCAGTGGACGGGGACGGTCGCCATGGAGCTGATCTACAAGGCGCTGGCGCAGGGCATGCCGGACCGGCTGCCCGCCTCCTCGGGGGGTGACGTGCCGGGGTTCATGATGGTCGGGACTCATCCGGAGACAGGGCAGATGTTCGCGGTCAGCAACAACGATCCGGTCGGCTGGGGCGCCACCCCCTCCCACGACGG
>NZ_JBPJUQ010000351.1:0-696 GCF_051192615.1 Streptosporangium sp. G11
GTCTTTAGTCCATTGTAAATGATCTTGAACTTTGAGCCAGCGCCTTTACAATGTAGATTTATTATCATACTTCTCAGATAGCTGGCATGTTGCGCAAAGACGCCCGTCCCGCAATTGAACACACCGCCTACGCGACCTGCTGAAGTCCCTCGCCTCCCTGAATCCAGTGGCGTGCTACTCCCCCGGTTGGCGCCCCCGCTGGAGAGGTTCAAAGCGTGATGCTCATCGTCGGCGACGGTGACTGCGGCCGGTGGGCGGTGATGAGACCCAGGGCGTAGCAGACAGGTGGCCGACGGCGCCTATCTGGTGGAACCAGCGCAGGTCCTGAGCTGCCGCGCGCTTGAGGTACAGGCGCAGCAGGTGGGCGCAGGTTCGTGCGTCGCTTTCGGCGCTGTGCGCCCGGCCGGGGTCGATTCCCTCGGCGGCGGCGCAGTCGATGAGCCGGTGGGAGGCCAGCGGCGGGCCGAAGCGCCGCGACAGGGCCAGGGTGCACAGGGACAGCAGGTCGTCGGGGGCGGCTCCGAGGCGGGCGAACTCGGCGCTGAGCACTTCGGTGTCGTAGCGGGCGTTGTGGGCGACGATCACCGCGCCCTCGAGCATGGCCGCGATGTCACCGGCGATCTCCGCGAAACGCGGGGCTCCCGCCAGATCCCCGGCGGTAAGGCCGTGGATGTGCGTGGGGCCGGGGCCCGTTCC
>NZ_JBPJUQ010000352.1:0-691 GCF_051192615.1 Streptosporangium sp. G11
CGCACGTCACGCACCGACGATGGCCTAACTACGTCCCCTGGCGGGGCCAAACGAATCAAGATCTACGAATGCAGTACCTGCGTGACCACTTCATCAAACGGCACGGTGTCTCTCCTCGCGACTACCGGCGCGCCTTCAGTGAACACTGAGAAATGCCTCACAAAGGGTTGTCGATCCGCTACTACCTCGCTGTCTTCGACAGCAGGCCGGGTCAGGTCCGCGACCTGTTCTTCCGGCACCACGACAGCTGGCGCGGCCTCATCGCCAGTGAGCTGCGACACGCCGCCGACACCCATGCGATCGTCGATCTGGACGCCGACCTTGCCGCCTTCCAGATCGACGCGGTGCTTGGCGGCTGGCGCAGTAGCCGTACTCGGCCCATCCGGCCAGGTCACTGCGCCGGGCGGTGCCGCGGGAGCGGCCGCACTCCGCCGGGGTGGAGTCTACGGCCCACACATCATCGCCCCATAGCGTGGTGTCGGCGGCCGGTATTCTGATCATGTGAAGGACCAGGCCCGAGGCCTTCCGTAGCCGTTTGCCGTACCTCGACTGTCCGGGCAGGTAGGGGAACATCCCGCCCAGTTACCGGTGGTCTGTTGGATCAAGCCGTGTGCCGGGTATCACCTGATTAATGCTCATTCGAGCGTTTCGGGGGTGGGTGATGACCGCTCGTCTGCCGTGCCCGGCGGCA
>NZ_JBPJUQ010000353.1:0-687 GCF_051192615.1 Streptosporangium sp. G11
GCGTTCCAGTACGGATAATTCAACAACACCACATCACCCGGACGCAGATTCTCCCGCCCCACATACTCCACACCCTTACGGATGGAATAGTCGTTGGCGCCGAGGAAACGGCTCAGCCCGGTCGACTCGGCGACCAGGCGCAGATCCGCGTCGTAGACGGAGATGCCGAAGTCGAAGACCTCGTAGATGACCGGGTTGAAGGCGGTACGGACGAGCGTGGCCCGCATCTCCTCGGCGGCCGAGGTGAGATGGCTGCGCACCACCTCGACCGTCACGCCGTCCACCCGGCCGCGCCCCCCGCCCGCCGGGCCGGGCCGGCCCTTTCCCGAGATGACCGGGACAACCGGGACGACAGGCACGGCAGGCACGGCAGGGACGGCGGCTTCGGCGGCTTCGGCGGCTTCGGCGGCTTCGGCGGCTTTGAGGGCGGCCAGGCCGGACGGCTCGGAAACGGCGCTTCCCGGGGCGGCGAAGCCCGGCGGCTCGGAAACAGTGCCTCCCGGGGCGGGCGGCGTGGAAGCGGCGAAGCCGGAGACGGAGGACTCAGACATCGTCGATCCCGTAGATCCGGCGGGCGGCGTCGGGGGAGACGTAGCCCTCGGCGACGTCACGGCGGACCAGTTCCGGATCGCGCTCGCGCGGATCGCCGTGCCCGCCGCCCCCGGCCGTCAGCAACGTGACCCGGTC
>NZ_JBPJUQ010000354.1:0-681 GCF_051192615.1 Streptosporangium sp. G11
GGCTCGAAAATCGGTGCGTTAGTGGGCAGGCGGCAGCGAACCCTGGCCGGTGATGTCGGGGCAGGGCTTGCGGGGTGGGGATTGGGGTCAGGCGGTTGGGTGCAGGGTGACGGTTTTGCCGGTGAGGCGTTCGAGCTGGCGGACGAGGTCGTGTTCGCGGCGTCTGGTGGCGATGCGCGATTGGTAGAAGTCAGGACCCAGGTCGCGATAGCGGGCATTGGGGTCGGACAGCAGATGCCAGACGATGGTGAGAACGGAATTGCCGACGGCGACGATGGCGCGTTTTCGTCCGCGGCGCCTGGACAGTCGCCGGTAGCGCTCGCCCAGGAAGGTGGTGGAGCGGGAGGTGGCCGCGACGATCTCGCCGAGGGTGGCGCCGAGCCAGGGATTGCCCTTGCCGGTGGAGCCGCCCTTCTTCTTGCCGGCGGAGTTGTTGTCGATGGGCGCGAACTTGGCCCAGGAGGCCAGGTGGCCGGCGGTGGGGAAGCGGCTCATGTCGATGCCGATCTCGGCGATGAGTTCCTGGGCGGCGATGGTGCCGACACCGATGATCTCGTCGAGCTGGGCGACCGCGGCGGCATAGGGGGCGATCTTGTCCTCGATCCGGCGGGACACGGCCTCGATCCGAGCGGTGAGGTCATCGACTCGATCGGTCATCATCTGGCATAGGAAGCCGTGCTC
>NZ_JBPJUQ010000355.1:0-676 GCF_051192615.1 Streptosporangium sp. G11
ACTCCACCACGGTCCGCGCCCACCACCACGCCGCCGGGATGGTCATGGACCCTGAGTTGCTGGAGGCGTTGGAGAAGGCCGCCGAACAGGAAAAGGGGCTACGCCAAAGGGGCAAAACCCCCACGACGGCGACGGCGAACGCGAAGACGAACGTCGGCGGTTACGACGGCGGCGCCGAATACGGCTGACGGCAGCCGGGCTGGGCCGCTCCCGGGGCGGGCTGACCAGCAAGGTCCACCTGTCCGCCGATCGGCGATGCCGTCCACTGTCCTTCATTTTGACCCCAGGCCAAGCCGGAGACAGCCCACAGTTTCGCACCGTCCTGGCTCGTATCACGATGCGCCTGCCCATCGGTCGACCGCGCACCCGCCCGGGCGCGGTGGCCGCCGACAAGGCCTACTCTTCCCGCGCCAACCGCATCTATCTGCGCCGACGCCACATCCAGGCCGTCATCCCGGAAAAGGCCGACCAGGCGGCCAACCGCAGGAAACGCGGTTCTCGCGGCGGCCGCCCGGTCAACCATGATCGAGAGCTCTACAAGCAGCGCAACACGGCCGAACGGTGCATCAACCGGATCAAGGAGTGGCGCGGGCCGGCCTTCCGCTTCGACAAGACCCCCGAAAGCTACCTCGCGGGCCTTCATCTACGCGGAGCCATCTTGTGGATCCGAAGCCTT
>NZ_JBPJUQ010000356.1:0-662 GCF_051192615.1 Streptosporangium sp. G11
TAGCGTTTGCCGGGGAAGAACGGGCAGGCATCCCCGCAGCCCATGGTGATGACCACGTCGGAGTCCTGGACGGCCTCGGTGGTGAGGATCTTCGGCCTCTGGCCGGTGATGTCGATGCCGACCTCGGTCATCGCCGCCACGGCGGCCGGGTTGATGTTCTCGGCGGGCTCCGAGCCCGCGGAGCGGACCTCGATGCGATCTCCGGCCAGGTGGGTGAGCCAGCCGGCGGCCATCTGGGAGCGTCCGGCGTTGTGCACGCAGACGAACAACACGCTGGGCTTGTCAGGCATGAACCGATCCCTCAGAGGTGGTGGTGGCGGTAGGGGTGAACAGGCGGCGGCCCCGGAGGCTGACGTAGACGAGGGCGACCAGGACGGGTACCTCGATGAGCGGGCCGACCACCCCGGCCAGGGCCTGGCCGGAGGTGACGCCGAACACGCCGACCGCGACCGCGATGGCCAGCTCGAAGTTGTTGCCCGCCGCGGTGAAGGCGAGCGTGGTGGTGCGCTCGTAGCTCAGGCCGATCGCCCGGCCGGCCAGGAAGGAACCGCCCCACATGAGGGCGAAGTAGGCCAGCAACGGCAGCGCGATGCGGGCCACGTCCCCGGGCTGAGAGGTGATCGTCTCGCCTTGCAGGGCGAACAGGATGACGATGGTGAACA
>NZ_JBPJUQ010000357.1:0-662 GCF_051192615.1 Streptosporangium sp. G11
GGGGAGGGTTTGGAGCGGACGGGTTGGGTTCAGCCGGGGTTGTTCGCGGTTGAGGTGGGGTTGGCGCGGTTGCTGGAGTCGTGGGGTGTGTGGCCGGATGTGGTGGTTGGTCATTCGATTGGTGAGGTGGCCGCGGCGCATGTGGCCGGGGTGTTGTCGTTGCCTGATGCGGTTCGTCTGGTGGAGGCGCGTGGCCGGTTGATGCAGGCTTTGCCTGCTGGTGGGGCGATGTGGGCGTTGCAGGCCTCGGAGGAGGAGGTTGTTCCGCATCTGGTGGGGCGGGTGGCGGTCGCGGCGGTCAACGGTCCTCGTTCGGTGGTGATTTCTGGGCCGCTGGGGGAGGTGGAGCGGGTCGCCGGTGGGTGGAGGGGCAGGCGGTTGTCGGTGTCGCATGCTTTTCACTCGCCGTTGATGGAGCCGATGTTGGAGGAGTTTCGGCGGGTGGTGGAGGGGTTGGGGTTCGGTGAGCCGTCGGTGGCGGCGGTGTCGAGTGTGACGGGTGAACGGGTCGATCGGGACTGGTCGAGTCCGGGGTATTGGGTGGATCAGGTTCGCCGGCCGGTCCGGTTCGCTGACGCGATCACCGCCGCGGATGCCGGGTTGTGGCTGGAGATCGGCCCGGACGCGGCTTTGACCCCGCTGATCGGTGACATCGTCCCGGA
>NZ_JBPJUQ010000358.1:0-651 GCF_051192615.1 Streptosporangium sp. G11
TCTGAGAGGGCGTTTGATTTGCGTTGTTTGCCCTAGTACGTCCCTCGCCAGGTTGGTGTGGCTTCGTCGGTTATGCGCTTGCTGGTGTTGTCGATCATTGCGATGTGGATCATGGCTTCGGAACTGGCGGGTAGGGTCTCGTAGTCGCGGGCCAGGCGGCGGTGGAGCATCAACCAGCCGAACGTCCGCTCGATGACCCAGCGGCGTTTGAGGACATGGAAGCCCTTGATGTCGGAGTTGCGGGGAACGACCTCGGCGTCGATGCCCAGAGCGGCGGCGTGTTCGGTGAACTGGTTCTTGAATCCGGCGTCGACCCAGGTCTTGGTGAGCGTGGGGTGGTCGGCTTTGGCCTGGTCCAGCACCTGCATACCGGCTTGATTCTCCGAGACCGAGGCGGCGCAGACGGTGACCGCCAGGAGCAGGCCGAGCGCGTCGGTCGCGACGCCGCGCTTGCGACCCACAATCTTCTTGGCCGCGTCCGTGCCCTGGGTCGCGGTCGGCGGGTTGGTGGAGGTCTTCACGCTCTGGGTGTCGATGACCGAGGCCGTCGGCTCCGTGTCGTGCCCGGCCTTCACCCGGGCCAGGCCGGTCAGATCCTGGTTGAGCCGCGCGAACATGCCCTCGTCGCGCCAAGCGGCGTAGTAGGAGTAG
>NZ_JBPJUQ010000359.1:0-629 GCF_051192615.1 Streptosporangium sp. G11
CAATCTGACCGTCTGCGGGCAGCAGTTCTGGCTCGGCACCCACCGGGCCGGGCTGACGCTCACGTTGCGGGCCGATACCGGCACCGTCGAGCTACTGACCGCCGAAGTGAGGATCAAAAAAGTGCCGTCCCGGCTCACCCCGCAGCGTCTACGGCAGCTGATCTCCGATGGCGGCACCCGTATCCAGCCCACCATCACACCGCCCCGCCCCGGTGCCGGCGATGCGGTCGAGGTCGACCGGACCGTCAACGCCTCCGGCCTGGTCTCCCTCGGTGGCCGGCAATACCAGGTCGGCTCCCCGTTCGCCGGACGCCGGCTGACCGTCCGTCTCGACGGCGCCGTGCTGCATCTGACCGACGGGTCCACGCTGCTGCGCACCCTGCCCAACCCGCTCACCGGCGATGTCACGGCCCGCCTGCGTGATGCCCGCCCCGCCGGACCCGCACCCCAACCGGCCACCGAACCGGTCCGGGTGCAGCGGCGGGTCAGCAGCCGCGGCTGGATCGCCGTTGCTGGACAGCGCATCGGCGTCGGCATCGGCCACGCCGCAGCGACCGTGAGCGTCGAAGCAGCCGACGGGACCTTCCGCATCACCTGCGCCGGCCAGGTCATCGCCGAGGTCGCCCGCA
>NZ_JBPJUQ010000360.1:0-627 GCF_051192615.1 Streptosporangium sp. G11
GGGCCGAGCCGGAACAGCTCGCGCAGCTGGTCGGTGGACAGGTCGGTGATCCAGTCTTCGCCGGTGCCGACCACGCTCTGGGCGAGGGCCTTCTTGCGTTCGATCATCTCGTCGATGCGCTCCTCCAGGGTGCCGACGCAGATGAATTTTCTGACCTGGACGTTTCTGGTCTGGCCGATCCTGAAGGCCCGGTCGGTCGCCTGGTCTTCGACGGCGGGGTTCCACCAGCGGTCCACGTGGACGACGTGGGTGGCGGCGGTCAGGTTCAGGCCGGTGCCGGCGGCCTTGAGGGAGAGCAGGAACAGCATCGGCTCGTCGTCGCTTTGGAAGCGTTCGACCAGTTCGTCGCGTTTGCGTTTTGGTAGTCCGCCGTGCAGCCACAGCACCGGCCGGTCCAGGTGGGCGGCCAGGTAGGGCTGCAGCAGGGCGCCGAATCCGGCGTACTGGGTGAAGACCAGTGCCTTGTCGCCCTCCTCGACGATCTCCTCGGCCAGCTCCTCCAGCCGGGCCAGTTTCCCCGACCGGCCCGCCAGCCGTGAGCCGTCCTTCAGCAGCTGGGCCGGGTGGTTGCAGACCTGCTTGAGCTTCGTCATGGTCGCCAGCACGTTGCCACGCCGCTCGATGCCC
>NZ_JBPJUQ010000361.1:0-621 GCF_051192615.1 Streptosporangium sp. G11
GACCGCGCGGCGTCCGTGTCCGCCGGCGCCGGGCCCGTTGGAGGACTACGCGGCCCGGTTCGATGATCTGTGGTGCTCGCTCGCGCAGCGCCGGGGGTTTCGTGAATATCTGGCCGGACTGTTGCTGCCACGCGACCGCAACAAGACGCTGACGGCCCTGGCCGGTGCGGAGCCGGTGGCCGGGGCGCAGAATGCGGCGGTGCAGCGGCTGCAGTTCTTCCTGTCGGAGTCGCCGTGGGACCACGAGAAGATCAACGCCCGGCGTCTTGAGCTGCTGCGGGCCGATCCGGTGACCGCGCCGCACGCGGGCGGGGTGCTGGTGGTCGACGACACCGGGGACCGCAAGGACGGCACCGCCACCGCGCATACCGCCCATCAGTACCTGGGCTCGGTCGGGAAGATCGAGAACGGGATCGTGGCAGTGACCACGCTCTGGGCCGACGAGCGGGTCTACTACCCGCTGCACGCGCTGCCCTATACCCCCGCCGCTCGGTTGCCTCGCGGCCGCAGCGATCCGGCGTTTCACACCAAACCGCAACTCGCGGCCGCGCTCGCGGGTCGGGCGCAGGCCGCCGCCGTGCCTTTCCGGGCGCTGGTGGCCGACTGCGCCTACGGCGACAA
>NZ_JBPJUQ010000362.1:0-620 GCF_051192615.1 Streptosporangium sp. G11
CGGGTGTGCGCCGTGAGGCGCTTCGTTGTATCCCCGACGCAGTCGGGAGGAACTCGGAGGGAGGTTCTTGGGTCGCCTGACTCACCTGGACGCGAAAGCGCGAGGGGACAAGAGCATGTCAGGGAAGCGGTAACCGTCCGGAGGTGTCTGGGGCGGGGGGCCGCGAGACCCGCGCGATATGGCCAAGGCTGGATTGCTTGAAGCCCAATCTCCAGTGGTGAGAGTGCGCACCCGTCGGAACGACACCTGAAACCGGCGCCACATCATGTCCGGTCATGAACCCGTGGGACCGAACAACCTCCGTGATGTGGAGCATCGCCCAGCGAGGGCGGTCAAGGAGATGAGTGGGCGGCCTACGTCGTGCTCGATACGTGCAACGAAGACGTACCACGGGATCGCCTACGGGGCGCGAGCCCTATGGCGACGGAGTGCCCGTAGTAGTCGCAGGAGTGACGACCTGCCAGGGAGGGCGGGAAAGCCGTCCGCAGGGCAAAGGGGCACAGGTGATTGAGATGTCCAGCGAAGGGAGGCATGCGTAATGCAGAGCGCCGAAGCGGTGTTGGACGTCATCCGTAAACGCGGCGAGAGAGGACTACCGGTCGAGAGGCTGTATCGGCAAT
>NZ_JBPJUQ010000363.1:0-617 GCF_051192615.1 Streptosporangium sp. G11
TAGTGCCGCGTTCCTCATAGCCGGTAGACGAACGTGCGGCGGAGGGTGCGGGGCTGGGGTGGTGGTCGCCCCCAGATCCAGGGATGGGCGCGGGCGTTGAGCTGGGCGGTGGCGAGGGCGACCGCGTAGGCGATCTCGGTGGCATCGGCGAAGGTCTGCCCGGCGAACGCGGCCTTGCGCAGCAGCCGCCACCAGCCCTCGGCCAGGTTCAGCCAGCACGCTTTGACCGGGATGAACACCTGGCGGATCCGCGGGTGACGCAGCAACCACTGGCGGACCTTCCAACTGGAATGGCTGGACAGATTATCGGTGATGACCACGATCGCACCGCGCCGGTTGGCGGTGGCGATCCGCGTCAGCAGCTGGATCCAGCCGTCACTGTTGCGCGAGGGCGCACAGAAGGTGAGTTCGGTGCCGTCGCGGATACGTAAGCCGCCGTACACCCACGTCTTGTCGATGCCGCGCGAATACTCCAGTCGGTCTTTGATTCGGTGCCCGTCAGGTGACCAGGCGGGCGCGGGCGGGAAGGTACGCGGGGTCACCGGCCCGAGCTCGTCGGCGCAGATCACCGTGGTGCCTGGCGGGGGCTGGGTATAGAGGCCGACGACCTCGGCTCT
>NZ_JBPJUQ010000364.1:0-611 GCF_051192615.1 Streptosporangium sp. G11
GTGGGGATGGCGTGTCGCTATCCGGGTGGGGTGTCCTCACCCGAGGAGCTGTGGGACGTGGTGGCGAGTGGTCGCGATGCGGTTTCGGGATTCCCCACCGACCGCGGCTGGGACCTGGACGGCCTGTTCGACTCGGACCCGGAGCGGCGGGGGACGTCGTACGTCAGGGAAGGCGGCTTCCTCGAGAGCGCCGCCGAATTCGACGCCGACTTCTTCGGGATTTCTCCGCGTGAGGCTCAGGCGATGGATCCGCAGCAGCGGTTGTTGCTGGAGACGGCGTGGGAGGCGTTCGAGCGGGCGGGGATCGATCCGGTGTCGGTGCGTGGAACGCGGACGGGGGTGTTCGCGGGGGTCATGTACGGCGACTACGCCACCAGTGTCGCGGGGGTGCCGGGGGATTTGGAGGGGTTGTTGGCGAGTGGGAGTGCGGGGAGTGTGGCGTCGGGTCGGGTGTCGTACACGTTCGGGTTGGAGGGGCCGGCGGTGACGGTGGACACGGCGTGTTCGTCGTCTTTGGTGGCGTTGCACCTGGCTGCCAGTTCGTTGCGTCAAGGTGAGTCGGATATGGCGTTGGCCGGTGGGGTGACGGTGATGGCTACGCCGACGGCGTT
>NZ_JBPJUQ010000365.1:0-601 GCF_051192615.1 Streptosporangium sp. G11
GGCGGCGGGTGGGCAGAGCTGGTGCGGCGGCTGTAGAAGCCCAGGTCGGCATCAGTGGATACGCCGAAGTGGCGGCGAAAAGCGGTCCGGTAATCGGCACCGGGCCAGGTGATCTCCCCGCGTTCGAGCTTGGAGATGTAGTCGGCGTCGATCGGGGGGTGCTTGCCGGTTGCGGTGTGGACCAGGTCGCTGATGGCCTCGGCGACCGCTTGCTGGGTGTTGATGCCCGAGGCGAGGGCGAGCCGGGCCGCCGTCAGCCGTTCGTTGCGGACCTTTCTCATCGTGGCCCCTCATCGCCGTCGCGTCAGCGTTGAGTTTTGAGCGTAGGCCGCGCTTCAACAGCTGGGGAAGCCGTTGGTGAAGTCTCCGGGTAATCCTGCGGGTCGATTGCGGGCCGGCATGCGGGTTCGTGGCTCGTATCGGCTGTGTTGTCTTCTGTTGGCGATCGGTCGCGCCGCGCGCATTGTCGAAGCTGCGCCTCGGGAGGCTGGGGCGGCCGAGCGAGGGCGGCTGAGCCCAGGAGAGGATGGCGCTGTCATGACCGCGGAAGCCATCGGTGCGGGGATGAGGATGCGCATCGGCAAGAAGTACACCTTCGATG
>NZ_JBPJUQ010000366.1:0-599 GCF_051192615.1 Streptosporangium sp. G11
CTAGTGCTTCGTTCCTTTTTGAGCAGCAAGATTAGACGTACGATCAGGGCCCAGCGGGTCGTTGATGGGCGGTGAGGCAGTGCCGAAGCTCCTGTTCGCGCGAGCGCCGAAGGACATGGTGGAGGAACGGAAGATCCGTAAGTTGGTCGGTGCCCGGCATGCTCCGGCCGATTGGATACGGCGGGCTCAGATCATCTCTTTGAGCTGGGAGCGGCTGCGGGTGCCGCAGATTGCCCGCGAGCTCGGCTGCGCGGAGAAGACGGTGCGCTACCGGCTGACGCGTTTCAACGAAGAGGGCCTGGACGGTTTGGGAGATCGGCCCGGAGTGGGCCGCAAACGGCGAATCGGTGAAGCCGAGCGTTCGCAGATCATCGCACTGGCCCGCAGCCGGCCTCCGGGCCAGCCGGTGCGCGATGAGGCAACCGGTGAACTGTCCGCGGCTGAGGATGCTGGGCCGGGAAGTTGGACGCTGGACACTTTGACCGAGGCCGCCCAGGAGGTGGGCATCGAGGTGGCCCGTTCGCAGGTGCGGCGGATTTTGCTGGCCGAGGGGGTGCGCCGGCGGCGACCCCGTTCCTGGGCCACCAGTCACGACCCGG
>NZ_JBPJUQ010000367.1:0-585 GCF_051192615.1 Streptosporangium sp. G11
GCGCCATAGCGATGGCCTACCAGGACGGCAGAGCACCGCGCAGACGAATCCCTCTGATCTCAACTCCGTACAGGCTCAGTGAGGCAAAGGTCGGCACGAACGGCACCGTTGCGGGCCTCACTACATCGCCATTCGCACCACTCGGCATCCCGATGAAGCCACATCAAGCGGGCCGCCTCCGCCAGCAGGCTCCAGAACTCGGGCAACTGAGGATGCGCGTCGCCGAGCTCTTCGAGAAGGAGGAGGGCCGTCTCCCATTCGTCGTGTTCCAGGTACTCCAGTACATCGGCCACGCTGATGCCGGATTCCTCCGTCCGGACGTCGACGGGACAGAGCCGGGCAGCTTTCAGAAGCAGGGAATCCTGGAAGTCCACAGTCTGATTGTGCCTGGCCACGGTGGCAAGCCTCAGCTCAAGCACTCCTGATCCGCGATGTTCCGGACCACTTCCGTTCGGCTCGATCCGGCCTCGTAGGCTCGTTGTCTTTCAATGTCAGAGCGTCGACGACGGGTCGCGTCCTCGGAGCGGTGTAAAAGGCTCGACGAGGTAGGTGCCGTGGGTTGATCTTAGGCGGCCTCGGTCGTGG
>NZ_JBPJUQ010000368.1:0-583 GCF_051192615.1 Streptosporangium sp. G11
AAGCAGCTGCGGCAAGAAGTGAACGGGCAGAAGGTCGGACGTGCCAGGACCGGCAGTGGTTGAAGGGTCCCGGCCGTGGACGCGCTGCCACAGCAGTCAGGCAGTGAACGAGTAACGAGTACCACCGTCGGACGCGCCAGGACCAGCAGTAGGTGAAGGGTCCCGGCCGTGGACGAAGCAGCTGCGGTACGCACGTGATGCATGAAGTCGAAGGAAATAGCGCCAGCGAAGAGTGAAAGGAGTGTTGAACGCCATCAGGATCGCCCGTTGTCGGCTGATGTTCGCCGCACGGGTACCGCAGTTCCCCGGATTGGACGGTGGTCTACGGTCACGCATACGCGATCCCCGCATCCCCGCCCGCAGCATTGGGCGGCCCCATGCGGAAACAGGTAAGTCGGCCTCAGGGCCGGTAGATGGTGTTGAACCTCGCGGGCCCCGGCGCATCATGGCGCCGGGGCCCTGTTGGCGTTTTCGGGAAGGTCGTTGGGAAGGTTGTATGGACCAAGCACCGATAGCGTCGGCCGTGCGCGCGCAGCCCAGGCTCCGCGCCAGCGCCGATACGGCTGAACCGGCCCCACGGGCC
>NZ_JBPJUQ010000369.1:0-582 GCF_051192615.1 Streptosporangium sp. G11
TTCCTTAAAGCAGGTAGATAAAGCGACGTCGGCGCGGCCGAGGGGGAAGGGTTGGCCGACCCCAGACCCAAGGGTGGGCGCGGGTGTTGAGCTGGGCGGTTGCCACGGTGGTGGCGTAGGTGATCTCGTCGGGATCGGCGAAAGTCTGCCCAGCCAGGGCCTGGCGACGGAAAATGCGCCACCAGGCTTCTTGCAGGTTGAGCCAGCAAGCGCCCTTGGGAATGAACACCTGCTGGATCCGCGGATGCTCAGTGAGCCACTGACGGGTGGAGATGCTGTTATGGCTGGACAGATTGTCGGTGATCACCGCGATCGTGCCGACCGGGTTGGCCTGCTCCAGCAGAGACAAAAAGCGCTGCCAGCCGACACTGTCGCGTGAAGCGGCGGTCATGGTGACCGCGTGGCCGTCGGCGATGCGCAGGCCGCCGTAGACCCAGGTCTTCTCCGGGCCGCGGCTGTATTCCAGGGGTGCTTTGACGCGTCGGCCGTCAGATGTCCACCCGGGCGCGGAATCAAAGGTCCGCGGAACGATAGGGCCGAGCTCGTCGGCGGCCACGACCGTCACTCCCTGCGGCGGGCAGG
>NZ_JBPJUQ010000370.1:0-563 GCF_051192615.1 Streptosporangium sp. G11
AGCTAAGTAATGCTGGTGGTGCTGTGAGTCTGAGGTTTGGACGCTCAGGCTCGGGTGATCGTCAGGGAGCTACTACTACTTGACGATCGAGCCGGACCAGACGTTCGCGGCCTTGGTGTAGATGGCAGCGGTCTCACCGTCGAAGTACGGGGTGGTGATGAGGTCGTAGCGGCCGTTGCTGTCCTGGTCACCGAAGAGGCTGGTGACACCGTTGACGTAGCCGAGACGCTTGGCGTTGCTGTACTTGGCGAGCCAGGGGCCACCGTCGGCGCCGGGGGTGAAGGAGCTCTTCAGGCCGATGTGCTCCTCGACCTTGGTCGCCGCCTGCACGAAGGTCTTGCCGGTGGTCTTGCCGTAGGTCCACTTGGGCGTGACGCCGGTGTAGGCCTTGTTGCCGTCGGGGTGCGCGTCGGCCGGGTAGCCGAACACGAACACCGTCTGCTCGGGCTTCTGGTTCCAGGTGAAGCCCTGGCCGCCGACGTTGTCACCGAGCTTGCCGGTGTCCTTGATGAAGCCGTCGATGACGATGAAGACGGCCTTGTAGTACTTCTTGGAGGTGCCGG
>NZ_JBPJUQ010000371.1:0-563 GCF_051192615.1 Streptosporangium sp. G11
CCGCAGAAGGGCGCGGCGCAGTTCCGGGGTCCAGGCGTGCTCCTCGACGCCGATCACCCGCCGGGCCGGTGCAGTGTCCTCACTCATGAATATTCCGTCCGTTCGTCGTTTACCTCATCCCGATAAGGGATCTAACGGGATCATTCGCCCGCTAGCGGGCACATGAGCTACCGTAAAACTTGACGTTGACGTGAAGGGCAAATGCGTGTGATGCAGAACACGCAAGAAGGGGCAGAAATGCGGATCGGGGAACTCGCCCAACGCACGGGAGTCACCACCCGGGCCCTGCGGTACTACGAGGAACAGAACCTGCTCACCGCCGAGCGCAGCGGCAGCGGCCAGCGCCACTACGCGGAAACCGCCGTCGACCGGATCCACCTCATCCGCCAGCTGTACGCCGCCGGACTGAGCAGCAAGGCCATCGCCGAGCTGACCCCCTGCGTCATCGATGGCAAGGCCACCCCTGAACTCCTCCAGCGCCTGGCCGCGGAACGCGACCACCTCGACCGGCACATCGCGGATCTCACCCAGACCCGGGACAGGCTCGACTCCGTCATCGACGG
>NZ_JBPJUQ010000372.1:0-557 GCF_051192615.1 Streptosporangium sp. G11
GAGGATGTCCCGCGGCTCGTGGAACTTGAAGAGCGGTCCCGCGGTCAGGCGACGTTCTCGTTGTAGCAGCTTGAAGTGGCGTTCTGGGGCGTGACGTGCCGTTCCAGCGCGGCGCGGAGCTTGGGCAAGTGCAGGAAGCCGTTCACACGGCGGAACTGCTTGGCGGCCTCGGCCATGCCGGCCGCGCACCAGCGCAGGGCCATCTGCCCGTTCTTCCAATTCTTGACATTGGCGGCGTGATCGCGGCAGATCGAGATCATCGACTCGATGGGATTGGTCGAGCGAAGGGAACGCGCGAGGGTTGGTGGCACACCCAGTCGCAGGACGGTCAGCGTCTCATCCATTCCTTCCCGTAGCGAGGCGGCCGCGCCCGGGTATTTCTTGTCCAGCTCGGCGGCCAGGGCGGTGAGCCCGGCCTCGGCGGCCAAGAGCGTGTCGGCGTGGTAGGCCTCCCGCATCCGCTTCTCGGTCACCGCGCGCAGCTTGTCAGGGAGCTTGTCCCGGACATTTCTGATCTTGTGGAGCTGGCAGCGCTGGATCACCGGATGGTCGAACAC
>NZ_JBPJUQ010000373.1:0-555 GCF_051192615.1 Streptosporangium sp. G11
TGCTTCGTTCCTTTTTGGACAGCAAGATTAGACGTACTATCAGGGCCCAGCGGGTCGTTGATGGGCGGTGAGGCAGTGCCGAAGCTCCTGTTCGCACGGGCGCCGAAGGACACGGTGGAGGAACGGAAGATCCGTAAGCTGGCCGGTGCCCGACATGCTCCGGCCGACTGGATCCGCAGAGCGCAGATCATATCTTTGAGCTGGGAGCGGCTGCGGGTGCCGCAGATCGCCCGCAGCATCGGCTGCAGTGAGAAGACGGTGCGCTATCGACTGGCGCGCTTCAACGCCGAAGGTCTCGATGGGCTGGGAGATCGGCCTGGTGTCGGCCGTAAGCGGCGGATCGGCGAAGCCGAGCGCTCACAGATCATCGCGCTGGCCCGCAGCCGGCCTCCGGGCCGGCCGCTGCGCGATCAGGCAACCGGTGAGCCGGCCGCGGACCAGGAGGACGGACCGGGCAACTGGACACTGGACACGCTGACCGAAGCCGCCCACGGGCTGAGCATCGAAGTGGCGCGCTCGCAAGTACGGCGAATTTTGTTGGCCGAGGGGGTGCGC
>NZ_JBPJUQ010000374.1:0-554 GCF_051192615.1 Streptosporangium sp. G11
GAAAGCCCAGAGTTCACGCGAACTGAGGCTTCTTCAGCGGGAACTTGCGTGGGTTCGGCATCTGAGGGCCTGTTCACCTCGTGGGTTCAGCGCACTGAATGTCGCGAGGAAGTGTCAGCGGAGGGCAGCTTCGAGCGCGTCCGGCAGGGCGGTGTCGGTGATGACCAGTTCGTCGTCCAGGTTGAGGATGCGCACCTCGCCGCGATCGAGTTCGAGCCGGAGGCCGATCTCCGTCTCGATCCGGTGGTCGATGATGCGGTGAACGGCTCGGATCGACTGGCCGATGAATCGGCTCATCAGGAAATCCTCTGGAGCGGGACCGACGATGACCTGGCCGTGCTCGTCCATGTCATAGGAGTCGTGTGGCCGATCAAGCGTCAGCTCGAGCGAGGCATCGGGCGCCGTATGGAAGAGGACAGAATCTAGATCATCCAGGTGCAACCACATATGCACCAGCGAGGCCTGGTTGTCGCTGGGGTGGATGTGCCATGACACCGTCACCTGGAGCAGCCTGCGGCTGGCAAGCTCATCAGCAGAGATCACGACGCCTATGG
>NZ_JBPJUQ010000375.1:0-552 GCF_051192615.1 Streptosporangium sp. G11
CTAGTGCTTCGTTCCTCAAAGCAGGTAGATAAACCGACGTCGACGGCGGCGAGGCTCAGGAGCCGGACGGCCCCAGATCCAGGGGCGAGCGCGGGCGTTGAGCTGGGCGGTCGCCACCGTGGTGGCGTAGGTGATCTCGCCGGGGTCGGCGAAGGTCTGCCCAGCCAGGGCCTGACGGCGGAAGATACGCCACCAGGCTTCCTGCAGGTTGAGCCAGCAAGCGCCCTTAGGGATGAACACCTGCTGGATGCGCGGATGGTCAATGAGCCATTCGCGGGTGGAGACGCTGTTATGGCTGGACAGGTTGTCGGTGATCACCGCGATCGTTCCGGTCGGGTTGGCCTGCTCCAGCAGCGCCAAAAAACGCTGCCAGCCGGCGCTGTTGCGCGAGGCTGCGGTCATGGTGACCGCCTGGCCGTCAGCGATGCGCAGGCCGCCGTAGACCCAGGTCTTCTCCGGTCCCCGGCTGTATTCCAGAGTGGCTTTGATCCTCCGGCCGTCGGCGCTCCAGCCGGGCTCGGGCTCGAAGGTGCGGGGAAGGACGGGGCCGAG
>NZ_JBPJUQ010000376.1:0-544 GCF_051192615.1 Streptosporangium sp. G11
TGCAACGTTCCTGATTGAGGGTGTGGATACCAGCTGAGCTGGGGGAATGATGGTTTCAGGGGCCATCATGCCGAAGCTACTGTTCGCGCGCCCGCCGCTGAACGCCGACGAGGAACGCAAGATCCGTAAGCTGGCTGGAGCGCGGCACGCCCCGGGCGACTGGATCGTGCGGGCACAGATGATCACATTGAGCTGGCAGGGGCTGCGGACCAGTGTGATCGCGGCCAAGCTGGGTTGCCACATGCAGACGGTGCGCGAGCGGCTCGACCGGTTCAACGCCGAGGGCCTGGCCGGGTTGGGTGACCGGCCCGGGGCGGGCCGCAAACCACGGATCACCGAGGTCGAACGCGGGCAGGTCATCGCGCTGGCGCGTTCGACCCCGCCCGGCAAGCCGGTCCGCGATGCGACCGGGGACCTGGTGGCGGCCGATGAGATCGCCCCAGCCGAGTGGACACTGGACACCCTCACCGCGGCCGCCCGCGCGGCGGGCATCGACATCCACCGCTCTCAGGTGCGCCGGATCCTGCTCACCGAGCATGTGCGC
>NZ_JBPJUQ010000377.1:0-543 GCF_051192615.1 Streptosporangium sp. G11
TTAGAAGGCGTCGCCCCAGCGGCCGCAGTCGTCGAACTTGTCGGTGCCCTCGCAGACGCGGATCTTGAAGTCGTCGAAGCCGTTGCTCTTCTTGAAGCCGCCGAAGTGGTCGATGTCGCCGTGGCCGAAGGTCTTGAAGACCTTGGTGTGGAAGCCGAAGCGGTCGTGCCACTTGAACCACACGTAGCTGTGGGAGCGGTCGCGGTCACGGTCGAACAGGTCGCCGTAGAACCAGTAGCGGCCGTTGTCCTTGGTCCAGTAGCCCTTGAAGTAGGAGCGGTGACCGAAGTCCTCGCCGCGGCCGAACCCGGAGTAGTAGGGGCCGAAGAAGTGCTTGCCGGAGGTCTGCGCCTGCTGCGTGGCCACGGCCGAACCGGCGGTGGAGGCGGAGGTGGTGGCGGAGGCGGCGGGGGCCGCGGCCACGCCGGCCAGCAGGGAGGCGGCCAGGGCCGCTCCGGCGAGAAGGGCGCGCGTGGTGCTCATCGTCATGCTCCTGTGCGGTGGAGGGGTGTTGCCGTTCGGACACCACGAACACTAGAAACC
>NZ_JBPJUQ010000378.1:0-528 GCF_051192615.1 Streptosporangium sp. G11
ATCGGGAGCCTCGTCTCATCCGCCACCGCTTTGCGCGTACCCATCGTGACCAGCGTCGTCACGATGGAAAGGGCTCAATCAAAGTCACGCAGAAAGCAGAGGACTGCACTCAGCAACCATACCGTTACAATTATTCCCGCATGTCCGAATTGGCGAATACGGTAGCCCTTTTTCTGCCCTACTGCAAAGCCGCGTCGGACACTCGCTGACACCATCCGAAGTAACGCTTCCACCACACGCATGAACCGGCAACCTCGCGTGTCCGGTGAAGCACCCAAGTCGCCTGATGGCAAACCGATCTGTACCGCAGAGCCAACAAAGTCCGAAACATCCACTCCGCCTGACCAGGCGGGGAACGTGCCCACGACCGTCATTGGGAACAGAAGCCCCACGGCAGCATGACCGTCCGCTTTTCAGTCTTTGATGTGGCTGCGCGCACGCCCTGCGGGCGTGAAAATCGGGGGTGGTTGCCCGCCGACGTCGAGTCCGCCTGGTGCCTGGTCGAGGCCGGTTTTCAGTCTGACGCCG
>NZ_JBPJUQ010000379.1:0-526 GCF_051192615.1 Streptosporangium sp. G11
GGGTGTCAAGGGAGGCCGGTCCGTGGTGGCCGTCGACGCCTATGGCGAGGTGTGATCAGGAGCGTTGGGCGTCGGCGGTTACCGCGGCGCGTGGGGGTCTGGGGGCGGTGGAGCCCCCAGGTTCTGCGGCGGGGAAAGCGACGTGCTCGGCGTAGGTCTGGCCGGTGGCCAGGCAGTGGAACAGGCAGCCGAGGAAGCGGTTGTAGAGGTTGCGCAAAGCCGAGGAGTGCCGGTCGCCGTGGTCTTTTCGCCGGTCGTAGTGGGTGCGGGCACCGGGGGATGCGGTGATGGCGGCGAAGGCCCAGATGTAGCCCACGGCGGCCAGGCGCTGATTCTTCACCCGGCGATGAACAACGGCTCGGCTGCGTCCGCTGGCGCGGGTGATGGGGGCGGCTCCGGCGTAGGCCTTGAGTGCACGAGCGTCGGCGAATCGGGTGCGGTCATCGCCGATCTCGGCGAACAGTCGTGCTCCGGTCAGTTCTCCCAGGCCGGGGAAGCTGGTGACGATGGCATGGTCAGGGTGGGC
>NZ_JBPJUQ010000380.1:0-524 GCF_051192615.1 Streptosporangium sp. G11
ACGTACGATCAGGGCCCAGTAGGTCGTTGATGGGCGGTGAGGCAGTGCCGAAGCTCCTGTTCGCGAGGGCCCCGAAGGACCCGATCGAGGAACGGAAGATCCGTAAGTTGGCCGGTGCCCGGCATGCTCCGGCCGATTGGATACGGCGGGCTCAGATCATCGCGTTGAGCTGGGAGCGGCTGCGGGTGCCGCAGATCGCCCGCGAGCTGGGGTGTGCGGAGAAGACGGTGCGCTACCGGTTGGCGCGCTTCAACGCCGAAGGCCTGGACGGGTTGGGAGATCGGCCTGGTGTCGGTCGTAAACGGCGGATCAGCCAATCCGAGCGCTCGCAGCTCATCGCGCTGGCCCGCACTTCGCCGCCGGGCCGGCCGGTGCGCGATCAGGCGACCGGTGAGCTGGCCGCGGCCGATGAGACCGGGCCAGGGGCGTGGACGCTGGACACCCTGACCGAGGCCGCCCACGAGCTGGGCATTGTGGTGGCGCGCTCGCAGGTGCGGCGGATCCTGCTGGCCGAGGGAGTGCGC
>NZ_JBPJUQ010000381.1:0-523 GCF_051192615.1 Streptosporangium sp. G11
GATCACCCCGATGGTCGCGGCCAGCGACAGGATGCTCACCATGTTGGACGTCGTGGCGAAGGTGTCGGGCACCGTGACCAGCCCCACCACCGCCAGCAACACCAACGCGATCACCAGACCGAGATGACGCGTCTCTCCGAGGCGGGCGAGCGGGCTCGCCACGACGGGTTTGCGAGCGGGCGCCTCGACGCGGTCGTGCTCGTCCACGGGCGGCTTCACCGGAGCACCGCCACGGCGCTCGGGGCTCCGGAACGGAGAGAGATGACGTCCATGAAGACCTGTCGGTTCCTTTCGCTAGTCCCGGTGCGCCCGGTGCGCCCGGCGCTCCCGGCGTGTCCGAGGTGTCCGGCGCTTTCGGTGTGTCGAGGGTTCCCTGCGCGTCCGGGGCTCACGACGTGTCGGGGGTTCGCGGGTCTCCCGGGGAAGGAGGGGATCACAGGGCACTCCCTTCCATGATCATGTCGAGGACGGCGTGCTCGTCCAGCTCACCGGCACCGGCCTCACGAATGACCCGGCCCTCCCG
>NZ_JBPJUQ010000382.1:0-512 GCF_051192615.1 Streptosporangium sp. G11
ACCGAGCTTGCCGGTGTCCTTGATGAAGCCGTCGATGACGATGAAGACGGCCTTGTAGTACTTCTTGGAGGTGCCGGCCTTCAGCCACTTCTGCACGTAGTAGTGCGTGATGGTGTAGTTGCCCAGGGCGTCCTTGGCCTTGGTGCCCGGGCCCGCGTACTTGTTGTACTCGGACTCGGTGACGTGCTCGACCTCGGGCTCGCCCAGCTTGTTGCCGGAGCCGGCGCCAACGCCAGCGGCGGTGTAGGTCGCCTTGCTGACCTCGGTGCGCTCAAGCACCGCACCGGGGTGGTTCGGGCCCACGACGTCAGCGGGGGTGTCAGCGCCCTCGGACCAGCAGGCACCCAGGTCCAGCACGCACTTGTCGTACTGCTCCTTGCTGATCTCGACCGGCTTGACTTCCTTGCGCCCGGTGAACTTCTTGTAGTCCGCCTCGGAAACTTCCTTGGCGGTGCCGCCGCCGATCTGGACACCGTTGTAGACGGTCACGAACGCGTAGTCGCGGTCGTAGT
>NZ_JBPJUQ010000383.1:0-512 GCF_051192615.1 Streptosporangium sp. G11
ACCGAGCTTGCCGGTGTCCTTGATGAAGCCGTCGATGACGATGAAGACGGCCTTGTAGTACTTCTTGGAGGTGCCGGGCTTGTACCACTGCTGCACGTAGTAGTGCGTGATGGTGTAGTTGCCGTTGGCGTCCTTGACCTTGGTGCCCGGGCCGCGGTACCGGTTGTACTCGGACTCGGTGACGTGCTCGACCTCGGGCTCGCCCAGCTTGTTGCCGTTGCCGGGGCCGACCTTGGCACCGTCGTAGTGCCACTTGGAGACCTCGATACGCGCCAGCTGGGCGTCGGGGTGATTCGGGCCCACCTCGTCGGCGCGGGTGCGCTCACCCTCGGACCAGACCGGACCCAGGTTGAGAACAGCCTTCTTGTACTCTTCCCGGCTGATCTCGACCTTCTTGACTTCCTTGGCACCCTCGAACTTGTCGTACTCGGCCTTGGAAACTTCCTTGGCGGTGCCGCCGCCGATCTGGACACCGTTGTAGACGGTCACGAACGCGTAGTCGCGGTCGTAGT
>NZ_JBPJUQ010000384.1:0-506 GCF_051192615.1 Streptosporangium sp. G11
ACCCATCAGCTCCTGCCGGAATGTCGCTAAACCGACCGGCCCTTGGCGAGATCGGCCTGGTAGGAGCACACTCGAAATGACGGCCACCACACACCTCCGGGCACTTGGTCGTACTCGGAGCATCGCGCGGTGGCCGTTCCACGTCGAGAACCACCCACCACCGGGTTAAAAGCGAAGCTGAGGGCGGCGATTACTTTGGATCGTTGCCATATGTCAGCAGGTATCACGAACGGTTGAGCCGCTCTGGCTGGCATTTACGCTGGTCCTTCGTCTGTTGGTTCGCCGGTTCTCCCGCATTTCCGGGTGGATGGTTATCCCGTCAAGGGATACCGGTATCCAAAGTATGGATACATGCCAGAGATGGCTTAAGCCGATGGGGTTGACAACCCTGGCTTTATGCATATCGCGGGTGGAAATACGGGCGGCCAGTGAACCTTTTTCATCCTCGTGCGACCTCGTAGTTCTGCCTGGGCACATGTGAAGATGATCACATGATCGAGACAAGC
>NZ_JBPJUQ010000385.1:0-503 GCF_051192615.1 Streptosporangium sp. G11
CGTACGGCCTGCGCAGGCCGATCGCCCTGCGGGCGCCCGCGTCCCAGACCAGGGACATCACCGCGAAGGCGACCAGGAAGAAGACCCCCGACCACTTGACCGCGCAGGCCGCGCCCAGGCACAGCCCCGCCGCGATCCGCCACGGCCGCACCCCGAGCCCCGGCCCGTGATCACTCAGCGGTGAGGTCTCGTACCAGGTGACCAGCCGCTCCCGCGCCCAGTCACGGTCGGCCACCAGGCAGGCGAACCCGGCCAGCACCCAGAACATCAGGAAGATGTCGAGCAGCGCCGTCCGCGACAGCACGTAGTGCAGGCCGTCGAGGGACAGCAGGAGCCCGGCCAGGCAGCCCAGCATGGTCGAGCGGGTCATCCGGCGGGCCACCCGGGCCAGGATCAGGATCGACAGCACCCCGACTACGGCACCGGCGAACCTCCACCCGTAGGGGGTCATGCCGAAGATCTGCTCGCCCAGGCCGATCATCCACTTGCCCAGCGGCGGGTGG